>CAYHAJ010000400.1:0-27708 GCA_964354535.1 uncultured Pirellulales bacterium
AGGAGATCATGCACGCCACGCACCAGTTCTTTCTCACCCGGCGCAGCCTGTACCTGCTCGTGATCGACGCGCGCGCCGGCGAGAAGGAGAGCAACATTCACTACTGGCTCAAGATCATCCAGAGTTACGGGGGCGACTCGCCGGTGCTGGTGGTGGTCAACAAGTGCGACCAGCATCCCCACGAACTGAACGAGACACGCCTGATGCACGACTACCCGAACATCCGCGGCTTCATCCAGACCAGTTGCGCTAACGGCCACGGAATCGCGACACTCCGGCGCGAGATCGGACAGCAGGTTCGAAGCCTGCCGGACGTCTTCGATGAATTGCCGGCAAGCTACTTCGCGGTGAAGGCGGAACTGGAGCAAGTGGCGGCTGAGGAGAACTACATCCCTATCGAAGATTATCGTGAGATCTGCACGCGCCATACCGTCAAGAAGCCCGAGAGCCAGGACCGCCTGATCCGTTTCCTGCACGATTTGGGCGTGGTGCTGAACTTCCAGGATCCGAACGACCCCTACGGTCAGAACGATCCCTTCGTTCTCAATCCGGAATGGGTGACGGGTGGTGTCTATGCGATCGTCAACGACAAGGAACTGAAGGCGAAGCGGGATGGTCTGCTGACGCGCGAGAAACTGGAAGCCGTGCTGAACGCGCGCGATGGCTATCCCACGAACCGGCACGACTTCATTGTACGCAAGATGATGCAGTTCGAACTGGCCTACCAGATCGATCACGGCAAAGAGACACGCTGGCTGATCCCGGAACTGCTCGACCCGAAGGAGCCGAAGAGTCTGCGGTGGAAGCCAAAAACATCCCTGAACTTCCAATACTCCTATCCTGTCCTGCCGGCAGGCGTGATCTGCCGTTTCATCGTGCGGATGCACCAGCACGTGGACCGCAAGCGCAGTTGGCGCAGCGGGACGGTCCTTGCGATTGAGGGCGCTACCGTTCTTGTCCGCGGCGACATGGAGAAGAACAGGGCGTTCATCGCCGTGCAGGGGGCAATCAAGCAACGCAAGGAGCATCTCGCCATCGTCCGTGACGCGTTCCGGTATGTGCATGCGACGATCCCGGCCTTAGGCCCTGTGGAAGAGGTGCCATTGCCAGACAAGCCGGCTGCGGCGGTGCCGTACGATCACCTGCTGAAGCTGGAGGAGCTGGGCGAAAGCACCTGCGTCCCGATAGGGGCGGACAAACGCTATTCGGTCGCGGAACTATTGAACGGAGTCGATTCCACCCGATACCAAAATGAACGGCGGAATCGAATGCGAAAGAAGCAAGGAGACATGAGCGAGAAGCACGTGTTTGTATCCTATTGCCACGATAATAAGGACGACGTGGCGCGGTTGGTGAAAGACCTGGAGAAGGCAGGCGAGCCGGTCTGGTGGGACGAGGACATCCTCGGCGGGCGCGACTGGAAGGAAGCGATCCGCGACGCGATGAAGAACGCCTACGCCGTCGTGGTCTGCCTGTCGCCGGAGTTGACCGAGCGCTATCGCTCCGGCGTCTATCCTGAAGTGCGCGACGCCATTGCCACCTTCCGCCAGTATGGTCCCGGTCACTCCTACATCTTCCCTGTGCGGCTGGCGGAATGCGAAGTCCCGCCTATCGAAATCGACGACACGCGGACGCTGGAACGGATTCAGCATATCGATCTGTTCCCGGAAGCCAAACGTGACGCCGGGGTGCGGAAGCTCATGGAGTCGCTGGCTGCTGCGCCGGGGCATCCGTGAAACGTTTTACAGGCGTCGAAGTGGATCAGCGATGGAGGGGAGCTCACATCATAGCCTCCGCCCGAGGGCATCGTACGCCCGCAAGGCTAAGAGAAGAGGCGGTTCGGGTCCCTTGAGGGGGTAATCGCTGCCCCCGGTCCCGCAGTGCGATCCGTAGCCGCGGGCCGTCTGTCCGGAGGCGGGGTTACGTCGGTTCATGGGCGGAGAGACTTCAGACCGCCTATAGGCGGACGAAGCCGGCGAACCAGGTCACGCGTGGGTTGAGAACCCACCCTACGCGGCTGGCAAGCACAAATCATCATTCATCAATCATTGCCGGAGGCCCAGGAGAAGATTGCCGCGCTGCGCTCGCAATGCCATGAGCGGTGAACTCCACCGGCACGGCCGCCAGAGGGAAGAGATTTCCGCACGGGCTAACGCCCATCCTACACACTTGTCGTTTCTCGTTTCCCTGCGGAGAATGCCAAATGAGAAATGACCTTACGCGTGGGTCGAGAAGGGCTCCCAAACGCGAAGTATCGCGTTTGGGGACCCGAACCCACCCCACAGGGCTTTCACCCGGGCGCTCGCGCCCGTGGTACTCACGGGCGGGACGCCCATGCTACTTTGCGGCCGAGGGCTTCGAACATGGCCAGCACGTTCTCCGTGGGCGTGTTGCACTGGATGTTGTGGATGGGATTGAAGACACAGCCGTTCTTCCGGCCGAAAATTTTCACTCGCTCCTGGACCTGCCGGCGGACTTCGGTGGGGGTGCCGAAAGGCAGGGTTTGTTGGGTGTCCACGCCGCCGCCCCAGAAGACGATCCGGTCGCCGAAGGTGTCGACCAGGTGCTGCGGGTCCATGCCCTTGGCGGAGGTCTGGACGGGGTTCAGGACGTCGTAGCCGGCCTCGATGAAGCCGTCGATCAGCGGCTCACACCCGCCGCAGCAGTGCTTGAGGGTCTTCCACTTCGTGTGGGCGTGGACCCAGTCGTTCACTTGTTTGGCATAAGGCAAATACAGGTCCCGGTAGGTGGCGGGGGAGCAGAAGAGGCTGTTCTGTGAGGCTAAGTCAGTCCCATCCATGAATACCACGTGGACCTTATCGCCTACGGCCTGGTGAATCCGCTGGAGGTTCTCGACGGCGATCTCCGCTTGGCGGGCGAAGACCTCCCGGATGTACTCGCGCCGGGTCACCGTGCTGATGTACCACTCCTCGATGTCCCGGATGCCTTTGGGGTCCTTCATCCAGGGCCCGGGCACCAGGGCGATATCGCCGAACGCCGTGCCGGGAAAGCCCGCCGCGATGGCCAGGTCCGTGTTCTGGTACAGATCGTCGGCCAATCGCTCGTAGTGGCGGAGGTTTTCCTCGGCGATAGGGCCGAATTCTTCGAGATTATCGGCCGGATCGAGCTTGGCGTCGTCAATCGGTTTCTGACGGACGATGGAATCGAAGTAGTACCCGCCTTTGGGCATCCGGGCTGACGCCGGGGCCGATCGGTCCCCTTGGGGGTACATCAGAATGTCCCCATCAGGCTCGGGATCGGTGTTGAAGTGGGTCGGGACGAGCACATCCGTGCCGTCGAAGGTCCGCCAGGGTTTCCAGCCGGTGTTTTCATAGCCGAACATGTTGGTCCGGTTGGGCAGGTGAACCACGTCGATCCCCAGGGCCTGCCGCAGGTCGGCGGCCATCTCCCCGAGCATCTGATAGGGCTCGGTCACCTTGACCCTCGCGCCGGCCTTATCAAGCCCGAGTGCCCGCCGCAGGTTGGCAATAACGCTGACGTGGGCGCCGGAACAGGGCGTCCCGCCCAGATCGACGGGAGTGCGGTCCGCCGGCTGATGGTTCAGGGCGCACAGCACCCGCTGGCGGCCCGTAAGAGGGGTCTTGGCAGATTTGGTTCTCATGGTCCGCTCCTTGGTAGCATGGGCGCGAGCGCCCACGTCAAAATCAGGCTCAGGGCCTGTACAGCCTGAGCATTCTGGCGAAGGATTGTACCCCCCGGCCGGCGGCAGCGTCAAGGCACAGGCGGGCTCTCGCAGGGCAAACGCAAAGTCGCGCGACGCGTTGGGGTGCCAGCGTCAAGCGGAGTCTGGGCCCCCAATCGCGATCCATCGCGATTGGGAACCCTCTTCGGAGCTTGGCGATGGCGGGTCTCCCGAGCGTAGGACCATCGCCAAGGCCTTCGGCCTTGACGCGGCCACCCGGATGACGCCTTCCAGGTATCCCTTTCGGGGCTTTGCGTTTACCCTGGGGCCTTTCGTTGGGCCGCAATCCCCGGTATTTTCTGCTTTGGACTGAGTATCGGACTTGACGGGCCGGGGCCGGACCGCTATAATAAAATATGTGGTGGGCGGGCTTTACGCTACCCCCGCGAACGAGTCCGTTGGTAGTGACGCCGTAGAGACGCGGAATCTCCCGTCCCTGTGAGCGCCCGGTGGGCACGCTACGAACCGAGCCGTCGAAAGACACATTGGAAGGGGACCTGATGAAAAGCGTGATGGCTGTGGAAAATGGGAAAAAACGACGCAAGGGGCTGCGCTGGTGCGTTTTCATGCTTGTGCTGGGTCTGTGTCTCTGTGCCGGGCTGCTGGCCGGCTGCACGACACAACAGCCGGGCGAGACGGCGCGCGAGATCCATCGACGACACGTCCGAACGCTGCGTCTGAACTCCCAGATGATGATGTCCGATATCGACAGGTTCCTGTTGCTCGACAGGCCGAGCAAGCTGACCGACAAAAGAATCCCGTAGGATTCGCGCTGGACGATTTCTGATTGGCGACGGGCGATGGGCCGACATACCGGCAGGGATTGTGTTGGGGGCGCGTCGGATCGTGGACTGTAAATCATAAATCGTCGCTGCTTGGGGATGCGGGGCACAGACCCAGGGAAAGGGTTTGGACCGGTGGACACATTTGTTGATTACCTCAATCGCGTCGCGCAGAACCAATGGTGGATCGTCGCGGTCGAATTGTTCTCCATTGGTCTGGTGGTCTGGTGGGTGGTCAACTTCCTCGAAGGCACACGCGGCGAGCGGCTCTTTCGCGGCGTCATCTTCATCCTCGTGGCGGGAGTCCTGATCCTGAACCTGATCGTCGAGCGGCTGCCGTTCGACCGGTTGCAGTATCTGTACAAGGGCTTCCTCATTGCGATTCTGATCGTGGCGGTCGCGGGCTTCCAGCCGGAGATTCGCCGCGTCCTCATTCAAATCGGCCAACCCCGCATCTGGACGGGCTCTTCCCACCAGATCTCGCGCACGGTGGAAGAACTGGTCACCGCCGTGACCGATCTGTCCGCCGCCCGCATCGGGGCGATCATGGTGATCGAAAAGCAGGTGGCCCTGGGGGAATTCATCGAGACGGGCGTGCGCCTCGATGCCCGCGTTACGTCCGATTTGCTCAAGACCATTTTCTACCCCGGCACGCCTCTGCACGATATGGCGGTCGTCATCCGGGGCGACCGAATCGTGGCCGCCAGCGTGCAGTTGCCGTTGGCGGAGGCGGGCAGTGTCTCCGGTGTCGAGCTGGGCTCGCGGCACCGGGCTGCCGTCGGCATCACTGTCGGCTCGGACGCGATGTGTCTGGTCGTCAGCGAAGAGACCGGGGCCATTTCCGTCGCGCGCAACGGCGAATTGACCCGCAACGTCACCGAATCGCAGGTCCGCTCGCACCTGAGCGGCGCCGCGGGGACCGGACACGTGGCGCTCATGGAACGCTGGCTCCGGCGTCCGGCCGAAGGGGTCGATGAGGAAGCCAAAAACAAGTGAGAATCGAGAAGTTCAAATTCGGGAAGGTTTCCATCGTCGTGTTCCTGACGGCCCTGATCTGGGTCTGGGCCGACTTGGCGCAGGATGAGGTGCTGCCGCTGCCCGATGTCGTCGTGGAGGTCGCCAAGCCGAGCAATCCGGCGCTGTGGGTCTGCTTCGTGGCGGAGCACAAGGAGCCGGCGCTGCAGACGTCCGTGACGCTCGATTCGGTGGTCCTGAAGGGCCCGGCCTCCCGCGTGGCGGAAGTCAAGCGGCGCAAGAACAAAGGGGCGCTCGATTTGAACCTGTTCCTGACGCCCGAACGGGAGGGTATGACGAAAGCCGACACCCGCACGTTGGACGTGCTGGACTTCCTCAAGCACAGCGACGAGCTGCGCCAGCTGGGACTGACGGTCGAGGACTGCGAGCCCAAGCTGTTGACCCTGCGGGTGCAGGAGTTGGTCAAGACATCCGTACCGGTTGCGTGCGTAGGGCTGGAGGCCTCGGTGCAGGTCAAGAGCCTCGTGCCGGATACGGTGGAGGTCTTCGTGCCCAAGGATGACGCGGGGATTCACAAGGCGACGATTCGCCTGAGTCCCGACGAGCAGACCCGCGCCAGGACTGCGGCGGTGGAGAAGACGCCTTCTATCGAGTTGGTCCCCGGGCTCCGCCAGGACATCGCCACTAAAGTCAACGTGACGCTGGCGCCCGCCGAGAAAGCCCTGATCGACGACCGGGTCGCCGCCGTGCTCTCTTTTTGCCTCAGCCAGAATATGCAGGGGAAGTATCGCGTCGTCCTGCCGGAGGATGACGACCCGACCAAACGGGCGTACGTCATGGTCCAGGGAACGCGGGACGCCATCGATCTGTACGCCAAGACGACGCCCCAGTTGATCCTGTACATTCGCGATGAAGACCGTCAGGCGACCGACCCGGTGATCAGCCGGGAAGTCGAGTTCCGCTTTCCCCAGGATTCCGTCAAGGCGGGCGAGATCCGCCCCAACCAGCCGCCGCCCACCGTGCGTTTCCGGCTGGAGGCGATTCCCGAGAAAAGCACGCCGGCGGGACCCTGAGCCCATAGATCGTGAGTCGCGTGAAGAGGTTGCGGTCGCGCGCGTCGTAGCGGTTGCGTGGTGTGTCCAGCGGCGCCGGCGACGTCCGACGCAACCGTCGGACGACAACACGTGCGTGGCATTCACCAGATTGGCGGCCGGAGTACTACGAAGAGGTCTTGGCCATTCCGCGCGTGGGATACGCCCAGAGAGCCCGGCATGCCGAGAAGGCCGATAGGCCGCCCAGCACCAGCAGAACCGAGCCGCAGAGGCCGGAGATGATCACGTCGGTGGGGACAGTCGTCTTCCCGCGCAGCAGACCGGGCAGGGACGTGAGAAATGGCCGTGCCTGCAAGACCAGGGCCACCATGGTCGTGACCAGCATGAAGACCATCGGCGCTACCACGTAGTAGGCCCGCTTGCCCGTGCCGATCAACCAGCCGGAGATCGCCAGCAGCGTCAGGCTCGCCAGCATCTGGTTGCTCGTGCCGAAGATCGGCCAGGCGACCAGATACGCCTTCTCCTTCGCCGCCAGCAGGAACACCAGCGGAGCCGCCAGACTGAGCGCCGTCGCCAGGCACGCGCCCGCCAGGCCGTGCCAGCCGGTCAGCTCCTGGAGGATGTAGCGGGCCAGACGGGTCGAGACATCGAGCGTGTCGTAGACGAACGTCGAGAACGCCAGCAGGGCGAACGGGAAGGCGATGCCGAAGCCGACCCCCATCAGGCCCAGGTACTGCGCCAGACCATTGGCATAGATCAGGTTTGGGTCCATCTTGAGTTGATCCGAGCCGCGTGGGATCATAATGACGGTGGCCAGGGCCAACACGGCGACGACGCCCTCCAACAACATGGCCCCGTACCCGATCGGTCGCGCATCGGTCTCCTGGTTGAGCTGCCTGGAAGTCGTGCCGGAGGAGACGATGGCGTGAAACCCCGAGCAGGCCCCGCAAGCCACCGTGATGAACAGGAAGGGAAACAGCAGCTTGCCGTTGGCCAGGCTCTTGAGCCCCGCGAGATTCACGGCGGGATAGACGATCTCGAAGCCGCCGAACAGAGCCCCCGCCAAGCCGATGAAGATCGTCAGGTACAGCAGCCAGCCGCCCAGATAGCCGCGCGGCTGCAGCAGCAGCCACATCGGGATGATGGAGGCGACGAAGCAGTAGATCAGCAGAAAGACATCCCACTGCTTGGCCGAGACACCCGCGAAGGCCTCCAGCACCGGGGCCGGCATCTGCGGCCCAACCCACACCGCCAGCAGCACCAGCGGCAGGAAGACCGCCGTCAGCACCCACAGCTTGAGCGTGGTGAAGCGCAGGAGCAGCCCCATGACCACCGCCAGACCCAGATAGAGGATCGAGGAGGCCGCGACTCCCGGTCCATACGCCTCACCCTGGGCCACCGCCCGGAACGTCTGCCCCGTGATATCGGTGAAAGCGACGATCACGTATACGAGTGCCAGCCAGATGAAGATCAGGAAGAAGATGTACGTCCGGCCAGGGAGATACTGCCGGGCGATCTCCCCGACCGAGGCGGCCCGGTGTCGCACGGAGGCCGTCAACGCCGCGAAATCATGAACACCGCCGATGAAGATCGCACCCAGGATGATCCACAACAACGCCGGCAGCCACCCGAACCAGATCGCCGCCAGAATGGGTCCCACGATCGGCCCCGCCGCCGCGATAGCCGAGAAGTGCTGCCCCAGCAGCAGGGGGGCGCGGGCTGGCACGTAGTCCAGGCCGTCATTGATCTCGTGCGCGGGGGTCTGATAGTTGTCCCGCAGATCCATCTGCCAGGCGATGAATCGGCCGTACGTCCAATAGGCGACCGCGAAGATCGCGATCGTAACCAGCACCAGCACACTGATCATACAGCCTCCCGGATCAAACGCTCATAGCGGCCGGCATCCTTCATCGCCCCAATGTACCAGAACCCGCCCGGCCCACGCAAGCGACACAAGCAAGACGGTCAGGGCGAACACAAACCCAAGTCGGAAGCTGCAAGGCCTTATGCTGGGCTCCCCAGCGTCAAACTTGAGACTTCCCACTTGAGACTCCTCTGCCAATTGGCTTTGTTTCGCACATCCCGTCGCAGGGCGGTTCGTCGGGAGTTTGAAGTTGGAAGTTTGAAGTCGGAAGACTCGAAGGACTCGATCCTGGGTTCTCCAGCTTCACACTTGGCACTTCCAACTTGAAACTCCTCTTCCAATTGGCTTTGTTTTGCCGAGTCCCGTGGTGGCACCGATTCATCGTAACTCCTTTCCCATACGGCACTTGTCCCTCGTGTCGCTCTGGGGCAAATTGGCTTTGGTTCAGCGGTTTTCCAACTGACAACTGACAACTGACCACCGCCTACTGCCTTTTGGCTTTGTTTCGCACAATGGACCTCAGCGGTAAGTCCGTGCCGGCCTGAGCCCGGTCCTGTCCGTGCGGGGCGAAATTGGCTTTGTTTGACGCGCCCGACAAAAGTCGGGACCAGCCGAACCGATCTTTGATATCCGCACAGAAACGCGGGTCGGAATCCGACTGGGGGACTTTTGTCGTGGGCGTCTTGTTTCGCCGAATGGCCTTGGAGCCCATGTTGTCATAACTGCATCCCTACTGCACAGAGGGGTATTCTCACAGAAAGCCACGAAGATCCCAGCGCGGCCTGCGGCCGCGACCAAAACCGATTCCCTCGCAAAGACGCAGAGATCGCCAAGGATTCAGGTGTTCGCCGTCCTCTGTCTTCTGTCATTCGTCCTCCCTTCTTGGCGCTCTTGGCGTCTTGGCGCGAGAAGGTTGCTTCCGGCCGAAGGCCGGGCCGCTCGCGCCGAAACCGTCCGGATTTGTACTCTCCCATCTACCAGCCTCTATTCTGTTCTTCTATTACCATACAAAATGCCTTAGTTCCTCGTCAAGAGAAATCTCAACCATAAAAGCAGAATGGTCCCTTTGGTCCCTATCCTTAGGGGACGTTTATCGGCCCGGTCTCGCACGCTTTGGCTTTCAGAATCCCCTTGCTCCTGCCGATGAGAGGGGATAGGATGCAGCGGAGTCCGGGAGTATTCATAGGGTTGAGAGGCCGCGATATGGCGGAGGAATTGCCGGTCATTGTTGATAACCGGGGGACAACACAGCCGTCAATGCTCTGTGCCGACTTCTGATCACCGACAACCGCTCTTTCGACACGGATTTGCCCCCCAGAGAGTACCTGACGTCGTCCCGTTCTTAACATCGATGTTGACCGCATCTTGCCTCATTTCTCCTTGCCCGGCAACCGGTAGCCCGTAGAATGGGAACCTGGTTTGGAGCGTTGAAGGCCCTTTGGTGAGGACAGATCGTGGCACGATTGACGGAACAGGAACAACAAGAGGTTATCCGCTTCCTGGAAGCCGACAACCGGCGAATGGGAAGGGCGCTGGACCGGGGGTATCTGTTTAGCGCCCCAAACGCGGTTTCTGACGCCAAAAATGAGGCTTTCGGGTGTCACATGGCATTTAGTCTGCCTTCTTTGTGCGATCAAACGGCCTTTTCGGGGCCGAGAACGTAGATTGGCCCGCTAAACAGATACGACCGGGGATTACATCTTCGAGAACGAGTGGCAATCCTTCCGCACCAGGAAAGACCGCTCGCTGGAGTTGACCAGCGTCTTTCACGAATGCACGCCCGGGCGGCGCAAGCTGGCCGTGAAGGTGGTGGACATCTTCGGCAACGACACGATGATGCTTGTGGACGTAACTGTGGGCAAGACAAAGGGTTAAGGCCATTTGTCGGTGTCCAAACCCGTCGAATTCGACGGGTTTTAACTACGGCGAATTCGCCATAATTGAAAGCAAAGCAGAGTTGAACATCTGTTGAATTACGAAAAGGTATCTGGGAGGAGATACATAACCGGATTCTAATCCCATCGAATTCGAGGGGATTAGGCCGTGAACAGGAGATGGCAGTGGTCGAGAGAATCAATGTGCAGGGCAATGAAATAAGCATCATCTCAAGGGAACGGGAGGATTATATTTCCTTGACGGATATTGCCAAGTACCGCAACAAGGACGATCCGTTCGCGATTATCAACAACTGGATGCGAAGTCGAAGCACGATTGAGTTCCTTGGTTTGTGGGAGAAGTTGAGCAACCCGGATTTTAAACCTCTCGAATTCGAGAGGTTTAGAAGTGAGGCCGGAAGCAACTATTTTGTCCTGTCGCCTCAAAGATGGATTGAGTTCACCCACGCCATCGGGCTCATTTCCAAGTCAGGCAGATACGGCGGCACCTTCGCTCACAAGGACATCGCCTTTGAATTTGCATCATGGATATCTTCTGAATTCAAACTCTATCTCATCAAAGAATTCCAGCGGCTCAAGGAGGATGAGCGAAAGCAACTCGGCTGGGATATCCGGCGGAACCTCGCCAAGATCAACTACCGGATCCACACCGACGCGATCAAAGAAAACCTGATCCCGCCGGAACTGACGGCGCCACAGATCAATTTGATCTACGCCTCCGAGGCGGACGTGCTGAACATGGCCTTATTCGGCATGACCGCCAAACAGTGGCGCGACAGCCATCGGGGCGACAAAGGCAACATACGAGACTACGCGGATGTGTCGCAGCTCGTTTGCCTCTCCAATTTGGAGAACCTCAACGCCCTTTTCATTCAGGAGAAGACGCCGCAGGCGGATCGGCTCCGCAAGCTGAACCAAATCGCGATTCAACAGATGAGACTCTTGCTCGACGACACCAGAGTCAAGCGGCTGGAAGCGGGGGACAAATAATGGCCTTGCACAAAGACTTCCCCGCATCTCCCCACGCCCTCCTCGACCCGGCCCTGCGCTGGTTTCCGGCCGATGAGGCCCTGCGCGAGACCAGCATGGAGAAGCTGATGCCCCCGCTGGTGCCGGCCCTGCGCAAGAAAGTGCAGGAGTTCCGCCACGGTGCCTATGTCGGCGCGACGGACACCAGCCGGAGCCTGCTCCGTTGGTGGTTCGGCACCCCGCATCTCCTTCCCCGGGCCGATGGCACGATGGCCGAGTTTCAGTATTACTTTGCCCAGCGTGAGGCGCTGGAGACGATCCTCTATCTGTACGATGTCGTGGGCGTGCAGGACAAGTTTGACCTGATGCGCTTCGACGGCTCCGGCGCGGTGTCGGCGGGCATGTTCGACGAGACCTGGCGGCGGTTCGTCGTGAAGATGGCGACCGGCTCCGGCAAGACGAAGGTGCTGAGCCTGGTTCTGGCCTGGAGTTTCTATCACAAGCTCTATGAACCCCAGTCGGACCTGGCGCGCAATTTTCTGGTGATCGCTCCGAACATCATCGTGCTCGACCGCATCTACAAGGATTTTCAGGGCTTGCGCATCTTCTTTGATGATCCAGTCATTCCCGAGAATGGCGTGGACGGGCGCAACTGGCGCGACGATTTCCAACTGACCCTGCACGTGCAGGACGAGGTGCGCATCACCCGGCCCACCGGCAATATCTTCCTGACCAACATCCATCGCGTCTATGCCGGCAGCGACATTCCCCCTTCAGCCGAAGACGAAGACACGATGGATTATTTCCTGGGCCAGCGGCCCACCGGCGCGACGACCGATTCCAAAGTGGACTTGGGGCTCATCGTGCGTGACGTTGACGAATTGGTGGTGCTCAACGACGAGGCCCATCATATTCACGACCCGCATATGGCGTGGTTCAAATCCATCGAAGATATTCACCATCGCCTGAAGCAGAAAGGGTCCGCCCTCGCCCTGCAAATAGACACGACGGCTACACCGAAGCACAACAACGGCGCCATCTTCGTGCAGACCATCGCCGACTATCCGCTGGTGGAAGCGATCTCGCAAAACGTGGTCAAGCACCCCGTCCTGCCCGATACGCCCAGCCGTGCTAAACTGGTGGAGCGTCAGAGCGCCAAGTACACGGAGAAATACGCTGACTATATTCACTTGGGTGTCATCGAGTGGCGTAAGGCATATGTCGAGCACGAGAAACTCGGCAAGAAAGCCATCCTCTTCGTGATGACGGACGACACGCGCAACTGTGACGACGTGGCCGAATACCTGGAAAGCAACTATCCCGATCTCAAAGGCGCGGTGCTGGTCATTCACACCAAGAGCAACGGGGAGATTTCCGAATCCACGTCAGGCAAGAGCAAAGAAGAACTGGACGAACTGCGCAAGCAGGCCAATGAAATTGACAGCATGGACAGTTCCTACAAGGCCATCATTTCTGTGATGGTGCTGAAAGAGGGCTGGGACGTGCGCAATGTCACCACCATTGTGGGCCTGCGTCCCTATGGCGCCCAGAGCAAGATCCTGCCGGAACAGACCCTGGGGCGTGGACTGCGCAAGATGTATCCCGGCGGCGTGGAAGAATACGTCAGCGTCGTCGGCACGGATGCCTTTATGGACTTTGTGGAATCCATCCAGGCCGAAGGCGTGGTGCTGGAACACAAACCGATGGGGGAAGGCACCGGCCCCAAGACCCCGCTGGTGGTGGAAATTGACACGGAGAATGAGAAGAAAGACATCGATACGCTCGATATTGAAATTCCGGTGCTGACGCCGCGCATCTACCGGGAATACAAGAACCTGGGATTGTTGGACGTGAGTGCGTTAGGGCACCAGCATGTGGCATATATGCAGTTCAGCGCGGAGCAGCAGCGGGAGATCGTCTTCAAGGACATCACCACCGGTGAGGTGACACACAGCACGATTCTGGACACGGCCGGCATTGCCGATTACCGCAGTGTGATCGGCTACTTTGCCCAGACCATTATGAAGGATCTGCGCCTGGTGAGCGGCTACGATGTGCTGTACGGCAAGGTGAAGGCGTTCGTGCAGGAGCATCTGTTCGACCGAAAGGTAGAACTCGAAAGCCCCAACACCCTGCGCAACCTGTCGGAACTGGCCGCTACCAAGACCCTGATCGAGACCTTCAAGAAGGCGATCAATGCCCTTACCGTGCAGGACAAGGGCGATGCCGAGATCCGCGACACCATCAAACTGCGGCGAACCCGCCCCTTCGTGGCCAAGGATCAGGGCTACCTCATTCCGAAGAAGAGCGTCTTCAATCGCATCATCGGGGACGAGCATTTTGAGTTGTTGTTTGCCGGCTTTCTGGAGGACTGCGACGACGTGGTTTCCTACGCCAAGAACTATCTGGCCGTGCATTTCAAACTGGATTACAGGAACGCGGACGGGGACATTTCCAACTATTACCCGGATTTCCTGGTCAAGGTATCGGCCCGCCGGATTTTCATTGTCGAAACCAAGGGCCGGGAAGACCTGGATGTGCCGCTGAAGATGCAGCGTCTGCGGCAGTGGTGCGAAGACATCAATCGAGTGCAGACAGAAGTGAGATACAATTTCGTCTATGTGGACGAGGAGAGCTTCCAGAGATACAAACCCACCTCCTTCAGACAATTGCTCGACGGCTTCAGGGAATACAAGGAGGCCACGTAACAAGTCGCGGAGCCGACACGAACTTCTTTTCAAAAGGGCGACACGAGCGAAGCTTCCGCGATTGCTCGGATAGCAGTTTGGGGAACGGCATACCCAATTCAAAGTCGGGCGGAACTAAAGGTACGCGGTCCTTTTTTCGAGGGAATCAGGAGAAGCATCCTACTTGCTTAATCGCTCGTCTGAGGTTCCGCCTTGTGGAGCGCTGCGTACCGCATAGCCTTGCTCTGGGCGGCGACGACGGGTAAGATCGACGTTTGCCAGGAGGCTGGCGTATGAGCCGCGTTACGATACAACCTGAGATTCTGCGCTGGGCCCGAGAACGGGCCGACCGGAGCGTGGAGAGTCTGCGCGGGCGTTTTCCACGGTATGAGCTGTGGGAGCGCGGTGCGGCGGCGCCGACGCTCAAGCAGTTGGAGGCCTTCGCGAAGGCTGGGTATCAAGTCCATGACGCCCTGCGAGATGCTCCGCCGGGAACGGGCCCGGTTCATATTGGATCATGGCCGTTCATGATCGCTTGCCGGAGCAAGTGCTTATGAGCTATCGGGCAAGATGGAGGCGGGGGATTTTCTTCTGGGGAACATCCCCCGGTGTCCCGGTTCTGGTCCGCCCGTTCACGACAGGCTGAATCCCATGCCCTTGAGCATCCAGCGGGTGGTGGATCTGTCCAAGGGCTCAGCGCCGCCGTTCGACCCCTTCGGGTCTCCAAACGGTTTGAACCTCGCGAGGCTGTTCACGAAGCGGTTGAAAGCCTGGGCGTAGTCCAGAACATGGCCGATGCTTTCGCGTTTCTCTTTTTCCGGCGTCGGCTGCCCGCTGAGGATCCTGTCACGCACGAGCTCCGCCGCCTCCAACTCCTGCCGGACTTCGTCCGGAATCGGTCGGCCGAAAACCGTTTGGAACCGCTCCTGGAAGCTCTCTCTCGTCACCTGGTGCGCACCCACGGCCGCTCGCGCGATGCTCCGATTGGCTCGGTGGATCCTCACCGCGCCCGAGCAAAGCGTGGCGTTATGGGCCCGCTCGACCTGGGCGAACAGGTAGCTGAGCGCCACCTCCAGCGGAAAGCCCTCCAGCAGTCCGGGCAGATCCGAGAGGGAGGCCCGAATCTCTTCCGGGCACGCATTGAATTTGTCCACCACGGTACGGCGTTGGGTGCACACAGCCATGCATTTCTCCTATCGTAACCATCTGGTCGATTTGTCCTCCAGGATGCGCGGGGACGGGCCTCCGCAGGCGTGACCTGGCGCAACCGAGAGTACCCACGTCAACGACAGCAGGAGGTGTATCGGTCGAAGCGGAAGTAGGGTTTAGAGAAACCCCCCTGGCAGGCAACTTTTTGGGCAGAAAAGTACTTTATCTTCCGGATCGGAACCGGGCTGCCGGCGGGATGTGCGCGGGGCGGAAGGGGGGAAGACCTCACTCTCAGTACCAGGAGGGCAACGATGTCCGTAGGACCGCCGGTGACCTGTTGCCGTTGCGTCCGCCGGCGACGAAGGGTGGAGCCATGGTCAAGCCTAAGGCTGATCGCGGCCTTGCGGTGGTGTCAGGTCGGCGGAAGTCTCTGCCGCGCCGTGGCTACCGGCGCGCGGCTGCCCCGATGAGCAGAACGTGAAAATTCTCGCCTGTTCGCACAGATTCTTGAGAAAAATCTACCACGGGTGTCCGGCGAGTTATGGGGGCTAAACCGGGCAAGCAGGCCGGGCCGGGCAAGCAACCGTAGGGCGGTCGGCTGTCGAGCGGGGTGACCTGGGATTGGCCGGCAGACTCACCGGCCGCATCGGTGCCGACCCCCTTGCCAACCCCCGGCGGGGCCGCGGCGCGGCGGCCCGAGAAACGCTGATGTGCCGGGCGGCGATCTGCCGATGGGTACTCCTGTATGAAGGAAGACAGTAGCATCCGGATCGGCAACGATGTTTTCCGGAAAGGGGACAAGAAGACGTGACGTGACATTTTGGCCGTCGCTCTGAAGGGTCGCCCTTGGGGTGCGCGACAGGCGGGTATTTCAAACATTTCAAATGAATTGCCTTTGGGAATAACCTCGCTCTGCCTCCCCGGGGGCTTCTTTTTTGCGCCCCTCAGCGCGGGTGGATTCCTGCCTCCGCAGGGGCAAGTGTGTCGGCGGATGATCTCTTTGTCTTGCGTCGGGTCCCGTCTTCGTCACGGGGGTGGTCGTGCGGGGACGCACGACCGGCAGAGAGACATTGCCCCATCCTCCGATGTCACTCCGTCGTCCGGTAAAACTCGTGTAATAGGAGGAATGAATGTTGACAAATCGTGGAGGACGCCATAGGATGTTCATAAGTAGGACGTTGAGGAAGTACGTCTGAAAGCGTCAGGCACGTCAAAGGAGCGAGGTTCCGAGCGAGGTTGATGCTGCGCATGTGCCGACCTTGTGGAGCGCATGCGGCAGTTCAACGCTGGTGATCGAGGCCAGGTGGAGGGGAGTGATGAAGAACGTGGTGCGATTGTCGGTTGTCATTTCCCTGCTGTGGGCAAGCTCGTCCGCGTGGGCCGTCCCCACTCTCGACCAATACCAGGAGAACCAGGATGGCGGCGTCACCGCCCACTTTGGTGTCAGCACGATGTGGATAGGACAGACCTTTACGGCCGGGTTTACGGGCTGGCTGGAGCACGTCGAGCTCGGCAACACCTTTGGTCATGCCGCTCTACCCGTCGCGGCGCCGGTCGTGCAGATCCGAGACACGGTGGCGGGGGAGCCCGGCCCGGTCATCCTCGGGTCCCGCACGGCTTCCGACCCTCTGCCGACCGATGCGTGGGAGAGCGTCAACTTCCTGGCACAGAACATCCTCCTCACGGGGGGCAGGACCTACACCCTGGTGATTTTTCCGAGCGAGCCTTCGGGCAACGTCACCATGGGCATGAAGTCCGGCTCCGCCTCCTACGGCGGCGGCGCTCTCTGGGTGTACCTGGGCGGCGCTTGGCAGATCAACTCCGCGTGGATGGCCGAAGAGTGTTCCACGATTGGCCGTTCTGCATCATTCGAAAGGCGCTCGCCGGCCGGGTAATGAGGAATCTGAGATACGGCTCATCACCGCTGCCTACGGGGTTCCGGGCGCGCTGCGACCGTCTTGCTTGCTCTTTTCGAGCAGGGCCTTCAGATTCCGCGTGATCTCGGGATGCTGGAGATAGAGGTTCGTCTTCTCGCCGGGGTCGGCGTCGAGATTGTAGAGCTGGCCCGGAGCGGTGGGAGCGGTGTCGGGCAGGGCGAAGGGCTTCAAGTCGCCGCTGTCATAGTTGTTCCCGCCGGAGCCGCGGTGGTCAAGGTACTTCCAGGGGCCCTGACGGATCGCCAGCGCCAGGCTGATCGTCTGATGGAGAGTGTACGGGCGGATCGGCTGGCCGCCATCTTTGCCGAGCAACACCGGCAGAATGTCGAAGCTGTCCTGGGCGGCATTCTTGGGAAGCGTCGTGCCGGTCAGGGCGGCGCAGGTAGCCATGATGTCGGTCAGGCAGACCGTCTGACCGCCGGTGCGGCCAGGAGCGATCTTGCCCGGCCAGCGGGCGAGGAACGGAACGCGATGGCCGCCCTCCCACTGGTCACGCTTCATCCCGCGCCACGGGCGGGCCCCATCGTGTCCATAGTCGGCGCGCATGTGAACGACACTCGTGGTTTCCGGGCCGTTGTCGCTGGCGAACAAGACCAGTGTGTTGTTTGCCACGCCGAGTTTGTCCAAGGTCTTCAACAGTTCGCCGACGATGAAGTCAAGCTCGCAGAGGAAATCGCCGTGCGGTCCGGCCTTCGTCCGGCCCTGGAACTCCGGCGCCGCAAAGGAAGGCAGATGGACGGCGTGCGTCGAGTGAAACAGGAAGAATGGTCTTCCCGGATAGGTCTGGACGTGTTGTTCGAGAAACTCTTGGCTCTGCTTCAGAAAGACCAAGTCCACTGTTTCCAGATCGAAGTCTGGTGCGATCATGCCGGGGCGGTTATCGGACGCATACGGATGCTTGGGCAGGTTTGTCTTGTCGAGTAGTCTGGTCGGGGGTACAGGAATGCGGTCGCCCTCGATGAAGGCATAGAGAAAATCCGTAGCCGGGCAGCAGGCGGTGCCGAAGAACCGGTCAAAACCCCGGTGGATCGGCGCATCCGGAATCGCCCGCGCATAATCGATCATCTTGACGCCTTCCAGCCCGCCTTTCGTGATTCGCTGTCCGTCCTGATCGAGGAAGGTCAGCCCGACGTGCCATTTGCCAACCAGGGCCGTGCGATAGCCGCGGTCCCGCAGCATTTGCGGCAGCGTCAGTTGGTCCACCCGGATGAGACAGGGTCCCCCGACGCCGGTGAAGACACCCCGGTAATTGATCCGGAAAGCCATCTGTCCGGTGAGCAGACTGTAGCGCGTGGGCGTGCAGACGGTGGACGGAGAATGAGCGTCGGTGAATCGCATCCCTGCGCGAGCGAGTTGGTCGAGATGGGGGGTGGGGACTCTGGACTCCTTATTGTAGCAGCCGAGGTCGCCGTAGCCGAGATCGTCGGCAAGGATCAACAGGATGTTGGGTCTGTCAGGGGCCGGCTTTGCCTGGCTGGGACTCTCACCGGCGGCCGCAGGGAAAGCAAGACCCAGGATGACAATAGCCCCACAGAGAAGGCTGGTCGCGGTACGTTGCCTCATGAGGTGACTCCCCGTCCTTTCCAGGCAGTTCCATCCTGCTTGCGGATGCCGCGCCAACAGTAGCAGATCCTCTGCTTCTGTCAACGAGAATGTACCGCGTAGGGAGTACCTGGGCGTCGTTCGCTTCGCGTCGGTGGCCTTTTGTACCGGCGGGGCGTGCGAGGCGGAAGAACCTCTGGCACGCAAGATCACCAAATCGTATGATGAAGTCCCATAGAGGTTTTCGACACCGGGATGTTGCAGGGCCCAGTTCTCTCGCGGAAAGGAGCAGGTGCATGGGTTGTCGCAAGATCGTCATGGTCCTGGCGCTCGCGCGCGTGCTTCTCGGCTCCGGCTCACCTGACGTGCCGGAGCCGGCCGTGCGCCCCGCCTTCTCGCCTGCGGTCCAGGAAAGGCCGGTGAAGGTGTTCATTCTGGCCGGGCAGTCCAACATGGAAGGTCACGGTCAGGTTCCCAGCCTCGATCACCTGGGCGACCATCCGAAATACGGCCACCTGCTCAAGCTCCTGAAGAATGCCGACGGCTCCTGGGCGGTCCGCCAAAATGTGACCATTTCCTATCGGGCCGAGCCAAGGAAGGAGCAATGCGGTCCGGTGACCGTCGGCTGGGGGGCCACAGACCGCGAGATCGGCCCGGAGTTGATGTTCGGCACGATCCTGGGTGAGCACTACCAGGAGCGAGTCCTGTTGATCAAGACCGCCTGGGGTGGCAAGGATGTCTTTTGTGATTTTCGATCTCCCGGTGCGGGCCGGCCGGCCGGAGAGGAAGCAGCTCTCCTGGAGAAGCAGGCCTCCGGAGGTCGGAAGCGGGAGATTGGTCTCTACTACCGGAAGATGGTTGCGGAGATCAAAGAGTGTCTGGCCCATGTCGAGGACGTGGTGCCCGACTATCGGGGGCAGGGCTACCAGATCGTGGGGCTGGCCTGGTTCCAGGGCTGGAACGATTATTGCCAGTGGTCCGCCCGCCTTGGGGATCGGCAGGTCGGCCTCGGCATCATTGACAGGTACTCCCGCAACCTGGCGGCCATGTTCCGTGACCTCCGCCAGGACCTCGGCGCGCCCGATATGCCCATCGTGATCGGCGAATTGGGCGTGGGGGGGCACGAGATGACCATCAGAGCGGAGAATCCCCGGGACCGCGAGGCCGTGGCCCTGGTGAAATTCCGCCAAGCCCAGAAAGCAGTCGCGGACGATCCATCGCTCAAGAACGTCACGTTCGTACCCACGCTCGATTTCTGGGACCCACGTTTGGAGGAGCTGCGGGTCATGGCCGACAGATATCAGCGTGTCAAGCGGGAGAAGAAGATTCCGGACACGCGCGACAATGTGTTGCCGACGAAAGAATTGACCGAGGAATACTGGCGCCTGGGGGGCCACTGGTATTGTCATTACAACGGCTCAGCCGCGACCTACTCGCTGATCGGCTACGCATTGGCGCAGGCCCTGATTGCCGATCCTCCGAGCAACTGAAGACGAGGTTATTCCCTCCCAGATCCACCTTTGAAGGAGACTGCCATGAAAAGGAGCGTGCTGCTCGTGATGATGACTCTCGTTACTCTGGCTTGGACGTGCGCCGGTCCAGAGAAGGCGAGCAACCCGGAGCCGCCCCAGACGGGGGTGGTCACCATGCAGTCCCGGGGTCTGCACGGGTATATCAGCTACAGCACCTCCCGCCCGCCGGACCAGAGCGAGTACAGCATGGGCATGGGATTCTATGCGGCGGTCTGGCCGCTGATCGACCGGCCGCTGGCGAACTTCCAGATCGGCCTGCCCAGCGCGTGGATCACGCCGGACAACTCCGACAACAAGGATAAGCCCTTGGCACCGGTCGGCACGCTCGCCCGGGATCATTGGCCGGAGCGCGGGCCGACGTGGGGCAGCGTCTTCCAGACCGTCGAAGGCGGCTTGGGCTACTGGGCGGGCAATCGGTTTCGGTACGGGCCGCCCAAATTCAGCATGAACGCAACGCCCCAATGCTACGACTACGAGGTCGGCTCGCCGGGCTGGTCGTTCTTCTACAGCAGCGAGGCCCTGCCGGATGATCGCCTGGGTATCGCGCAGCTCAGCAACCGCCTGTTGATTCCGCCCGACGCCTTGCCGTTCGAGGGCAATCCCAATGGCAAGTTCCTGGGCTATACCTACATGGCCCTGCCGTTCACCGAGCCGACCACAGGGGACCCGCCCACCGGCGATCAGGCGTGGACCTGCTTTCTCAGCGCCGCGAATTTCAAGGGACCGATCGCCTATTACATACCGGAGACCTGGAGCAAGATCGGGAAATTGTTCAACTACCCGTTCATCTACGGACGCGGGCTGGATGCGCGGCCGGGCCGCATGGGGGGCGGAGCCATGGAGATCAATACCGTGCCGCGCTTCGACAGCGCGGATGCCCAGGGCGTCGTCTACTCGAAGATACCGAGACTGCAGTTCCCGGTAGATGAACAGGGGAGATCCCTGCTGGTGCAGGACGTGATCTACTACTCCAAGGCTGCTCTGTATGACGCCTTCAAGGCCTGGCGCGACGGGGGGTCGGTGTGCTCTGGGCGCTTCGACGAGCGCGGCGCCTGGAAGGCGACGTTGACGACGCGCACCCCGCGCTTCGATCAGGACCGCCAAGAAATCACGGATGTCACGAGAGTCTTCGACACCAGGACGTTCGGTGCCTATGTCTGGGGCTTGCAGTGGAACGACGGCACCGCCGGTGGCATGGGCAATTTCCCGGAATACTTCCAGCACGTGGGCGATCAGCGGGTGGCGGTCCGGGCCGCCGACGTGCCGGCCGAGACCGGGCTTCTGGGCAGAGAGTTCAAACTGGCGGGCCGCGGCGCACCGTACACGTCGCCCAACGGCGGCGCCTGGACTCATCCAGGACCGGCGCGGGGGCCGTTTACGGTGGCTTTGGGCGACGGCTCCCGGGTCACCTATTCCTGGTACCGGTTTGTCGATCAGCCTTCGTTCCAGCAGTACCGCTGGAGCGAAGAGAAGAAGGCCAAGCTGCAGGCCTTCATTGAGAAGATCCACTCGAACTGGCCGAGCGACCGGGACTACATGGCACCGCCCGGCCAGGGTACGCTGGCCAAACTGGATCCGGCGCTGCTGGTGACCCCGCCCCCGGGCCTGGAGGTCGGTTACGTGCCCATTGTGACGCGACAGGAAGACGCCGGCCGGCGAAGGGAAGGTGATGGAGGATGAATCGATGACTGGGAACGAACCTTCCCTGCTCTACCTGTCCCATGCGGACGTTCGTCGGGCCTTGCCCATGGCCGATGCTATTGAGGCTGCGCAGGCGGCATTCCTGCAGCTTTCGGAAGGCCGGGTGACCATGCCGGCGCGTTCCAGCGTGGAGATCCCGGAGGCCAATGGAGTCGTGCTCATCATGCCGTGTTATGCCGCCGGGACGCACCACGTGAGCCTGAAGCTGCTCACTCAGTTCGCCGACAACGGCCGCCTGGGGTTGCCCTTGATTCAAGCCGTGGTGTTGCTGGCCGACGCGGTCAACGGTCGATTGCTGGCCTTCATGGATGGTTCCGCGATCACCGCCTTGCGAACCGGCGCCGCGTCGGGTGTGGCGACGCGACTGCTGGCCCAACCGGGAGCCGACACGGCGGCGATCTTCGGGGCCGGGGTCCAGGCGCGCACGCAACTGGAGGCGGTCTGTACGGTGCGCCAGATCAAACTGGTACGGGTGTTCGACTGCCGCCGGGCCGCCGCCGAAACCTTCGCGGAAGACATGTCCGCGCGGCTGGGAATCCCTGTCCTGGTGGCATCAAACGCGGCGGAGGCGCTGGCGGGGGCGCAGGTGGTATGTGCCGCCACCACGGCGACCACGCCCGTGTTCGAAGATCAGGACCTGGCGGCGGGTGTTCACATCAATGCCGTGGGTTCGTGGCGACCCCAGACCGCAGAGATTCCCCCGGAAACCGTATGCCGCGCTCGTGTGTTCGTCGATCACCGCGCCGCGGCCCTGGAGGAGGCAGGAGACCTGCTGATGCCGCTGCGGGAGGGACGAATCACGGCGGAGCACGTGCGTACCGAACTGGGAGAAGTGATCGCCAACCGTGCCGCAGGAAGGCGGACCATGAATGAAGTCACGCTTTTCAAATCGGTCGGTTTGGCGGGGCAGGACCTGTTTGCCGCGGCCCGTGCCCTGGAAAACGCCCGACGGTTGAGAATCGGAACGGCGCTGACGTAATGGGGACACTGTTGGTCCGGTTTGGAAACCCTGTGTTGGTGAGGTCAGAATGACGGGGACTGTGTTTCACTTTGTGGTGTGCCGGTGTCTGTTGGCAGTGATGTGTTGCTCCTCAGGCGGACACGAAATCCGTTCCGTGGCCGGCTGGCAGGTACATGTGAGCAAGAGACTCTTGCAGCAGGAGAGTGCGGCGACCACTCGCGCACTGGAATTGCTCAAGGTCCAACTCGAAGAAGTGCTGCGTGTCATGCCGAAGCCGGCGGCGACAAGGCTGCAACAAGTGCCGCTTTGGTTCTCGCCAGAATATCCGGGCGTGCGGCCGACGGCGGAGTACCACCCTGATCGGCGCTGGCTCTGTGATCACGGGCGCGACCCGACGATGGCCAAGGCGG
This sequence comes from uncultured Pirellulales bacterium, assembly GCA_964354535.1. Classification (GTDB taxonomy): domain Bacteria; phylum Planctomycetota; class Phycisphaerae; order Sedimentisphaerales; family Anaerobacaceae; genus PLanc-01. The sequence goes on from CAYHAJ010000400.1 coordinate 23,160, forward strand.
TGGAGTTCACCAACGTTCGCCTCTTCGAGAAAGAGACCCGCCGCATGCCGTTCTTCGCCTTCCACGAACTGGCCCACGCCTACCACGACCAGGTGCTCGGTTTTGACAACGCTGAGGTCCAGGCTGTCTACGAAGCGGCGAAAAAGAGCGGCCGTTACGACAAGGTGAAGCGCTGGACCGGCGAGAAGATCACGGAGGAACGTGCCTACGCGATAACCAATGCCAAGGAGTATTTCGCCGAGTCGAGCGAAGCGTATTTCGGCCGCAACGACTTCTACCCGTTCACCCGCGCGGAGCTCAAAGAGCACGATCGGCAGATGTATGATCTGCTCGAGCGGCTCTGGCAGTATCACACGGAGCCGACGGCACCCGCGTGTTCTCACTGATCGGACGCCTATGAATCCCAGCATCTTCAACGACGTCATCGGCCCGGTCATGCGCGGGCCATCCAGCTCCCACTGTGCGGCGGCCCTGCGCCTCGGCCGGCTCGCGCGGGATCTCTTGGAGGGGGACCCTGAGCAGGTCCTCATCCAGTTCGACCGCCAGGGTTCTCTGGCCACCACGCATGAGACCCAGGGTTCCGACATGGGGCTGTTCGCCGGGCTCCTGGGTTGGGAGGCCACGGACGAGCGTCTTCCTGAGGCAGCGCGGACGATCCGTGCCAGCGGCGTCCAAGTCAAGATTGAGATCGGGGATTTTGGTTTCGAGCATCCGAACACCTACCGGATCGAGCTGGGCAACGCGCAGCGCCGGCATGTGTTGACGGGCATCTCGACCGGGGGTGGCATGATCGAAGTCGTGGCCATTGACGGGACCCCGGTCTCCCTTTTCGGCGATTACTGGGAGACCCTGGTCTGGATGACTGGTCGGCCGGAGGAGGAGGACCGGCTCGCCGAGAGGATCGGAGCCGACGAAGTCCTGCTCCACGAGTGCGGGAGCGGGGTGCTGTTGCAGGTCAAGGCCCAGCGGGCCCTGGGGGACAGCGAAATCGACCGGCTTTGCGCCGGCGGGAAGATCCGGCAGGTTCGGCGGCTTGGGCCGGTCCTTCCCGTTCTGTCACGGCGGGGGATGACCGTGCCTTTTGCCACGTGCGAGGAGGTGTTACGCTACGACCATGGCCGGAACCTGCCGCTTTGGGAACTGGCGGCGCAATACGAGAGCCAGCGTGGGAACCTCTCCCGGGAGGAGGTTCTCCAGCACATGGTTCGGATTGTGCAGATCGTACGTACGTCTCTCCGGCAAGGTCTCCAAGGCACGACGTACCGCGATCGCATCCTGGGCCCTCAATCTGGACAATTCCAGGCCCGTCTGCGAGCAAGCGGACTTCTCGAGGCGGGCTTTCTCAATGCCACTATTCTGAACGTCACCGCCCTGATGGAAGTCAAGAGCGCGATGGGTGTGATCGTAGCAGCGCCGACGGCGGGCGCTTGTGCGGCCCTGCCGGGGGCTTGTCTTGCCGTGGCCGATGCCCTCGGCGCCGGGGACGAGGAGGCCGCCAAGGCGATGTTGGCCGGCGGGCTGATCGGCGTTCTGGTCGCCTTCCGGACGACCTTCGCCGCCGAGGTGTGCGGCTGTCAGGCGGAGTGTGGCGTGGCCTCCGGCATGACGGCCGCAGCCCTCATTTCCCTGGCCGGGGCCGGAGTCCGCGCGGCCGTCGCGGCGGCCTCAATGGCCTTCCAGAATTCCCTGGGCATGATTTGCGACCCGGTTGCCAACCGGGTGGAAGTGCCCTGTCTGGGCAAGAATATCATGGCGGCCGCCAATGCGCTGGCCTGTGCCAACATGGCTCTGGCGGGCTACGATCCGGTGATTCCCCTCGATGAAGTGATCGAAACCATGGATCGGGTCGGACGCAGTCTGCCCCGGGAATTACGTTGCACCGCGCTCGGCGGGCTGTCCGTAACCCCGACCTCCAAAGAGATCGAAGCTCGTCTTCAGAGGCCGCCTTCCTGAGCGTTCAACCTCGTGCGGCGTCTTCTGTCGACGGCGTCGGTGCTCGTCCTTACGGAGGTACAGCAAGAGCCCCGAGAGTCACCTATTCTCGGGCTGCTTGCCGCGTGGCGATGGGGACGTACCCGGCCTCCAAGCCCTTTGGCGGCGTCACGATCAAGGCCGGATCGATGTCCGCCAGTTCTCCCGTCGCGGGCGGGGCGAGATAGTCGCGGTCTTTCGTCCAGTTCCGGTGGATCTGCTCCGCCCGTGTCTGGAGGCTCTCCCGTTCTTGGTTCGTCAAATCGGCATTGAGCAAGGCCGGCTGGTCGGCAAATCGATACCAGTAGTACGTCACCACGCTCCCGTCCCCCAGATGCGCCTGGAAGGGTCCCGCCACGGGGCCGGGCTTCTTCCAGCAACTGGACGGATCGTCGGGAGTGACGTAGGGTTCGGGGCGATCCTCCCTTGGCCGAGGAAAGCTGACTGTGGCCAGTCCTGTTTCCGCCGGAACGTCCTTGGGTTGTACCGGAATCCACTGCGACTTGTTATTGCCGTCAGTCCCCAGGCGGTAATACTCGGGGAGCGTCACCAGTGATCCGTTCTTGGTGTCCTTTCTCGTAACCAGTTGCTCGTTCCACCGGTACCCGAAGCTGCTGGGATCCGGCGCGATAGGGGTCGCAAAAGAAGTCCAGGCAACCGATGCCTTGTTCTCCTTGGGGACAGAGGACGTGTAGATCCTCCAGGTTGCCCCTCCTTTCCCGGGGAAGGTGTACCTACCGGTCCCCGCCGGGTCGACGGCGCCGCGGGCCGGGGCCCCGCTTTCAAACCAGGCCTGCACTGCCTCCCAGAGGGCCTTCTTGTTGTAGACGGCAGCGTGGTGCAGGACCACTGAATCGCCCTGCGGTCCTCGGGGGAACGAGGTGGGGGCGATGCGGGCGTACGTTTGGCCCTTCGCATCCACGGCTTGGACACTGGGGACATACTGGGTTTCCATCTGCATCGCACGATTCGGCTTGGCCGGGCGAGAATCCAGGAGCATTCCCGCCAGACGCGGGTCGTCCACCGTCGTGTGGGACCAGAAATAGGGGGTGAAGAAAGCCACCGGACCTTTGAAGTTCCGCGTGTTCAGAAACAACGTCCAGCAGTGATTGCCGGTGGGCACATTCTTGCCCGCGGTGGTGGATTTGGGCTGGGTGAGTGGCAGCGCCAGGTACCCGTAGCCGAACAGTTGGCCGCAGGTCCCTTGTTTGAGATTCAGGCCGTCGGGAGGCCACAACAACCAGGGACTGAGTTGCGCCACGCCGTAGTGGCCTTTGGGATTGTCCCAGTTCCGTCCTTTGCCGGCCCCGGGCCCGTTGGCCCATTCCACGAAATTGGGGGCCACGCCGCCCATGATGAACTTCGGCGTCTCTGTGGCAAACCGGGTGTCACGCCACCAGCCCAAACCGCCCTCGATGTCGGAATACATCTTCTCGGGCGCAGCGCCGTCATACTGCGCGAACATCCAGGTGCCGAACAGACCGGTCTGAAAACGATGCCCCGGATAGGTCTGCAACAAAGGCCAGGCGGCCGCATAGATGGAGAACCCGGCGTTGTACGTTTCTTCTACGTTCTCGTGAGGGACGAGCAGGTACCCGGCCATCTCTCCTTTCTCGACCTGACCGGAGGCACCGATGGCGGGCGTCACAAGCAAGGCGAACACGAGAGCCCAGCCGAGCGTGAACGTTAATGACCTCTTCTTCAACATAGGGGAACCTCGGGTAAACTGGCCTTCCACACTCTACGGACGAGCTTTGTCACGTTCACGTATGAGGCCGGGACGACGCATAAAGAAGCCCAGGAATTGGCCCGGCACGCCACACCCGGACTGACCGCCAACACATGTGCACGGACCCACAATGAACGCCTTGCTGGGATCACCGAGCGGATCGCCGAGAAGGTTCTTGGTGGTGAAAAAAGTGCACTGGCGGTGCACCCAACGGAGATTATCAAGATGCCCGAAGCTCGTAAGTGCTTGCCGGAAGCAGCACTTAGAGCAACGGGAACCGAAATGGAGGCGGGGGGATTCGAACCCCCGTCCCGAGATGCTTCAAGACAAGCATCCTACGTGCTTAGTCGCTCCTTTATAGATTTCGCCTTGTGCAGCGCCCAGCGACAGGCTCAACACGCGGCTATTCCGGTGCATCTCGCCCCCGTCGGCCCGGACGACCGACGAAAGCCAGCCCACTGATTGACGCCCTTATCGGACCCGCAGGCGCAATCCGACAGGACGGGCAGCGTTATTTACGCCGCCATGGCATAGTTGTAGTTGCCATTTAAGAATTTAGGTACCGGATGATTAACCAGGCCAACCGGCGTCCTGGGCACGCAGCTTATCCATCCACGATCCGGTCGAAGCCGTTCGCCCCCGTATTCATATATGCAAAGAGCACGGAATCTTCACTCTCGCTATTCTACTCCTTTCTACGCCCCGCCGCCAGTGCCAGTTCGGCAAGACAGTCTGAAGTGGCAACTGTGGAGTCTGAAGAATGTCATTGCGAGCGGAGCGAAGCAATCTCCCACTCCGATGGTCGGAGATGGCCCTCCCCACAGGACGTCTGACACCTCGAACTTGCGA
>CAYHAJ010000401.1:0-52979 GCA_964354535.1 uncultured Pirellulales bacterium
CTCCAATGGTTCCGCGGTCTTGACTTTCATTACGCGGAACATACACGGCCCTAAAGGCGAGCGCAATGGCCCAGTTTACCATTTCAACATTTTTGGGTTTGCGTAAAGTCACAATCTGCCTCAGGAGACTAAAATCTTACCAAAAATCAGATTTTTTCTTGTTGTTTTTCTCGGACTCCGTCCTCCTTGGGTGTACAGCATTGTCGTCCTCACAAGCACGCTAGACCACACCGCCGCGCCCATTGAACACGGTGGGACGGTGTGGACAGCAGATTTCGGGACTGGGGATCGGTGCGCATCTCGCCGGAGTCCGGGCTGCGCGACAACTTGGTCCGCAGTCCAGCGTAGACACTGGGGACGTGACGAACCGACGGAACCATGGTGAATTCAGCGAGGTCAAGACGACTTCGGAGATGAACGACGGCGGAGCGGAAGGAATTGATTCTGAAACTATAGTGACTACCAGAGGCTCCAGAGCCTTGAAGTAGCATAGCTCATGCATGACGCGACGCGGCAGTCCTGCGAGCGCTACGTGGAAGAGCGCAGCCGGACCCACGATCAGATGGTCGAGGCGACCCGCAGCGGCGCGCAGAGCATCGCCGAGGCCAGCCGGGCGCGGGGGACCTCCTGAAAGACCGAGTTCAAGGTCACGGGCGCGGCCACGGCCGCAAGAGACACCGGGAAGAATCTTGCTCGCGGGGGTGAATTTGCTGGAAAAGCGTTCGCGAGTTGGTTAGAAAAAAACGCGAAATGGCCTTGTGCGGGTGTGTCAGGGCGGGTTTCTTAGGCCCGCTGGAAAAGAGTGTCAAGTTTCAAGTGGGAAGTGTCAAGCGTTGAGTCTGACGAGGCGGCGCGTCGCACTTCAAACTTCCAACTTCACACTTCAGACTTATTATGAGAGAAAGGTGGGTCGAAAATGCTGATGGAGAGACTGCGGCGGATCGGTTGGATAGCGGTGGCGGTGGGTACGGCGACGACACTGTGCTCGTGCCGGTGTATCCAATGTGGGAAGGGAGCCAAGGAGGCCAGGCAAGCGATGGACATCAAGGTGGAACCGTTCGGCAAGACGCCGGAGGGGCAACAGGTGCGGATCTACCGGCTGACCAATGCCAATGGGCTCAAGGCCGGGATTATGACCTACGGGGCGATTGTCGTGTCGCTGGAGGTCCCGGATCAGAGCGGCAAGATCGGGGACGTCGTCCTCGGGTATGACAACCTGGACAGCTACGTGCGGAACAGCCCCTACTTCGGGGCGATTGTCGGCCGGTACGGCAACCGGATCGGCAAGGGCCGGTTCGTGCTCGACGGCGTGACTTACGACAAGCTGGCCATCAACAATGGCGAGAACCACCTGCATGGGGGGATCAAGGGCTTCGATAAGGTGGTCTGGACCGATGAGCCCGTGTGGCGGTCGAATGGCGTGGGGGTCAGGCTCAGCTATCTGAGCAAGGACGGCGAGGAAGGCTATCCGGGCAATCTCAAGGCGACCGTGACGTATGTACTGACCAATGATAATGAGCTACGGATCGAGTACGCGGCCACGACGGACAAGGCGACGCCCGTGAACCTGACGCATCACGGGTATTGGAACCTGACCGGCGGGCAGCGGGACATCCTGGGACACGTGCTGACGCTCAAGGCCGGCCGGTTCACACCGGTGGACAAGGGGCTGATTCCGACGGGCGAGTTGCCGACGGTCAAGGGAACCGTGATGGACTTCACCAAACCGACGGCGATCGGGGCCCGGATTGAAGACAAATATGAGCAACTCCAGTTCGGCGGTGGGTACGACCACAACTGGGTGCTCGACAAGGGCGGCAAGGGGATGACTCTCGCGGCCCGCCTCTACGAGCCGGCCAGCGGACGGGTCATGGAGGTCTACACGAAGGAGCCCGGCATCCAGTTCTACTCGGGCAACTTCCTTGACGGGACAATCACCGGCAAAGGCGGCACGGTCTACAAGCACCGCTGGGGCCTGTGCTTGGAGACGCAGCACTATCCGGATTCGCCGAACAAGACGAATTTCCCGTCGACGATCCTGCGGCCGGGCCAGAAGTATGAGACGGCCACGGTGTATCGTTTCTCCACGAGATAGCACGCCGGGTGGACTTGGGCCCGCCAGACAAGTTGCGGCGGGACCAGTTTCACCCTACAATCTGATATCCGCCGGTCGGCAATGTCACTCCCGCACGGGCGGCAAGAACAGGTTCTTTGGCAGGGGACATGCTTATGCAGATGATGCAAGGAGTGCTGGGGCAGAGCGTATTCGGCACCGCGGACTGGCTCGCATTGGCGGCCTACTTTGGGGTTCTCCTGGGCCTGTCCTGGTGGGTGATCCTCAAGGGCAAGAACACGGCCGACGATTATTTCCTTGCCGGGCGTAACCTCGGCTGGTTCATCATCGGGGCCTCCGTTTTTGCGAGCAACATCGGCTCAGAGCACTTGGTTGGACTGGCGGGGTCGGGGTGCACCGACGGCGTGGCGATGGCGCATTATGAGCTGCACGCGTGGTGCCTGCTGGTGCTGGCCTGGGTTTTCGTGCCGTTCTACATGCGGTCGCGCGTCTTCACGATGCCGGAGTTTCTGGAGCGGCGCTTCAGCGAACCCAGCCGGTGGGTGCTGTCCCTCATCTCGCTGGTGGCGTACATCCTGACCAAGATCGCGGTGGGCATCTTCGCCGGCGGCGTGGTCTTCGGGGCCCTCTTGCCGGAACTGCGCCTGGACCTCGGCCCGCTCCATCTCGACAGCTTCTGGCTGGGCTCCATCATGGTGATCGTCTTCACCGGCCTGTACACGGTCCTGGGCGGCCTGCGGGCGGTGGCCTACACGGAGGCCATCCAGACTATCATCTTCATCATCGGCTCGGCCTTGGTGACGATCTTCGGCCTCAAAGCCCTCGGCGGCTGGGGCCAACTGCGCGAGATCGCCGGCTCGGAGATGTTCAACCTTTGGAAGCCTCTGGTGCCCGCGGGGATCGAGGGCACCTGGGCCCCGGTCCGCGAGAGCGGCCGGATGGCCTGGTACTTCAACGACAACTACCCCTGGCTGGGCATGCTCTTCTGTGCTCCCATCGTGGGCCTCTGGTACTGGTGTACGGACCAGTACATCGTCCAGCGTGTCCTGGGTGCCCCGAGCGAGCGGGAGGCCCGCCGCGGCTCGATCTGCGCCGCCTTCTTCAAACTGCTGCCGGTGTTCATCTTCATCATTCCCGGCATGATCGCGTTCGCCTTGGCCAAGAGCGGCAAGGTTCCAGCCATGCAGCAGGCCCTCTTCACCCCCGCAGGCCAGCTCGCCCGCGACGAGTGCCAGAAGGCCTTCCCCTTGCTCGTCGCGACGGTCCTGCCCGCGGGCATTCGCGGCGTGGTGGTCGCGGGACTTTTGGCCGCCCTGATGAGCTCGTTGGCGGGCGTCTTCAACGCCTCCGCGACGCTCTTCACGATGGACTTCTACGACAAGCTTCGTCCCGGCGCCACGCAGGCCCGCTTAGTCTGGATCGGCCGGGTCGCGACGACTGTCATGGTGGTCATCGGTCTGCTCTGGATCCCCGTGATCCGGGGCGGCAAGGGCCTGTATGACTACTTGCAGGGCGTCCAAGCCTACCTGGCCCCCCCGATCTTCGCCGTGTTCTTCCTGGGCGTCTTCCTGAAGCGGCTCAACGGCAAGGGTTGCCTGGCGGCCTTGATCGTCGGCTTCCTCATGGGGCTGTTCCGTCTGCTGGTCGACACGCCGGTCAAACTCAAGACGGTCGAAGCTTTCCAAGACTTCCACTACACCGAGGGTTCGTTCCTCTGGATCGTCAACAATATCTACTTCCAGTACTACAGCGTGCTGATCTTCCTGACCTGTGCGATCGTGATGATCGTGGTCAGCTACGTGACCGCGCCGCCCAGCGCGGAGAAGATTCGCGGCCTGACCTTCGCGACCCGGACCGAGGAGGACCGGCGCCAGTCGCGGGCCAGTTGGACCAAGGCCGACGTGATCTTCACGTTGGTCGTCCTCGGCCTGATTACCATCGCCTATATCTACTTCCGGGGCTGAGAGCCGCGCCGCGAGAAGTGACAAGACAGGAGACAGGCGACAAGAAAGGCTGCCAACTCCGGTCCCCAACCGCGACACCTCACGTTTGGGGACCTTTCTCTATTCAGACCGAAGGCCGACAGGACGCGCAGATCGCCCTTGGGCCGGGCGTCCGTGATGGCACTTCACCTCCGCTAACGAGGTAGATAGAGTTGGAGGGCGCACCGATCGGTGGCTGTGGCAGGGTTCGCAGTGGGGGCCAACGACCATTCACCCTTCCAGGCGGCCCAAGACCGCGTGAACATGGTCGGGGCGACGCACACGTCGCCCTGACGAACAGACGAAACGAAGGGAGCGACCGTGTCGGCCAAAACTGGGCTACGCGGTCCGGCGGCGGAGCAGCCAGCCGGCAGAACTCAGGCCCAGAGCGCCCAGCAGGACAGCCCCGGGAACGGGAACGACGGTGTATTGGAAGTTCACGCCGTAATGCTGCGTGTCGCTTACGTTTCCCCATGGAGGCAGCAGAGACCCGTCAGAAGCATAGGGAGTGGTTAATGGGCCTCTCCATGTATAGGCGGTGTAGTCGTACGCAAAGTCCAGTTCAGGCGGCTCATGCTCGCCCAGGCGGATCACATCGCTGATGGTGACCGCCGCACGACCCCCCAGCCTGATCCTGTCCGGGCTGTCTGCGGGACTCCAAACCCCAAGGAGATACCTGTCCCCGTACAGAAGGTTATCTTTTGGATTTAGAAACGGCGATTCGGTATCAGGCGTCAGGGGGATCGGCGTAATGGGCATGTACCGGTGTTGCTCGATCAACTCGCCCTGACCAGCCCCAATCTCGACGGAACAGATGAAATCAAAACCGCCGGTCTTGGGCAGTTTCCAGAGGCCCAGCGTATGGGTGCTCGTCAGACCAGGCGCGTCCAGATCAAGCAGGCCCAGATGGGTGATGGTGAACTCCTGCACCACGCTGAACCTCCAACCGGAAACGTATCCGTTGAAGGTGGCGGGATCTGCCGAGCCGAGGGCCCCAGGATTCACCGTCGCCGCAAAGTCCGCCAAGGCAAGGCCACCCCCACCGGCCAGGAGTACCGCGGCAAGCAGTCCTGTCTTCCACGCTCTTTTCATAACAACCTCCTTCCCCGCAAGACACCCGCGCTGTTGTCACCCCCGCGGCCGTCAGCGCTACCAACGTTATTATTATGGCTTCCGCCCCGCCGGTCTGCAAGAAAATTCCGGTCGGCGTGAAAGATCGGGTCCGCCAAGGCATTCTGGGGATCAGGAGAATCCCTGCAATCATCACTCGGCACTTCTATTGTCCTCTCCAGTTCTCGCGCAGAGACGCCGCGACGCGGAGAACTACTCATGAAGGCCCTTGACGAGGAGGGTGATCCCGTCCTTCACCAGGGCGAACCGGGTGATGCCGAATCGATGCGTGGGATTCCCGCGAAGAAATCCTGCGACCGTCTTGACAACGGCTTGCTCATAGACGTCCCCGAAATCCCCTCCGGAATCCACTCCGGTGCAGGGCACGCACGGACCCGGAGAGGGCGGCGTACACTTCCGGGTTGCCACGCTCCGAGGCCCTCGCCTTCCGGCAAGAATGGTCTACTCCCATTCTCTTGCCACGTGTTGGAGATCGTTGGCCGTGAGGTGCAAGGACTGCATGAGAGCTACGCTTATGCCCTCCAGATAGAACATGGCCGCGATCTCAAATCTCCGCTTGAGGTGCCGTTGTTCCCGCGATACGTCGTCGTTCCCCATGATTTCGGCGGTATGCGATGGGCTTGGCACCGGCAGAATGGGCAGCACGATACGGCCTCTCCGGGCCAACGGGGCATCAGAATTCGCTGTAATCACTACGGTGGTACATCTCTGTTTTCGTGCGACGTCAATCTTTCGGATCATTCGCTCGCGCACGCCGGAATTGGAAACAAAGATCGCGATATCCCGTTGTCGCGCATCGGAGATGATATCCCGGGGGCCCGGTACATACACCTCGAACCCAATGTTCTGCATCCTTCGGGCAAAAAGACGAACCACGTAGTTGTTCTGGCCGAGTCCAAAGAAGTAGATCCGCCGTTCGCTGATCGGTTTCCGACAGGGCAGCCTCTCGCTCTTCACTTCCTCCAGAAGCCGGATGAAATTCTTCGTGGCCGTCTCATGTCTCTGCAGCCATGAGGTCAGATCGGCCATGGTATCAGCCGGGGTATCGGTGATGACCTTCTTGACAATCGCGCATATCCCACCACGGCTCTTCTGGGCTCCCCCAATGAGCGCCTCAATGACGCCCTCCAGGAACAACATGGTGCTGTACTCATAGGTCGAAGACAAGGGCAGGTAGATGTATCCCTCGGTCGCGGTTGGTTTCGTGTCGAACTTGCTGCGGCCCCTGATGTGGAGAACGCGGTGGTGCTTTCCTCCGATTCTCCAGGCCGGACCGCGGGGGGATGCGGTGATCGAAAAAAGCTGTGGCTGTGTGCCGTTCCTCGTCTGGGACCCACATACCATCTGTAAATTATCCAAAATAGAACAAGTCTTTCCTGACCCCGACAGCGTAAGAATGAGGTCGTCCTTGCCCACGAAGAATTCGGGAGTCGCCTCCTTGAGGTCATCCACCGCATACCCCAGGGCGCGCAGCTTCTGCTGGAAGAAGAGAGCCACCTCTCCGATCCGACCGGCGGCGTTGATAATGACCCGGCCGCGCCGTTTCTGAGTCTTTGACAGGAGATGCACCAGCTCGGCGGTCTTGCGTTCGTCGAGATGAGGCAGTACCTTCTCCTGGATATGGGTGAACATCGCGACCACAGAATTGTTGACATAACGGCACAAATCAAAACCGAAATCCTTAATCTGACCTCGCTTGCTGCCGAAGACGGTGTCATAGATCTCCTCTGCTTTTTGGGGCGGGATCTTCGCCCCGTAGCGGTCGAAGTAGGTGTACTTGTCCCGGCGGACGGCGACCTGCTGAAGGCATCGCACGATCATGTCCCGCGTGATACCCACGGACTTCGGCTCGAGAGGAAGACCGAGACGAGCGACCAATCTTCGCAAGAGGGCCAGCGCGCGCATGTCATAGGTGTTGCTGTAGAAATATCCCATGATCAACGAGGCGAGCGCGACTTCCTCGCCATGCAACCGCGGCTGCGTGGCCGCCATAAGCTTGTCCAACTCGTCGGCGACCAGGTGCTCCGCCCCGTCCTTGGGCCGTGACGAACCGAACCGCATATTCAGGAGAGAGGCTTCCGCCAAGGCCTCGGTCAGCGTGATCATGCCCAGATCGGTCATGTCCTTCACTTCCTCCGCGCCATCCTCGACCATGCGGAAAACCTCCGCCGCGGCGCGCATAATCACAGGATCGGCCCTCTCTTGTGGGGGATGCTGGCCGAGGGCCAACTCCCAGTCCCGCAGAGCGGGATAGATGCTCACGATATCGCCCGCCCCCGCACGGTTGGCGCGAACAGAGCTGATCCCGCAAGCTGAGAAATCCATCAGCTCCTTTAGAAACCTGAGGTCGATGATGACCTCATCGACGGGGCCGCATTCCTCGGAAACGCGCCACCGTTTCGACCCTGACGCGCGGTAGAAGATCGCTTTCTCCGTGAACATGGCGTTGCTGGAGAGGGCACTGGGAATCGCAACGACATGGCACCCCAAGGAGCGTCCCACGGACTTCCCCCAATCCGTCACGGAGCCCGCGCCAATCGTCACGATCACATCCTGCTTCCGTTGCCGGAGACACTCTCGCAGTTGGTCCACGGTCGGGAAATCGTCACAGTGCAGGACGTTGCTGTCTCGTACCGCTCGGGTCCACCACGGGTACAGCTTGTCGCTGAGGAACTCCGCCAGAGCCTTGGCGGTGATGATCGTGACCTTTTTGCTCTCCTTTCTCAGAGTATCAAAGAACTCGGAGATGATTTCCTTGCCGACCCTCGTCTTGGGAAGCGCGAACGTGGTTTTCCAAAGCCGGGCCCCCCGCGGTAGAAGGCTTTCATGTTCCGCCACGGCGTATAGGGCCGCTCCGATGGCGCCGTCAAAGGAGGCTGTCTCGCCCTGTCGGAGGGAACGGCTGAGGACCACTTTGACGCGATCGCGAAAGGCCGGATAACGCGCCCAGATGATGATATTCGTTTCCGCTACGAGCCGTTGGCCCGTATTGCCGCCGGCCACGCCCCCGGTAAGAATCACTTCCGTGGCGCCCGTGATCTTGTGAACCGCGACCGCCAGCGCGGCGATGCGGGAGGCCATATCGGAAAACAGCCCCAAGGCGTGATCCAAGTCGGTTGACACGAAATCTGCCTTGCCGGAAATGTCGATCCCGAATTGTTTCGCCCGCAGTCCAATGGCGCTGGCGGATACATAGCCCCCATAGCAGCCCTTGGTCTCACATCCTGGGTCGGTGGCGACAGGTTCATTCACATCGATGACCATGTGGCCGCCTTGATTGGTGATGTTCTCCACGATGCCGTTGACGATCTTCACATATCCCGGGCCGGTGCCGATGGGCAGCACCACTTTTGTTCCCAGGCTCTTGGGGTCGGTACCTTGGACCAGTTCATGATAGACCTCCCCAATGCCAAAGGCATCCGCGTCATTGAGGACCGACACATGTCGAATCCCCTTTCGCTGAATGTCCTCAACAATTCGATTCAAGGCATCGTAGTCCTTCGAGAAATTGCTGCGACTGCCACATTTCCTCGGCCAATCACGTTCAAAACTCGTCAGTCGAACAATGCGGATGCGTCCGTTGCGAAGTCTCTTGATCGGCGAAGGAAGGGTCAGCCCCACGGCGTCTATACCCTTGGCGATCCTCGGGTTACCGGCTACCCAGTGCTTTGCCTTGTCCAGTTGAAACATGATCTGTTCGCGCAGGTGCTGTCCCCCTCGGCTTCGATTGACATCCTCGGCAAAGGACTCTCTCACGCTGTTGTTACTCAGGATAACGGTCTTGATGGACGTTCCCCCCACGTCAATGCCCACTAGGCACTTTCCCTTCGCCAGGTTCGGGGTAGGGAGTATCTCCTGAGATATCTGCTTCTCCGAATAGTAATCGAAGTGGGAACTGTCGTGCACGTCGATGGTCTCACCCCAGTTCGCGTAGGTGGAGAATCGCGGAAACGACCGTCGCAACTTCTCCCGCACGGCCGCGGCCAACTGACCTTCCTCGTCCTTGCTGCCCGCCATGAAGAAGACGACGCTGCGTACACCTTCACAGACACCGACATTGTAGATTGAGCTTGCCAAGTATCGCACACACAACTCCCGGTCATCTCCCTCGAGCAGGAAGGCGGGCAACTTGAAGCGCAGCATCCTGGGACGATTCGGGCTGCGCTCCAGCCACACTCGGATTTCTTGGGGGGCAGCATCCTCGTTGGCCGCCTGGGCAATTTCCGCATCCCAATGGTTGATGTCGCCATTTTGGGTGAGGGAAGACCGCAGCCTGCTCTTGGGATCAATCTGCCGGTCACGGTCGGTATCAACTCTGGGGCCCAATCCTGGGGCCACCCGCAGAAGTTGCTGAGAGACGAGAGGACAGGGGACCTCTCGAGCCGGAGTTGCAAGGGGTGGAAGCTCCACTCCACCCAGACTGTCGTGGGGAGCTTTCGTCGGCGTCTTCGCGGTGGTGCTCGGTGAATTCCGTGGCATAGGAAACTCCTCTACTCAGGTCTGCCGGGGCTGCCATTCATGCGGTCCGTGCACGCAGGAGTCAGTTGCATTGCGAGAAGGCCCTGCAACTCTCCCAACAACGGAGTCCTTGGGTCACGGCCATCCACGGGGCTTCCCTGGCCTCAAGCCAATTCGTCACAGCTTCGTCAAAGATGCTCATCTAAGTCGCTTGAAGCATTATCGCAGGATTCGCGGGAGCAGGCAAGAAGAAAGACGTCGCGACGGCTTTATGAGTGATCGGTAGCCAGAAGTCGGTAGGCGGTTGGGAAGCGGCACAAACCTCGGCCTTGTGTAGCTATCTGCGTTCACCGGCGTCGACTCCTGCCTCCGCACGGGCAAGTGTATCTGCGGTTCCAAGAAGTGGTGGTTTCTCAGAGCGAAGTGCTCAAATCTGCGTAAATCGGCGAAATCTGCGAATGAAAGCAGTAGTCGGTCGTCGGTAGTCGCTGGAAACAGGGACCGGGGGTCAGAAATCGCTTACGGCCTTCCGTCCTCTGTCTTCTGTCCTCTGCACTCCGAAGCACTGCATCCCCTGCGGTTCGGTTCAGTCTTACCCTCTGCGTCCCGGCGTCTCTGCGCGGGGACTTCTGGGGCCGGGGACTTCTGGGGCCTGACCTTGAATTGAGCGTTAAGGAACGGATTTCGCGGGGCCTGCCCTCGAGAGCTTGAGGGACCCTTTTCCGCTCTGCGCCGATAGCAGGATAGGAGCAAGAGGGCGTTGAAAAGACGGAGAAGAAAAGAGGCGGTTCAGGGGGGATACGATGTCATTGCTTTCTCTGCCTGGAGCCGCTGAATCGGACGCGTCGGTTCGGTTCGTGAGTAAGATCATCCGTGTCCGGAAAGAGGAAAGACCGGGCACCGGCGGAGGAAGCCGAAGACTGGATCAGGAAGGCGAGGCTGTAAATCGGGGTCCATCCGTAGGAATCCGCTGATGGGCCGTTTTCAAGAGGGTTTCGGCCCATGAACCGCGTCTGAAGAACCTCGGAAGCAGAGGCGGGGTTGTTTGCCGGATGGCTTTCGACCTGGCATGTGGATATCGTCGCTCCCCTGAACCGCCCTTGTACGTATCGTCGCAGGCGGCACCTGGAAGTGTAAGGCAAAGCCTGTTTTGTCCGAAGCCCCGGCAGGATCGGAATTTCCGTTCTATTTTCGATTTTTGTGCAACATGAGGGCTTCGAGAAGCGTCTATATAATAAAAGCATGGCCCCGCCGGCGGTGGCCGTCACCAGTGACGGTTCTTCAACAGCGAGTCACGCCTATGACCCGAATCTGCCTCAGCAAGACAAAGCCGAACAAAGCCAATCGCGGGACAGCTCGGGAGTCAGGGATCAGTGCCGTGACATCCGACCCCTTGGACTCCGGCCCCTGACCCCTGAACTTTTGCGCCAAACAAACCCAATTTCAGGACGGACCGAGGGAAGGATAACTGCGGATAAGGAAAGGAGTTATGATGAATAGGACCTGCAACGGGCATCGGAAAAACAAAGCCAATTCTTCGATTGCGGATTTCGGCCCCGGATCAGAGTCCGGGGTGACAACATCGCGGATTCAGGGCCGCTTGGCGGGACGCCCCTACGGGTCCGCCGGGCCGGGGCTGGTTGTACAAACAAACCCAATTGGCCCCCCAGCGCACAAGGGCGGGCTGGAGGGATCGTGCGAAACAAAGCCAATTTGGCCCGTGGTGGGCGGCGTGTGGTACAAACAAAGCCAATTCGGCTCGGGCGGTACCGCCCCGTGGGGCCCATTGCGCCAAACAAACCCAATTCCTCGCAGGCGGGGAGGAGGGGCAAGAGCTTTGCAGGAAAAGAGTTATGGTGAATTGGACATGGAAGAGGCCGCGGCGAAACAAAGCCAATTCAACTCGATTGCGGATTGCGGATTGCGGATTGTGCGAAACAAAGCCAACTTGGCCCCCGTGGGTCAAAGGGGCCATCCCCAAGGCCGGAGGCCTTGAGGCTGCCACCCGTCACGGGGACAACTGCGCAAAACAAAGCCAATTTCCGCCAAGGGCGGAAGGATCGGGCGGGACGCCCAATCCTCGATCAGGTCGAGGGCAGGCTCTACGAAGAGCCGGCGACCGGGCCGAGCGTGCCAAACAAAGCCAATTCGGCGGCGGACAGGATATCCCAGTATTCCACCATTCCATCATTCCAATCCGACGCCGGCCGCGCCCAATTACGGGCGCGATTCCCGGTCCCGGCTTGCTTCGTAGCCGATGGGCCGGTACACTGGCGGGCAACGGTACGGTGAATAACGGGCTTAGGGGATTGTGATATGAAATGTGCAATGGGTTTGGACTACGGCACGAATTCCGTGCGGTGTGTGATTGTCGATACGGCCGACGGCCGCGAACTCGGGACGTGCGTCTATGGGTACGCCACGGGCGAGGCGGGGATCATTCTCGACCCTGCGGACCACAACCTGGCCCGGCAGAACCCGGCGGATTACCTCAAAGGCGCCGAGGTCACGATCGCCGGGGCGATGGCGGCGGCCCACAAGACCGAGCCGGGATTCAACCCGCGCGATATCGTCGGCATCGGCGTGGACACGACCGGCTCGACCCCCCTGCCGGTGGATCGTAACGGCACGCCCCTGGCGATGTTGGACCGCTTCAAGAACAATCCCAATGCGCACGCCTGGCTGTGGAAGGACCACACCGGCTACGCGGAGGCGGGAGCGATCACGGCCCTGGCGCGCGAGCAGCGGCCGCAGTATCTGGCCAAGTGCGGCGGGATCTACTCCTCCGAATGGTTCTTCAGCAAGATTCTGCACTGCCGGCGGGCCGACCCGGAGGTCTTCGACGCGGCGTATACCTGGGTCGAGCACGCCGACTGGCTGCCGGCGGTCCTGACCGGGACCGACCATCCGGACAAGCTGCGGCGCTGCCGCTGTGCGGCGGGACACAAGGCGATGTTCAACGATGCCTGGGGCGGCTACCCGGATGCCGAGTTCCTGGGCCAGCTCGATCCCAAGCTGGGGGCTCTGCGCCGGACCTTGAGTAATCAGACCTATGCCGTGGATCAAGTGGCGGGCCGCTTGACCCCGGAGTGGGCCGGAAAGCTGGGTCTCGCCGCCGGGATTCCCGTGGCGATGGGCGCCTTCGATGCCCATTTAGGTGCTGTCGGGTCTGGAATCACCAGCGGGGTCCTCGTCAAGATCATCGGCACGAGCACGTGCGACATGGTGGTCGCCCCGAGCGGGACCGCGTTGGCGGACATTCCCGGCATTTGCGGGATCGTGGACGGCTCGATCCTGCCCGGCTACTTCGGCCTGGAGGCGGGCCAGTCGGCGGTGGGCGACATTTTCAACTGGTTCGTCAACTACCTCCAGCCAGGCGGCAAAGAGGCCGGCACGCACCACGCCTTGACGGAGAAGGCCGCCACGCTCAAGCCCGGCCAGTCGGGCCTGCTCGCCCTCGATTGGAACAACGGCAATCGCACGATCCTCGTCGATCAGCGGCTGACGGGCCTGCTCCTGGGCCAGACGCTCCACACGCGGCCCGAGGAGATCTACCGGGCTCTGGTCGAAGCGACCGCCTTCGGGGCTCTCACCATCATCAACCGCTTCGAAGAGTACGGCGTCAAGATCGACCAGGTCGTCAACTGCGGCGGCATCACCGAGAAGAACGCCATGCTCATGCAGATCTACGCCGATGTCACCGGCCGGGAGATGAAGATCAGCCGCTCGGCCCAGACCTGTGCCCTCGGCTCAGCCGTCGCGGCGGCGGTGGTCGGCGGCGCACATCCTGATTTCGCCCAGGCCCAGGCTGCGATGTGCGGGATCAAGGAGACGACGTTCAAGCCCATCGCGGCCCACCACAAGGTCTATAAGCAGCTCTACAAGCTCTATCGCCGGCTCCACGACGGCTTCGGCCTCCCGGGCAAGGTCCTGGGCATGGGCAACGTCATGAAGGAGCTGCTGGCGATCAAAGAAAAGGCAAACGCGTAGGCGAAAATCCCAAGCACCAAATCCCGAATCGCAAACAAATTCCAGTGTCCAAACCCCAGAACATGTCATTGCGAGCGAAGCGAAGCAATATCCCCTCCGGCGGATTGAGTGGGACCCCAAACGCGATACATCGCGTTTGGGAACCCAGATTGCTGCGTCGCTGCGCCCCTCGCAATGACACATCTCGGGACCCGGACCGGCAGCAGCGTTTCGGTCATTTGAATTTGGGATTTTGAATTTGTTTGAGATTTCGTGCTTGGGATTTGGGATTTGACTCTGTGACTATGTACGACGCACTCAAACAGCAAGTCTACCAGGCCAATCTCGACCTTCAGAAGCACGGCTTGGTCGTCTTCACCTGGGGCAATGTCAGCGGCATCGACCGCGGTCACGGCGTGATCGCCATCAAGCCCAGCGGCATCAGCTATGAGAAGCTCACGCCGGACAGCATGGTGCTCGTCGATCTGCAAGGCAAGATCGTGGCAGGCGACCTGCGGCCCTCCTCCGACACGCCGACGCACCTGGAGCTCTACCGCGGCTTCCCCGGCATCGGCGGCGTCTGCCATACACATTCCACGTACGCGACGATGTGGGCTCAGGCCGAGCGCGAGATCCCCTGCTTCGGCACGACCCACGCGGATCACTTCTACGGGCCGGTGCCGGTGACGGAGGCTCTGACGCACGCCGAAATTGACGGCCCGTACGAGCAGAATACGGGCCGGGTGATCGTCCGGCGCTTCACGAAGCTCGATCCGCTCCAGATGCCGGCTGTGCTCGTCGCCAATCACGGCCCGTTCACCTGGGGCAAGAACCCCGGCCAGTCCGTTGAGAATGCCGTCGTCCTGGAGCAGGTGGCGATGATGGCCTATGGCACGTTGCTCGTCAACGCGCGCCAAAACGGGATCTCGCAGGCTCTTCTGGATCGGCACTATCTGCGCAAGCACGGCAAAGACGCCTATTACGGGCAACGCTGACGCGGATGGACGGGCCGGGCAGCAGCGGTGAAATCGAGAATCCCGCCGCCTTTCCTTCCGCCTTCCAGGGATCATCGGCACGCCGCCCTTGACAGCCGGCCTGTCCCGTTCGTACCATGACAGCCGTGTTGGAGGCCCGTGGTACCCTCAATGGGTGACCCGCAGATACCGCACGTTGGATGCACAGAAGAGGCGAAAAGTATGGCGACCGGAGCGGCCCCAGAGGGCGGGACTGAAGACTCCCGGAAGGTATGTATCGCGTTTGCCAGGGGCTGCCCTCGTAACGAAATGGATACGGCGTGGCTGTTCGCGTACTTCCGGGCGAACGGGTGGCAGATCACGAATCACGCCCGAGAGGCGGAGGTCGTCGTGTGTGCGACCTGTGCGTTCAATGGGGACAACGAACGCCACAGTCTGCGGCTCCTCGGCCTGCTGCGCCGGAAGATGAAGCCGGGGGCGCGACTGATCGTCACGGGCTGCCTGGCGGGTATCGTGCCGGAACGCGTCCGGACGTCGTTCGACGCCGTCGTGATCGCTCCCGTCGAGATGCAGCGTTTGGACGAGCTCATCGGCGCGAGGGTGAGACTCGGGGACGTTCCCCCGGTGAACGACCCCGCCCAACTCATCCACCAGGCGAAACGATGCTGGACCGGGGTCGAGCGTTGCCCGACCCCCGGGCATTTGCTGACAAGCGTGCTGCGGCAAGTGGACCGCTTTCGTCGGAATAGCTCGCACCGGTCGGTCTTCCGCATCCGTGTCGCGCGCGGGTGCGATGAGCAGTGCAGTTACTGCGCGATCCGCTTTGCGATCGGTCGCTTTCGCTCCAAGCCGTTACCGCACGTGCTCGCCGAATTCGATGCGGGCCTGGGGCAGGGCTACCAGCGCTTCGAACTGCTCGCCGACGACGTAGGGCCGTACGGGACGGACCTCGGCACCAGCCTGGTGGAGTTGCTGGGCGCGATCCTTACTCGGCGGCCTCCCTTCCGGCTGATCCTGACGGACGTGCACCCTCAGCACCTGATCCGGCACCAGTCGGACCTGATCGGGCTGTGGGCGGCCCACGGGGAGAGGATGGAGGTCGTCCGGCTCCCGGTGCAGTCCGGCAGCGACCGGATTCTGGACCGGATGCAGAGGCCGTATACCGCGGCGGAGGTCGCCACCGCCGTGGCCGAGCTGCGCCGGGAGGTGCCGATGCTTCAACTGGAGACGCATGCCCTCGTGGGCTTTCCGGGCGAGACGGACGCCGATTTCGAGGCCACGGTAGAACTGCTCCGGCGGGCGCGCTTCAATTGGGTGCGGGTCTACGCGTACACGGACCGTCCCCGGACGCCCGCCGCCGAGATGTCCGACAAGGTGCCGCCGGACGTGATCCGCCGCCGGGTGAAACGCCTCAACGCCGAGTTCCGGCACGTGGTCGTGTGAGGCGGATCATCGGCACAACTGTTCCCGCACAGAACCTTTCCCGGCGATTCCGAAGCAATTCCTCGTTCAGGTGTTTTCGCAGAGACCTGCCGCCACGACCTTCAAAGAGACTCTCGCGTCCCGCTTCTCACCTCTCGTCGGAACTCGGCCTCGTGTCTCATCGGCCGCTTTGGGGAACCGCGCCACCGGACTATAGAATTCTTCTCACCAGCGCCGGACGCCGGATCCCACGGGCCACCAGAAAAGTCAGCGGCACGCCGAGGGCGGTCACGACAAGGAATTTGGTGAAGGGTGACAGGTGCAGGCCCAGAACAGCAAACTGAATCAGGACAATGATCGGCACGTGGAACAAGTAGGCGGCGTACTGGCCTTCGGCCATTCCCTTGGTCCACCGGCCCTGGGCGTTGAGTTTCTCGCGAAAGAGAACGAGCAGACCGATACACAGGCCGCAGCAGAGCAGCGATTCCCAGACGGGATAGATGATGTCCATCGCAGCGCCGCTAATGGGCAGGACCCGCCGCAGCCCCAGAGAATAGGCGTACCACAACCCGGCGAGGGTGATGCCCACCAGCAGCCAAGCTCGGCCTGTCTTGTCCGGCAGGTCGAGGAACCATTGTCGGCGATAGGCGATCGCGCCGAGGACGAAGAAGCTCAGGTCGCGCGGGACATCGGCAAAGGCCACCTGAATGAAGCCCAGGAAACCGATCCACCGGTCGATGGGATACCAGTGCCGGACTACAGCCGACATAAAGGCCAGAGCCAAGGCAAAGATCACGACGGTGAGAGTGCCCGGGAACTTCGTCGGGGTGGGCCCCCCACCATCAGGGAGAAGTCCCCCGACGCCGGACGTCCGGACTACGGGGGAACGTTTCCACACGATCCGCAGGGCGGCGTAGCACAGACTGGCAATCAGCAGGTGCTCGACGTACCACAAGTGACCGAATTGCATCTCCGGCCAGTTTCCCCGCCATTGGGCCGGCCGCGGGCTGTGCCCAAAGTAGGCGTCGGCATAGTACCTGCCGAAAGACATCGTTCCCAGATCGCCCAGGCGCCAGTGGCACAGGTACTGCTGCAGCGGGATCACGAGGAAGAAGAACACCACCAGGGGCACACCCAGCCGGAGCAGGCGAGCCTGGAGGAACGCGCCGGGCCGGCTGCGATCGTAGGACCTCACCATGAGATAGCCGGAGATCAGGAAGAAGAAGCTCATGAAGAAGGAGCGATTCACCGTGAAGAAGGGTCCGAGAATGCGGGCCCGCTCCGCCTCCTGGACCGGCCAGGCGCCGCCCGTCGGCCCGTAGGCCTGCCCCACGTGATGGGCGATCACCAGGATGGTCAGCGCAATCCTGAGATTGTCGAGGAAGTAAAGACGTTTAATATCCGTCACGGCGCGGGGCCGTATGTCAGGCGAGCCTGTCATGGCACCACTTGGACCTCCCTGATCTGCCGTGATCCGCCAGCGCTACGGCGTGAGGGATTTCGCGTTCGGCGCGACTTCGCGGAACGCGGCCACGTAATCCTCGATCATCTGCTGGTTGGACAACATGTCGGTGAGACGGACCAGCCAGTGGCCGTCCTCCGTGGCCACGAGGTTGATCGCCCAAGCGGCCGTGGCCTCTCCTTGCTGAGCCGGAATGGAATTCGTGATGACGGAGGCCTGCTCGGCGCCCAGCCAGACTTGGGCAAAAGTCGCCTGATCCCACTGGAAGGCCGTGTGCAGACCCACGAGCCCCTGCTCGGTGATCTCGCCGCCGGGCACGCTCAGCGCCAAGGCCCGTTGGTAGTTGCCCGCCGCGACCGCCTTGACGAACGTGTGTGCGGCAAGGACGACGGGGTGCTCGGACTCGGCCGGCGCCGGGCTTTCCGCCGGCTGGATTGGCGGCGGCTGCACCTCGGACGTTTGCGCCGGAGGCGACGTTTCTTTCTTCGCACAGCCGCATAGGACCACGCCGGCGATCAAAATCCAACAGAAACCTCGGGGCATAGCTACACTCCTGCCACTACTGCGCCCGGCAAGATTCGAACTTGCGACCTCCGGTTTAGGAAACCGATGCTCTATCCTGCTGAGCTACGGGCGCGAAACCGGAAAATGTACCCACGTGCGAGTATTCCCCCGTGGCGACGAAATACTCAGACTAATTGACGTTCACATTACCTCAAAAGCGCCGGCGCTGCAAGAACATTCCCGCCGGGGCTATTCCCCGATGATCTGGCAGACGACCGTGCGGGTGCGGGGTCGCGTGTCGAAATCCACGAGGATGATCTGCTGCCACGTGCCCAACGTCAGCCGGCCGTCGAGGAACGGCACACTGAGCGAGGGTCCCAGGAGCGAGGCCCGAACGTGGGCGTGGCCGTTGTCATCCTGCCAGGTCTCCTCGTGCTCGTACCGGCCGTCCTCCGGGGCGATCCGTTCGAAGGCCGCCTTGAGGTCGTGGTTCACCAGTCCCGGCTCATATTCGGTCGTCGTGATTCCCGCCGTCGAGCCGACCTGGAAGAGGGTGACCACGCCCGCCTGAAGACCTGAGCCCGCGACCGCCGTGGCGACCTGGCCCGTAATATCGATCACCTGGGTGTTGCCGTGCGTTTGGACCTCGATCTTCTCTGTTTTGACCATGTTCGCCTGGACTCCCGCTGGTTCGTGAGTTTTGGAAAGCCGACAGGCTAACCCAATTTACCCGCCCCTGCAAGTCCAGCCCGCGGCCCGCGGGAACCCTCCCCCAAGAGATGCTCCCCGCGCAGGCTTTCCCACTTTTCCCATCTCTCTGGGTCGCTGACCTCCGGGATGCAAAGACCGGGTCTCCTGCCAAGCCAGGCCTCGGTGCCCTGCGCGGAATGTGGCAAAATGCTTAGGGGACATTGAGCATTTCCCCTATACAGAATCCAGCGAGGCTGCCCTACAATTTCAGTGTGGTCCTGAGGAGGTTCGTTGCAGTGAACCACCAGGGACGGAGGGCAACGAACAGGAGGGGCCGTGTACGCAGGTGCCGGCGATTCACGGCATCCGCTCGGACGGGACCCGGGCATGCGCGACGGGATGTCCCGGCCCGTGGGGGATGGGTGGTCAGGGGGGAGATGGAGGGGACGGGGAAGGGTGATGCGGAGCGGTGATGTAGGGGGTTCCCCAACGCGCGGAACCGCGTTCGGGAGCCCCGGGCACGCCAGCCTTCCCGAGGTTCCTGCCTTACGGGAAGGCTCGCGCGCCCCGATGACAGGGGCGAACGATGGTTCGCCCATCCGGCGTTTACACGGTCTTGCCCACGTAATGACTTCTGACAGATAAGATCCGCCGCCAAGGTCTATCGAAGATGGCCGGGTGCCGCGCCCAAGACCGGTTGTCAACGTCCCCAGTTCTTGAGATCGGGTTGGCCGAGGCGTTCTGGAGATTCCGCCGCGGCGCGGCAGGAGTCTGCCGCTTTGGGCCCCCAGCATGGTTTGGGCTGTCGCCCGATTCCGCCCGCCGCCGGCCGCGGGCATGCAAGAAATCGTGGTTGGAGGCCCCAAGACCCTGTAAGAACTTGTACCAGCAGTGGGACGGGCATCCGACTCGCGGGGCATGGTGACATCGGCATCCTGCCGATAATTCCTGGGCTGGAAAGGGCACCCCCCAACGGGGAATTCTGCGTTGGGGACCCCAAGCCCATACCACACGGAGCCGGGTCTTCATACACATTCCAAGGGGGACAGGGTAAGACTTGTCCCGCCGCCGCGGTCCGACCTACCTGCTCCCGAACCCAACGGTGACACGCCATCGGAAATCTGTCGGCTGGTCTCAATATTTTAGTTTACCAATAACATACTATATGTTATAATATTACGCCAATGGAATAGACGCTTATGGATAAGAGACTGAAGATGGTAGGGTATCGTTCTGACCGGCGCGGCAGGCGTCCTCGTCGAGGATTCATCTCGACTCGGCCTACGGCCGGAAGCGATGCGTTTAGCGGTTTACGGGTACCAGCGGAGAGACAGCCAGATCAGGGGACCCCACCCAGCCGTGCGTCCCAGGGCGACCCAGCGTGGCATACCTGCCTCTCCGGCGATGCCCCAATCGCGCAAAACAAAGCCAAGTCCCAGGCAGGGACAAGAATGTCCAAGGACCGGCACTGGCGGGAACAGCGCGATCATCCAGGTCAATCGTTCGAAACAAAGCCAATTTCCATACTGGGATGCGAAGGAACGACGGGCGGCAGGGCCGGGGAATGCGAGCTGCCAAGAAGCTATTCGCGCCAAACAAACCCAATTCAGCCAAAGCAAGATTGGAGTACAAGTACTTTTCTGGAAATGAGTTATGGTGATTTGCACCGCACAAGGGATTCGACAAAACAAAGCCAATTTCCGGCCGGACCAGGTGGGCTGCGGCTTGCGGGACGTGGGCCATGCGGTTCCTCCCTTCGACCCTCGCCCCCTCCGGCCTCTGGCCGTCTCCAAGCCTTTCGTGCGAAACAAAGCCAATTTCCAGGCAGGGGCAGGAACGGGGGGCAACCGGTATGGGCGGGATTGGCGTAGCCGCGGAGATCAATCGTGCGAAACGAAGCCAATTTGCCCAGCGCGGCTTGCGGCCGCAACAAGACCTGTTCTCTCGCCAAGACGCAAAGAGCGCCAAGAAGAAGACGGGATGGCTCTGGCCTTACCCTTGGCAGTCCTGGCGTCTTGGCGCGAGACGTGGTTCTTTGATTGGTGACCACAAGTCCTTCACGAGAAGAGGATTATGGTGAATTGCGGGCCAAAAGAATCTCGGCGAAACAAAGCCAATTTCGAGAGTCAATCGGGCGGAGCGCAAAGCCCGCCTGTTGCCCGCGCCGTCTGGCGTGCCTATCATATGGAGGCGGCCCTTGCGGAGAGTGTCTGTATGTCTGCCGCAAGGGTCGGAAAAAGCGTTTTCCCTGGAGGGAGCACGAAATGAGGTCACATAGATACCCACCCCTGATACTGATAGTGGCGCTGACGGCATTTGGGTGCAGGAAGCAGTCTCATGCCATTACCCTGCACGAGGCTGCCCACTTAGGCGATCTTGAGCAACTTGGGAGGCTCTTGTCGCGTGGCGCGAACATCGATGCTCGCGATGAGGACGGGGCGACGGCTCTCCATATCGCCGTCGGGGCAAAGCAGGCAAATGTGGCGGAACTACTCGTTAATAGAGGGGCCGGCGTTAACGCCAAGGATCGGCGGGGCGTGACCCCGCTGCACAAAGCCATCTACGGGAGTAACAACCCAGGCGCTGTTGTGATTGTACCCTCCGACAAGAAGATCACACAGCTACTCATCAGCCACGGTGCAGACGTAACCACAAGCACCAGCGACGGATCGACACCTCTGCACTTCGCAGCGCTTCGCGGCGACGCGGACATCGTACGACTGCTCTTGGAGAGCGGGGCTGACATCAACGGAAGAAACACCAACGGCATCACACCCCTGCTGTGCGCAATCTGGGCTCGCCACCCGGAGGCCGCGATAGCTCTGTTGGCGCGCGGCGCGGATATCCGGGCGGAGACTCCCTCGGGCGCAACGGCGTTGCACTTGGCCGCCAGACTCGGAGGCAGCGAGCTTGCGGATATGCTCATCGCTAAGGGAGCCAACGTCAACGCGAGGGTGAAGATTGGTCATGAACGTGGTTGGGAGCGCGAATGGCAGGACCAAACGCCGCTACATATCGCCGCGATTCACGGGCATTGCGAGTTGGCGCAAGTGTTGATCGCCAAGGGCGCTGATGTCAACGCAAGGGATTCATGCGGGACGAGCCCCTTGCATGAGGCGGCGGACAAGGGATGGCATGACCTGCCCAACGGACAGTTTACGGGTACGGTAGAGTTGCTCATTTCCCAAGGTGCTGACGTTAACGCCAGAGAAGACGATCGGCGCACGCCGTTGCACCGAGCAGTACTCGGTGGCTCCTGCGGAGCAGCGCGAGCGCTTCTGGTCCACGGCGCGGATGCCCGTGCGAAGGACAGCAATGACGCCGCCCCTCTGCATTTGGCGGCTTTCGAGGGCCGCGAGGATATGGTCGACCTGCTCGTGGCAGCTAAAGCGGACATCGAGGCCAGGGATAGCGATGGCGATAGACCTATCCATGAGGCGGCCCGCCGGGGCCACAGGGAGATTGTGCAGTCTCTTCTGGCAAAAGGCGCGACCTTCGATCCCACGGTCCAGAGCCTTCTGGAAACCGGCTCTACACCCTTGCATGACGCTTCGAAGGCGGGTGATCTCGAACGCGTCCGATCGCTTGTTGCAGACGGTTCCAACATCCATGCGAGAGACCGAGACGACGCGAGGCCTGTCTACTACGCCGCAGAACATGGCCCCAAAGAGTGTGTGGAATTGCTTCTGGCCAGTGGCGCGACGGTGAACACCTACAACACATGGCGCGGCGAGACACCTTTGCACGCAGCGGTCCGCGAGAATCAGTTGGACGTCGTAGAACTGCTGATCAGCAAAGGCGTGGACTTGGAGTCAAGGGACATGCTGGGTAACACGGCACTACACATCGCCGTCGAAGAAAAACGTCGTGGCATGATTGAAGTGCTTTTGAAGCATGGGGCTAACCTGGGTGCGAAGCATCAGAGCCGCCACATGACCGATGTCAAGCAAGGTTGGACAGTACTGCACTATGCTGCTCGGGAGGGGCACAGAGAAATCATCCGGATCTTGCTAGAACATGGTGCTGTCATCAATGATGTGGCCTCGGATGGGGATACACCGTTGGACGTCGCATGCTGGCACGAGCGAAAGGAAGCAGTCCGAGTCCTCAAGGCTGCCGGCGGCAAGCGTGGCACGGAACTGAAAGCAAAACGGTGAGGATCAGGGCTGGCGGGAGCGTAGAGACAATACGGCCGATCTGTGGTAGTCTGGAGCGGACGTTTGATGATAAGCAGTGTTCGTGGGTGAGAAACAAGCGGTGAGATTCGTGAGATATATCTGCCTGGTAGTGATGATGGTACTGGCGGGGGCGGGTTGCCAGAAGAAGAGGCCGCGCGGGCCGACGGCTCCGCCGTTCCATCAGGCGGCCCGGGATGGAGATATCAAGCAGGTCCAGGCGCTGCTGGCCCGGGGGGCGGACGTCAACGCCCGCGACAACGGCGGGCGAACGCCGTTGTACTGGGCCGCGAGCCGAGGGCGGATGGAGGTGGCGAAGATGCTCGTGGACGCCGGGGCCAACGTCAATGCCGCCACCTCGGCCGGCGACACCCCCCTGCACGCGGCGGCCACGCAGGGACGGCTGGAGATCGCCGAACTGCTGATCGCCAAAGGCGCCAAGGTCAGCCCGCGCAACCAGGCCAGCGCGACGCCGCTGCACCACGCGGCGTTCAAGCGGCAAAAGAACATCGCCAAGATGCTGCTCGCCGCCGGCGCCGAGGTCAACGTGCAAGACCTCCGGGGCAGCACGCCCCTGCATCATGCGGCCGCCTGGGGGGACCAGGACGTGGTCGAAGCCCTGCTCGCCAAAGGCGCGGACGTCAATATCAAGGATAGGAACGAGGGGGGCCACCCACCGCTGTCCTACGCGATCGGCCAGGGCCACCTCCGCATGGTCGAGCTACTGCTGGACAAGGGCGCGGACTTGAAGCTGATGGATCGGACGGTCGTGCAGAACATGCTGTGCGCCACCATCGACCAAGGCTATACGCAGATGGTCCGCCTGCTGCTGGCGCACGGGGCCGATCCCAATGCCCGCGATGGCACAGGTCTGGCGCCGCTGCACATCGCGGCCCGGTCCGGCAGCGCCGAGAGCATCAAGCTGCTGGCCGAGCGGGGCGCCGATCTCAATGTCCGCGATGGGCAAGGCGCCACGCCTCTCTATGTGACGATCGCCTCCCGGGGGCCCCGGGAGGTCCTCCAACTCCTGCTCGAGCGCGGGGCCGACGTCAACCTGAGGACCGCCGCCGGTTGGACTCCTTTGCACGAGGCCGTGGCTGGCGGGCAACCCCATGACATCGTCACCACGGGGGACAAGGACACCATCGAGCTGCTCCTGTCGCGCGGAGCCCAGATCCACGCGCGGACCGGCGACGGCAAGACGGCGCTGCACCTCGCCGCCGCACGAGCCAGCAGCGAGATTGTGGGATTCCTGATTGCCCGCGGAGCCGAGATCGACACGGCCGACGGGGCCGGCGTGACCCCGTTGATGGAGGCGCTGGCGAATTACCAGGAGGAGATCGCGGCACAATTGCTCGCGGCGGGCGCCAAGGCCGCGGGCCAGACGGCCTCCGGCTCGACCGCCCTGCACCGCGCCGTCCGGCTGGGCAATCGCCGGCTGGTGGAACCGCTGCTCGCCCGCGGCGCGGAGGTCACCGCGCGGATCAAGACGGGTCCCAAGGGCCGGCCCGACAGCGAATGGCAGGGCCAGACGCCGTTGCAGATTGCCGCGGCCGGAGGATACCTGGACGTGGTCGAATTGCTGGTCGCCGCCGGCGCCGAAATCGGGGCTCGGGATGCCTACGGCACCACCCCGCTGCACGAGGCGGCGGCCCGAGGCCGCCGGGACCCGCGCCCCGGCAGCGCGTCCAGTTCTGCCCAGACGGAGCTGACGCAGGGCCTTTTCAAAGAGGTGGCAGAGCTTCTGGTCGCCAAGGGCGCCCATGTCAACGCAAAGGACGACACCGGCCGCACCCCCCTGCATGGGGCAACCGCGGATGGCCCTACGGAGGTGGTCGCCCTGCTCCTCGCCAAAGGCGCCGAGGTCAACCTACGAAACAGCGAAGGCGCCACGCCCCTGCATCTGGCGGCCTTTGAAGGCCGCGCGGATGTGGTCGAGCTGCTCGTAGCCGCCGGGGCCGACACCAACGCCCAGGACAGCGACGGCGACCGACCCATCCATTACGCGGCACGGCGCGGACATGCACAGGTTGTCGAAATCCTCGGCGCCAAAGGCGCTTCCTCGGAGGCCACGGTCGAGGCCCTTCTCAAGACCGGCGTGACGCCCTTGCACCAGGCCGCCGCTACAGGCGACCTCAAGCTGGCCCGGTCTCTGCTCGCCCAAGGCGTCAACGTCAACGCCAAAGACCGCGTGGACGCCCGGCCGCTCTACTACGCCGCGGAAAAGGGCCACGAGGAGATCGTCGAGATGCTGTTGGCGCAGGGTGCGACCGTGAGCGCGCGCAACACCCGGCGCCGCGAGACGGCCCTGGACGTGGCCGCCCGCGCCGGCCACAAGGAAGTCGTGGCGCGTCTGACCGCGCACGGCGCCGCCGGACGATGAGCGGCCCGGCGACCTCCATGCCGGATATTCTTAGTTGGTTTTGTCGCTCGTCGAAAAGCACGAGGGCGGGAATCACGATTGTGGCGTTTTCTGAGAATTTTATCTTGATCTTTTCCGGGACATGCGGTACTGCTATGTCGGATTCTGTGTATGCTGGATCGTTCTGGAGTGTGCAGATCGTTTCGGCGTGTGACAAGCGTCTTGCCGCGCCGGAGAATCAGCGGAGTGTATAAGGGAGTAGTCTTGCGAAAGGGGAAGACCATGAGAAAGGTAGTTCTCACCACGTTGGCCATTCTGGTTTTTGTGACCTTCACATTCAGTGGGTGCAAGAAACAGCAGCCGGCACCCAAGCCCACGACGCCGCCCGCGACGAGCACGGATAAGCCGGCCCCGGCCCCCGCACCGGCCCCGGCCCCGGCTCCCGCCACAAAGTAGCGGTCCGCTGCCAGGTACCGGTGATCGGACCGGTGTTGCCGGCGCACGAGGGCCGGCCCATGGCGTAATCAGGATCAGCGGGGTCGTTGAAAGAGCGGACAGCCGCTCCAGGGAATGCGTGCTCTGCGTTCAGGAAATTAATATTTGATTTGTCCTGAATTTGCCGGCACGCTCTTGGGGCATTCGAGCTCTTTCGACGGCCCTGCGGTCCTGTGAAGGATGTCTGTTTCGCTCCCGTGGCGTCCGGGGCTACGCGGTGCGCGCGGGTCATCGCCCCGGACCTGTGGGCTTTCCACCTATCTATGCCAATCGCCGCTGCGGTCCTCCCGTGGACGGCGCCGTAGAAGTGTCGTGCTCTCCGATCCTCCCCCACTTCCCTCCGCCGCACCAAACCGGAGGGAGCCTCCTGGGAATCCACGCCGACGGCTGAGTTCCCTTGCCGTCCATCTTTGCCTCCACAGAGGGAATTGCCACACCCCGTTTCAGGGCTTTTCCCTCCCCACCACCGGAAGTCGAGATCGTATGCCTAAGTAGGACATCGGAGCCATGCGGCAACTCACAGGACCCCGCACAGACTCTGGTGGATCGGCGCTTCTGGAAATCCAAAGAAGAAAGGGAACACCATGGCACAAGCAAAGACCGGCAACCATGTGCGAGTGAATTTCACCGGCAGACTCGACGATGGAACCATTTTCGCGACGTCCATCAACGATGAGCCGATCGAATTCACGATGGGCGATAACGAGGCACTGCCTGCCATTGAGGAGGCGGTGGAAGGCATGGAGCCCGGCGAAGCGAAGACGGTGCGGATCGCGGCCGAGGACGCCTTCGGTCTGCGACGCGAGGACCTGGTCCAGGAAATCCCCCGGGCCAGCCTGCCCGAGGACATGGAGGTGGAGATCGGGCAGCAGCTCTGGGTGGATGAGATGGACGAGGAGCCCGTCACCGTGTCGGTTGTCGACGTTTCCGACGCCACGATCACGATTGACGCCAACCATCCCCTGGCCGGCGAGGACTTGATCTTCGACCTGGAAGTATTGGACGTTTCGTGACAGAGCGACGGCCGCGCAGGAAAGCGTCGCGGTCGTAGAAGCTGGAGAAGAGACGAGTGAAGGGAGGAAGGGAAGAGCGCGAGAACGGAGCTCTTCCCTTCCTCGCTTTCTGATCGGCAGTCCTTGTGGTGGTGCGCCGGTATGTTAGGGTTGTCAGCGCAGCGGTGTGAGGAATCGTCCGACGCGGGGTTGATACTTATCGGTGATGTCGAAGGACAAGACCACTGCCCCGGCCCGGCCCAGGATCGACTCCCGGGGAACGATACCGAAGTACCGTGAATCCCGGCTCAGGTCCCGATTGTCGCCCAAGACGAAATACCCCCTCTCCGGCACCACCACCGGCCCGAAATCGCGCAGCGCACGAATGCCGGGGATGCTGACAACGGGATGTGCCGTTCGGCCCAAATCCTCGGTCGCCAGAACGCCGGCCGTTTCGCCACCACCGGGCAGATCCACGGGATAACCCCGCTCCAGCGGATGGTAGTCGAGTGGTTGGCCGTTCAGGAGAAGCACGTTGGCCCTCATCTGCACGACATCGCCCGGCGTCCCGATCACGCGCTTGACCAGCCGGGTGCCGTCTTCCGGCGAGAGGCAGACTACGACATCACCCCGCTGCGGCGCAGACCACGACGCCAGACGGTGCAGGGTCAGCGGAACCCTCAAGTCGTAGGCGAGCTTGTTGACGAAGATCAGGTCGCCCTCCATGATCGTCGGTTTCATCGAGCCGGTGGGAACCCAGTTCCAGTCGGCCAGACTCGATTTCACGGGTACAACCACAAAAATCACAAAGACCGCGACCTTCCACCATTCGCGCCAGAGGCGCCGACCCAGCGTCCGCATGTTGCCGATCTGCTGCCGTCCGGCGACGGTCCAGGTTCGCACGAAGTCGTTCATGGCCGTTCCCTTCAACCGAGTAGAGGCGTCTGTTGGCGGATCACGCCAACCCCGCGGCCCCCGTATCTATACGGTCGTAAGGGCCCGCGGGTTATTTCCATCGATCCGTCCTCGCTCCTGCACCGTGCACAGAAATGAATCGGGGCCCTTGTCCTTTCGACAAAGGCCCTTTTCACGTAAAGCCTGTTCCTGCAATAACTTATACGAACCCTCCCCTTCGCAGTGCACTTCTGGCGCACATTCTACACCCGACACCGGCAGCACACCGCCCACCTTTTCGGCCAGTTCCATCATGCGGGGGTCTCGCTGTTTGGCATAGACAGAGAAGGTCAACTTCGGGTCCGCGTGCCGGGCCATCGTCTGAAGCTCCTTCACGTTCGCCCCGGCTTCGGCACAGAGAGTAATCCCGGTTGCCCGCAAGGCATGGAAGTCGAGCTTGCCCTCGGGGGTCTCTTTGGCGATCCGGGCTCGCTCCAGGTCCACGTCAAACCGCCGCAGCAGATGACTCGGCACGAAGAGCAAGGGGCTCTCCGGCAAGGCCCGTTTCGTGCGGGCTCTCTCGTACAAGCGCTTGGGAGCGCCTGAATCCGCGAACGCCGCCAACGCCGCCGCCAACTTGGCTGGCAGGTATTGCGTGGCTGGCTTCCGGTTCTTTGTGAGCTTCCACCGCAGGCACAAGCGGCTATTCTCGATGTCCAGGTCGATCCGGTCCAGCCGCCGCAACTCCGAGAGCCGCAGGCCCGTGATAATCGCCACGGCATAGGCGAGCCGTCGCCATCCCGGAGCCACAGAAAAGAGCTTGGCGATTTCGTCGGCTGTCATCGCCCGCCGCTCGCACTCCGGCGTCTCGTCGATCCTCGTGAGATTCTTCAACGGGTTCGCAACCAGATAGCCGTGACCGATGCACCAGTTGCAGAAGGCGATCAGCGGCTTGACGTAGGCGCCCACCGTGCGGCCGGCATAATCTTGTTCCGTCAGTTGTTGCAGCGTCGCTTCCACGCGCGGCAAGATCCCGTCCAGATCCGCCATCGTCTCGATGCTCAGGGTCTCGGCCCACTTGCGCAGATAGCCGTCCACGGAGTCCGCCCACGGCGTGGTCCAGGGCTTGCCGTCCCGGCGCCCGAAGGCCCGGCCCCAGGCGGTATATTCGCCTACGATCTCCAGGAAGGGACGCTTGCGATGCCGGGCCGGCGCCGTGGGCGCGGGCCGGACGCCCAGGGCCATTTGTCGATGCTCAGCTTCCAGGTGCTCGGCGATCTTCTTGGTTTCGGTCCGGTTCGGTGTGCCGGTGAAGAACACCCGCCGGCCGGTGTAGTCTCGATAGAAACCTTGGAAATTGCCGCCCTTTTTGCTCGGTTTCCGCCTTGCGCCTGCCATGTCATTGCCCCTTTTGCTTGTGCCAGCCGTCGCGCAGATACTCGGCAACCGTCTTGCCGGCGGTCGCTGCATCATGGGCGAGTCGCTGGTACTCCGCTACGGTGAATCGGACCGTGACGAAGCGGCTTCGTCGCTTGGCCGCTTCCACCGGCGGCCGGCCCATGCGTGCTTTCTTTCGTGCCATGCCTACAGCC
Source organism: uncultured Pirellulales bacterium (assembly GCA_964354535.1). GTDB lineage: Bacteria > Planctomycetota > Phycisphaerae > Sedimentisphaerales > Anaerobacaceae > PLanc-01. Next base: position 29,177 of record CAYHAJ010000401.1, read on the forward strand.
TACTTTGCGTGTTTCCGAATGTCAAGCGGAAAGTTGAGAAATTCTTCGCTGGGCGCGCAGCGCGTTTTGCTTTGCCGCCTCCAGCCGGTGATTCAGGTGGTCGCGCAGGGCTTGCACCGTCCACACCGGTTCGCCGAACAGACGTACAGGTACGGGAAGCTCCCCGCGTGAAACCGCTCGCTTGACCGAAACGCGGTGCTTGTGCAACAGGTCTGCAAGGCCCTGCTCGGTTATGACTGTATCCGGGCTAAAGTCGCCTATCTCTTTGATGATGGTGACACCGTTCATCTGTCGCTCCGTTCACACAAGAAACACAATGCCGTCACCCCGGACGGCGGCCCAAGACACGAGCCGCTGTCGCGTGAGTCGCCTTATCGCGAGTTGAATGTCGCGCGAGCGCGGCCGCGGGTTGCCAAACCTCGTGACAATGAGGTTCTGTAATTCGCTCTTTGGCATATAGATTTTCCCCTTTTGCCAGGCTGCCCCGCTCTTCAAGATGTCAAGCACTCTTGCGTCCAGTAGGTACATCGCACACTCAAAAACAGGGCCGAGCCGTGTCCAGGGCGGCTGGGCGTGCCCGGCCCCGAGTACAAGGCCGCGCTATCCGGTATCGTCCCCATTCCCAGCGACAAGCTGGCGAAGCCGCTCGCGAAGTTGATCCGGGCTGAAGTCCTGCAGGGCCTTCTGCCGGAGATTGTCAAGGCGCTCCGTCAACTCCTCCGTGGACAAGCCGGATAGGTCCCGCTCGTAGGGGTGGCGTTCTCTCACTCGGTGCTCCAGTTCGGCAACACGGTCGGCCAAGTCGCCCTCCTGTATCATCTGGCAACTCTCAATCACGAGCTTCGCAGAGAGAAAACGGCCCTTGGCGATTCTCCGTCCGTCCAATGAGCTTTTGATGGTGTCCACGGCCCGGCAAAGCAGCTTGCATATCCGGGCTGAGCCGTGTGCCCATGCTTCCCGCCGGGCGTCGCGTAAACGACGGCCAAACTCAGGGTCTTCGTGCAGCCATCGCGTCAGCGTCCTGCGCGAGACCTTGGCCTTCTCGGCGGCCTCAGTCACCGTGCTGGCCTCTAAGAGCGCCGCAACCGCACGATCAATTTTTTTGTCTGAGACAATTTGAGCCACTTTACGACCTCAATTTCCTTGCCCTTCTGCTGCTCGGATGCGAGCTTGCCTCTCTCGTTCGCAATCAGCGATCGCGGTCCGTGCCCAGGGGGGTCCGGAGGCACCAGCAATGACCTCATCGTGCGTGAACCATTCAGCGAACGCATCCGATAGGCCGACGTCCGCGGGTTCATGGCACAGCACGACGACGATAACCTGCCCCGGCTCTTCGCCGTCCAGGGCCTGCTCAAGCCGCTCGATACGCTCTTTGAGGTTTGCCACGGCTCACCTTCTTTCTCAGGTACTCCAAGCCTGCCTCCCGCAGGAGCCGGCCCTCGACCGCGTGTCGTGCGTGCATTTCCTGCACGCTCTCCAGCTCGACTGACGGAAGGTTTGCGAAGAACGCCTCTGTTTCCGCTCCGGCTTTGTCGAGCAATACATTCAACTCCTGAGTCAGCTTCTGAGAGTCCAACTCCAGGAAATCGAAGTCGTCAGTCTTGAGCGTTTGCCGCTTGCTCATGCTGCTCTGCTCCATCTTTGTTGCTCCTCGTGATAATGACCGGACCGCCCGTCCGCAAACACATCCGCACTTGGATCGCCCCGCGCGCCAGAAGTAGCTCGATTACCCGATGGACCTCAACCACACGCGGCCGCGGGTAGTCTTCGTATAGGGATTTGGTGTCCCAGACCAGCGACGAAATGTCCATGCGATAGCGCCCTTTGGGATTAGGACACTGGCGTATCGTGTCGAGAATCCTCTCGACCAGGCTTTCGTCAACCGCCAACTTGGCACGTGGCCGCCTTGGCATGGCCTTACTCACTCAGATTCGGCGCTGCGAGGAGCGCCTCCTCGGCGATTCGGCCGACCTCAGCATTGTTTCGGGCCTCTTCCTCCCTGCGTTGCCGCCGGTCTGCGCGTCGGTCCTCGTAAAAGTCATCTGGCGTCTTCTGCAGCACCTCTTCGGCGATGTGCGGGGCCTGCTCGCGGGCACGCTGGGCTTCCCGGCGAAGGCGCGAGCGTTCTGCGGCGTCGTGCTCCTCGGCCGCGCGCACCTCGGCGGTCGTGATGGTGCGGAACCGCGGATTGGCGAAGTTGGCGATTGCTTCGACCATTTCGTCAAGCTCTTTCATTCTTTCTTTGAGGCTCATATCTTGAGTCCTTTCTGCGGAGCTTCCTCCGCAAATGGCTTCGGTGAATGGCCGCGTCTCCGTGATCCGCACAGGAGCCGGGTCGTTCGTATTACACTCTTTGAAATGGGCGCTGCCCATCATGCGGGCCGCGTTGTAATCGACTTCGATGAGGGTGACGAGAAAACTGTCAAGCTCCTCGATGCTCTCAAATTCAGGCAAAACAAGAGCATTTTTCATGGTTCACCTCACTGTCTGAAAGAAGGGAAGGGCCGGCGTGTACAGGCACCGACCCCCCCCGGGAGGAACTGGACGGGCAGGCCCGCCCACTACTATGGAGCAAAGCCGGGCCCGCGGCTGGACGCCCCGACAAGCGTGAACCGGCGGGCCCCCTTCCCGCGAACCGGACGAACCGAAGCTCGCCCGGAATGGAAAGCACAAGAACGAGGCGCGGCGGGCCGCTTGGCAATGCGGCCCGCTTTGCCCACTTTGCGAAAGGAGCCCATGACAATGATTGTCCACCCTGCCTCATGCTTCACCCTCCCTTCGGCTCATTGTCATCTTGGACCGCACCGATTCGGATGAGAACGTTGCGGGCCAAGGTCTGGCCGATCGCGCCGACGTAGCGCCCATTCGCGACCAAATGGATTTGGGGTGGCCCTTTTTCTCCGTTCGCCAACAGGCCGCGGTCGCCTTCCTCCAACCGTAGAAACTCGCGGAGGCGAAGTCGCTTCGACCAGCCGCTCTGCGCGCTATGCTCGCGTGGATCAAACGGTTCCTCGACGGTGCGTCCTGCACTCGTCTTCCGCGCCATCATCGTGAGGTCTGCTCCCAGGTACTGCATAGAGCGCTCCCGTACCAATCTGCCGGCTGCGCTGGTCATGGTCTGGCCGTCGATCTCCACCCAGCCCCGATCCGCCGCCGTGCCAACGATCGTGCCTTTGAGCCGCCCGAGAAGGCCCTTGTCCTGCTGGCCCTGCTCTCCGGCGGCCAGGTCGGTTTTGGTTTCTGTCCGTGTTGCCATTGTTCGCTCCTGAAAAGAAGTCCCTTGTCTTCGTTCATGCTATGACGTGTCTGCTGACGCAGCCCGCCCGTTGCGCCACGTGCCCGCCCTTGGCCGATCTGCTCCCGGTCCGGCCATCGGGCAGGAGTCTGGGCGCTCTGCGGGCTTCTGCGGGCCGCTCATTGCGGTAATCGGTTGCTCTAACCGATTCCCGGCGCCACAAGTCCCGCTCTGGCCGGGCCTTACGCGAAGCCCCCCGGAAACTCTGCTTTGTTCTCTGCTCTCTCCCGGCTGTTTTGGTCATTTTGCACCCCCCTTGTCGCCGACGTAGCGATAGCGCGTCGCGCGTCTTGCCGTCTGCCGGCCGCCGCCCTTTTCGACCACTTCGAGGATGCCGTCCGCCTCAAGGAGAAACAGCCAGCGGCTCGCCTCAGTGTGTGTCACGCCCAAAAGGCTTCCCGCTGTGCGGCATGAGAGAAACCAAGGCTCCCGGCCACCGCGGCGCTGTAGGTCTCGGCAGATCCCGACAAGGACTTGGAGTCTGCGGTTCTCCGGGTAGCGTTCGACGGCGATTCGTGGCGGCTCTTGGAGCGCTGCCTGTTTGAAGGCTTGCTCCATCGGGCTTTCGCCTCTCGCATACCGCACCTTCGGCCAAGCTCGCAGAAAATCTATCCAGGTCTCAGTGAAGTCTTTGGTGCGCATCATCGGCAGGGCGCGTTCATACCACCCCTCGACAATCCAGCGCAGGTCTTTCGGATCCGCGCCGGCAAACTGAGGAGATGAGTGAAGGTGCCGGGCGAGGTCAAAGATGCGTCGGTGGCGTGTCCCGATTTCAAAGGGCAAGGTCGCTTGGATGATTCGCTCCACCTCCCCCTTATATCTCCTCAGTTCTCTCCGTTCTCCTCTGTTCTCTCCGTCCTGCTCTGTCGTCTCTGTACTCTCTGTTCTCTCTGTTCTCTCTGTACACAGTGCGGGGACATCCAAAAATCCCGCTTGCTGTGCATCGACTTCAAGCAGGTTCTCTCGGGAAGGCTCAATCAGCCACGTGTAGGTGGGGCCATCCGGGTGAACGCTTGGCGGCAACAGGCAATAACCCCGGCTTCCCCGGAGTTCGCCGTCGCCCAAGTCGCGAATGCCCTCGAAATGTCCCCGGCAGTAGACGTGCGCACCGCGGGCAGTCTGGACTGTGGGCAAGGTTCTCGCGAGTTTTGGACAGGACGCTACCCACCGATCGTAGGCACCCTCGACGTCAAAGTCCCGGCACGCGAGCCCGCCAGAAACAGGCCCCAGAACGACGGCTACATTGTGGGGGCCCGCCCCGAACCACTTCCGAAGGTCTTCCGTGCCCGGCCGCTCTGCCTGAAAACGTTCCCACTGGACAGAGGGTTTTTTGCTGTGCTCGCGAATCGGGATGATGCACCATCCGAGAGCAGCGTAACCAGCAACGACTTGGAGCAGGTCTTGTGTGTTGTTCATCGGCTGCCCCCCTCACACAAGGACACGGTCCCGGCCGCGCGCTGTCTCTCCGCGAGAACCTGCTTGACCTCGGCCAGGTCGAACAGTGGAGAGCCGTTGGGCAGGATGACAGCCGGGACTCTTCCGTCGCGAACCCAGCGCCGGACAGTCGCAAGCTTGACGCCAACAAGTTCCGCGAACTCGACAGCCGTCACAACCGATCTGTTTTGAGCCTTCACCATGCCGCCATTCTAATGGCGGAAACCCCGCTGTTGACCGACGCGCAGGGAATCTCCAAACCGGGACACAATCGGAAACGTAGCGGGTCACTTTCGGAATGTTACGCGAGCACTTTTTGCTTGACTGGCATCGGCAATTTGGGAACTGCCTCCCGGTACTCAGGCCACTTCTTCAAAAGATCGATGGCCCGAAAACGATCCGTTCGGCCTTTCCCGAGGACGCCTACCTTCCCGGGCAGTGAAATGCAGTAGGTCTTTTCGCTCACGGCGTTCTGCAGGTTCTTCTTTTGCCGGTCTGCCTCTACTCGTGTTACACCACAATACTCAACAAGGAACTCTGTGAGCGTGATTGGCTGCCACAGCTTCTCGCACAGACCCTCCAAGATCGTGAGACCGTCAAAGGGGTCCATGGCCTGAATGCAGTACCCGGTCAACTCGAAGAAGTAGCGGTTGAACACCGAGAATATCCCGCTGGCATCGGGTGGATTCTCTGCCGGCTCAAGCCGGAGGGGTGTCGCGTGGACCACGATCCATCGGCGGATCTGCTCCTTCAACTCCTGAAGATTCGCAGGGTCCGGTTCGGGCGCCTTGATGGGGCGAAACCGCGGATCAATTATCACGGGTTCGTTCCATTCGGGGTCGGGTGGCTCCGGCCTCTCCGCTTCCGCAAGCTCCCGGCGTAGCAGTTCGGCGCGAATCGAGGATAGTGCCTTAGCCGGGTCTTGGAGTAGGCGCGTCACATGTGCCGGCTTGTCCACCTTCTCGTTCACGGCCTTGGCCTTCTTTGGCTTCGGCATAGTTCACCTCTTTGAAAACGACCGGGAGCACCGCCGCTTCAAAGAGGCATCTTCGGCTCGGCAGACTCCCGGCCGGCCATCGCGATCGCGTCACACGCATTTTATCGCCCTGCCCCCACTGCGGCAAGAGCCGGCCCCGTGCTGCATCTCCAACGCGTCACCGTGTATACGAAAAGAGTGCGAATTGTGTTGACTGGCCCGGGCCGAACTGTGACAATCAGAACAGAGTGAAGCTCACGGAGGGGCCCCTCGAGAATGGCCGCACGGAGGAGACTATCTGGTTTCATTCACGATGAGGAGGGTATTGCGATGAGAAGACAGTCATTCTGTGTGACCGCAGCGATCGTTGCGGGAATCGCCGGGCTCGCCAACGCGAATCTGTGTCAATGGTCTGTCACCGACGGGGGAAATGGTCACTACTACGAGGCTGTTCTCACGCCACAAGGCATCGATTGGGAAGACGCCAGTGCTGCGGCGGTAGCCCACAGTGGTTATCTCGCGACCATCACTTCGGCCGCAGAGAATGCCTTTGTCTACAGCCTCGTGGCCAACGACCCCGCCTTCTGGCAATGGGAGGGTCCGTACAATGCCGAAGGTCCTTTTCTCGGCGGCTACAGGTCTTCTTATAACCCGTCGCACAAGGCGGCAAATTGGCATTGGGTCACAGACGAACCGTGGGTTTACACCAACTGGGTCCCGATTGAGCCCAGCGGAGACGAGACTCAGAACAGACTCGCATTCTTCGGCTATCGCAGCCGGACTGGCGCCCAGTGGAATGACCTTCCACACATCAACTATCCTGCCAATGGCTATATCGTGGAATTCGACACGAACCCGGTCCCCGCCCCCGGCGCCGTCGTGCTCGGCTTTCTCGGCCTGGCTTACTCAGGCTTGCGGCTGAAACGGGTTCGTCACTGAGCCAGGTTGCCTTCTATACCCAGTGTGTCAGGGTGCAAAGGGAATGGAGGTAGGGAAGATGAGAGCGAAATCAATTCTTGTGGCTGCTGTTCTGTGCCTGGCGTTTCTTGCCGGCAGCGGGCGGGCAGATACGTATTCGGTGACAGTGCTGCATCCCACCGGGTTCGAATGGTCGATGGCCTTCGGCGTCTCGGGCGGCCAGCAGGTCGGCTGGGGCTACGGAGATTCTACAGGGGGTGCCCGCCATGCCCTACTCTGGTCGGGTACGGCCGAGAGCTATGTTGACCTGAACCCGCCCGGGTCGGTTTGGTCGGAGGCGAGGGGTGTATCCAGTGGTCAACAGGTTGGCTATGCCTACGGAAGCAATGCCAGCGCCAATCGCCAGGCCGCTCTGTGGTCGGGTACGGCCGAGAGCTACGTTGACCTCAACCCGGCTGGGTCTATCTCATCGGAGGCATACGGTGTCTCCGGAGGGCACCAGGTTGGCTACGGCTTTGGAGTCCGCACCGATTCAGCTCAGCCGGGCCACGCCTTGATGTGGTCCGGCACTGCTAACAGCTACGTTGACCTCAACCCGGCGGATTTCACTTATTCGGAGGCTTGTGGCATCTCTGGTGCCCAGCAGGTCGGCTATGGTAGGCCGGTGCATTATAGTGAAGTCCACGCTTTGCTCTGGTCGGGCACAGCCGACAGTTACGTTGACCTGAATCCCGAAGGGTTCTATTCCTGGGCTGTTGGCGTCTCGGACGCCCAGCAAGTTGGCTGGGGTTTTGCACCCACCACGGGATATGACTGTCACGCTTTGCTCTGGTCGGGCACAGCCGACAGTTACGTTGATCTGAATCCCGAAGGGTTCGACCACTCAAGGGCCTACGGCATCTCCACTGGTCGGCAAGTTGGCTATGGTCACGAGGTCGGCACGGACGGCTACCATGCCTTGGTGTGGTCGGGTTCGGCAGATAGTCACGTTGACCTGCACACCTTCCTACCAGCGGGATACGACCAGTCGACTGCATACGGTATCGATTCAGCCGGCAACGTCATCGGAGACGTACGGGACAGTGTCACTCAAAGGCAGTACGCCGTGTTGTGGGAGTACCAGCCTGGAGACGATGGCACCAATGTTGTCCCCGTCCCCGTCCCCGGCGCGGCCTTGCTCGGCGTGGTCGGCCTGAGCTTCGCCGGCTGGCGGCTCAGACGTGGGGCGTGTTGAACGAGTCTACAAGCCCCCGCGTGTAGTCTCGCTTCCTCTCCCTCATCAATAGCGCGGGGGCTTCTTCTTCGTGATGGTAAAGCAGCGGACAGAATCGCAGTCGGACAGATGCCCCGTCGCTTCCAATTGCAGACCATAGTCATCCTGATTTCCCCAGGTCCCGGGACTACGGAGCGAACTGGCGAACAGTGAGATCCCCACCCCGGTCAGGGGGGTAGCCGGCTCGGCTTCCGCCGGCGGTGCCAATCATTGCGTGTGGTCCTGCCCATCGATCTGATCCGGCAGGGCTTGATTATCGCCCGGCAGCCCCCGCGTGCGTCGCTGGCCCCACCACTCCAGGTACTCACGGACTGCGGCCTTGTCGGCCTCGTCAAGCTGGCGTTGGCGTTCGGGCGTCTCCAAGAGCCTGCGTTCGGTGAAGATTGCGTGATACTTCCCGAGAAGCTCGCCGGCCTTCAGACGATCCCGAACCGGTACGCTGTCATCGTGCGCGATTTCTTCCCACGACCGCACGAGCCTGGCTACCTTCTCCGCCTCTGTTGCCCCAATTTCCGCCTGCTTCATGGCAAGTGCCTGACAAAACCTGACATTCTGTTTGAGGATGGCCGACAGCCGGTCCGCGTAGCTCTCGCTGTAGCCCAACTCGACGGCCGCCGGCTTCACTTGCCAAGCGTGCTTGGGCAGAAGGTCCAGGAGCATACTCAATCGGACATTCAACTGGTCGTTCGGCATTACCCACCTACTCCTTGCACGCATCAACGAGCGATAGCACGGTTGCCTTGACGTGCCCAGGCAGCTTCGGCCAAGCCGCGACGATCTTCGCCAAGTCGGGGTCCAGGTCGTTGCACCCCCGTTGCACTCCTGGCGCACTTTTCGCGCGCTCCGAAGTGCATTTTTCTGTCGGACAAGCGTTCGGGTTATGTCTCGCGTCACCCCCGGCAAACGACGTCTCAGGCCCTGTTTGTGGGGGTTTTGTTGTGGTTGTGTCTCGCTCTTGTCCGGTATATGAAGAATCGGGGCCCTTGTCCTTTCGACAAAGGCCCCGAATTCCATCTTCAGATTTACTTGCTGCGATTTCGTATTCAGGATCGTTCGCGGCTTGCGCGCCGTGGTCAATCCTGAACTTCCGTCGTCAGCGGTAAACTCCTACTGCTTGATCACTCCGAGATCATCGAAGTAAACCTTGCCTTGGGTTCCGGCCTTGGTGGCCTTGCGGTCCCCCACGCCGACGTAGAGCTTCTTGACCTTGGCCAGATTCACGCCGGTGAACTGGCTCAGCGGAACCTTCCATTCGGCCCAAGTGCCCTTGGTCGTGATGCTCGTATCGGCATTGGTCACGACCGCGCTCTTGCCGGCGCTGTCTTCGACGACGACGTACACGGGTTCGGCGCTATTGGTGACCAGACCCCGGACGCACACGAGCAGCGTGTTGACGCCGTTGACCGTCCAGTCCGCGAGCGGAGAGAATTCCCGCCATGCTTCGCTAAAGAACGGGGCCGAGGCGTTCTCGTAGGTCATCGGCAGCGACTGCTTGCCGCCGTGAACGTTCGTCTGCTCGGCGAACGGCGCCGTGGCGTTGCCTACAGTCGAGTGGCTCGACGCAAAGTTATCGGTAAAGCCGTCGACCCAGGTCATGAAGATCTCGCCACCCGCCAAGTCGGTGTAGCCTTCCATGTTATCGACCACGAGGGAATTGGCGGTGGTGAAGCTCCAAACCATTCCGGTCCACGGGCTGACGGCGTCGGAATCGTTGACCTCGTCGATTCTCCAGTAATAGGTCTTGTTCCACTCCAGCGCGCCGGGAGTGTAGGTCATCTTGTCCAGCGCCTGGCGGCCGACATAGACGTCCGCCGTCTTCGAGGTCGCAGTGGCCACCGCCGCCTGGTCGGTGCCGAAGTAGACGTCGTGCTGCTTGGCTTTATACCCAGCCGCCCAATTGAGCGTCACGTCCTGCTCCACGTCCACCGCCTTGTGCAACGGATAGACGGACTGGGCGCGGGCGGGCGGCTGGAGCGGACCGGCGGGGACGGTCACCTGCGCCATGGTGGCGGTCGACCAGCGCAACTGCTCGATGGCGTCGCCGCTGTTATCAACATACTCTACGCGCAGGCCATGGATGCCTTGTTCCAGATCCAGCGGCAGGGTGAAGTACTCGCTGGTGACCGTGGGGTTCACCCACTTATCGATGACCAACTGGCCGTCAATCCACATCCGCGTGCCATCCTGGCACCAGAGGCTGAACGTGTAGGTGTCGGAGACGGCAATCTCGAGGTCCGCCGTCCAGCGAGCCGACCAGCCGTCGCCCGGGACCGGGGCACCCGGACTGGTAGTGCCGGTCAGACTCACATCGATTCGCTGATCGATACGGGTCAGGAGGGGTATGCCCGATGGATTGGTGCCGGCGAAGTACTCGCCCCGGACGCCACCGCTGCCGCCGACCGTGGTGAAGCTCCACACCGCACCGGGTTGCTTCTGACCGCTGATGGTCGTCTCATCCACGGCCCAGTAGTAGGTGGTGTTCTGTGCCAGTGGTCCGGGGCTAAAGGTCAGCGTGCTGAGGGTGCCCTTGGAGACGCTGGCATCCCGTGCCTCCACCTTGGCCTTGTCAATGCCAAAATACACATCATGCTTGATCCCATTCTGGCCCGGCTGCCAGGCCAGGGTGGTGCTGATGCTCAGCCACTTGTCACCGTTGCGGGGCGAGGGGCTAAAAGCCGTTTTCGGGGCGATCATCACTTTCCACACATCGCCGGGGATCACCGTACCGGCCGCATCGATTTCATCCACGCGCCAATAGTAGGTGACGCCCGGGTCCAGCGGCGGCGCCACGTGGTAGTACATCGCCATGGGTATCTTCGAGGACCGCAGATCCGCGGCGGTCAAATTCGGGCTGGTCCCGAGGTAGACATTGTGCGCCTGGGCCGTATCACCCTTCGTCCACTGCAACAGGGGCATGGTGACCACGGCGCCGTTCGCCGGGTTCGGCGCGTACGCCTTGAGGTCCGCCGCCAACAACTCGATCTCCGCGATCTGCATGCTGTTGGCGCTGCCCGGATTGCTCACGGTCGGGAACATCAACTGGTAGTGCTTGTACGAGACGGTATTGGCGAACGTGATGGGCGTCGTGTTCCACGTGAACCGCGGCCAACCGCCTCCGACGAAGTCCGTGATGTCGCCCTTGGCAATGAGGGCATACGGCCCATCGATGCCGTCGTTGGAGCCGGACAACTCCCATTTGGTGGGGTCGCGCTCGATGGCGTCATTGGCGGTGCAGAGCCGGATCCCCGTCACAACCGACGGCCCGGATTTGGGCGAGATCCGAATGCCCGTGGGCTCTCTCTCGCCCTTGAAGTGCAGGTACTTCGTGTTCGTCCGGTCATCAATGGCCTGGTTTGCCGCCTCATTGCCCGGCCACCCGTTGGTCGAGCCATCCGTACTGATGCCGTCATTCGGAACGCCCTGGATGGGATCCCCCGGCTTGGTGACATCATGCGCCGCCCAAGTCACGGCTCCCAGAAACAGGATGGCCATGACCACCATCAGACACATTCTCTTGCTCATCATACTCTCCTTTCCATCGTTTGAAGATGCCTCCCGCCCCGGCCACACACCAAGGCTTCGTCTCGTTGTCAAACAGGACACCCAACTGTTCGAAACCGCATCCCTTCGTAACGCGCCACGCGATTGCGTACCTCGGCACGTCCTCGCGGAGACTCATCGACATAATCTCCCCGCCACTTGCCCCGATAGGATCAGCCCACCCACCTCCTTTCCGAGAAATGCCAGTAAGATCGAGTCCGCCAATGAGTTGTGTCGCGCTCGGGAACTCGCCGCCGACCGGCCGAATCAGTACAAGGTGCGTCTAAAGCCTCTCTGCCTCCCCCATTCACCCTGTATCCGGACAAACGCGCCACGTCAGGGCCTCCGACTCTGACCTGTTGTGTCCATTAATGCTGCTGTATGCGTAACTTAGCGAACCGTGGACAGCACGAACCGTCCACGCCGCACAACCAGCGCATCTTACCACACCGAATCGCCGCCTGCAACAGGATTATTCTGGGACTTTGCGATTTCCCCGCCCCCGGGACGTGCCGCCTGCAAGTCACAGTTCCAGCGGCAGTCAGAGTTCTCCGCCTCGGCCTGCAGCCCCCCTGACTGACCCCGGCACCCCGGCCTTTGTCCGACGTACGCGCTAATGATGGTGCCGACCGAGCGAAAAGCGAACTGCGTGGGATTGATCGCTTGCGAACGGAAAAGCAGGATCTCCGCTATTTCAGCCTCCGTCGGCTGGGCCTGTGCCGCCTGAGCAGCCTGGCACGTCGGTCCTACATCCAGCGTCCGGTAACGCCCCCCTGTATTCGTGGACATAGCGACAATGCCGCCTTCCATCCCCAGAAGCTGAAAAGAAGCGGGGCCCTCGTCTCTGCGACGAAGGCCCCCGATTCTCTTTGCGACAGACTCTTTGGCTCTGCTGTCTTAGAACGGCTTGGCGACCGGCGTCTTCTGACCCGCCAGCCACAAGAGTTCTTCCTGAGACAACGCCTTGCTGTAAACCTGCACCTCGTCCAACGCGCCCAGCCAGAAATAGGTGGTCGCCGATTCCCCGCGGCCAAGCTTGAACGGGCCCTTGGTGGTGTCCAAGACCGCCGTCGTGCGGATCTCCCGATCCAGGTTCCCGAAGACATAGGTCCGGATGAACTGACCTTTGGAGTACACTCCGGCCACGTGGTACCAGACGCCCTGCTGCAAGACGGTCCCGCCGGCCACGTTGCGGTTGAGGTTGTTGGCGCCTCCGTTGGCGGCATTGCGGACCTCGAACTCCACCTTGTTGTTGGTGAAGAGACCCAGCTTGTAGCCGCCCGCGACGCCATCCTGATTGGCCGCGATCTTGCGATCGCCGGCGGTGAAGTCCATCTTGATCCAAGCCGTGACGGTGACCGCCTCCGTCAGGTTCAGACTCGCGCCGGCGCCGCAATCGACGTACATGGGCCCGCCGTTGAACTGCAGCGCCTGGTTGACCATGCCGGGAACCCATTGCGCCGTCCCGGCGGTCACGGTGCCATGGTTGCCCTTGCCGGAGGTGTCGTTGATATTGCCGTCCAAGGTCCAATAGCCCACCAGATTCGTCTTGCCCGGATCGACGGGTGTGATGTACTCGGGGGCCTTCGGGTAGAGGCGGATGTCATCGATGTACAGGGTGCCCAGGGCCCCGGCACCCTCAACACCAATCGTCAGCGAGGTCACCTTGCTCAAGTTGGCGCCAGCAGTGGACAAATCGATGTTCCAAGGCGCCCATATGGTCTTCGCGAGATCGGCCGCAGCGCCATTGTACGAGACCTTGGTGTTGTTGATCTTCACATACACTTGACCGGTGTTACCAGCGACGCCCTGGAACCAAAGCGACAGGCTCTTGATGCCACTGGCGGTCCAGTCCTGCGGGGCATCGAAGGTCCGCACGGCCTCGGAGAAGTTCGGCGCCTTAGTGTTGTCGTAGGCCAATGGCATCGACTGCTTGCCGCCGTGGAAGATCGTCGTGTCACAGAACGTCCCGTTCACGGCATTGTTCAGACCGACGGTGGAACCGCTGGACTTGTAATTGTCGGCGAGACCGTCGATCCAGGTCGAGAAGACCTCCGCGCCCGCCTTGTCCGTGTAGCTCTCGAAGTCGTCCACGACCTTAGAGGCTTCGGTGGTGAAGCTCCACACCTCGCCTGGATAGGTGACGGTGTTGACCTCATCCACTTTCCAGTAGTAGGTCGTGGCGAGGTTGAGCGAACCGGGGCTGAAGCTGTGGTCGGCTACCGTCTTGGCTGACGCCGTCCCCCCAGCCACCGCGGCCTGATCGGTGCCGAAGAACACCTTGTGCGAACCTGCCTCGCGGCCCGGCCGCCAATTCAGGCTATCGTCCACCCGGACACCCGTGGCGGCTGTCGCCGGCCGGGGTCCATGTGCCTGCACCGGAATATAGAGGAAGCGAACCTCGGCCAGACCGCTCTGCGGCGCCATGCCGCCCTGGTTCGTCTCGATCGTCAGCTTGACGAACTTGGCCTCGAGTCCGCCGAAGTTGACGATGGTATTGGCCGCGTATCCGGGCATTCCCGTGGCCTTGGCAAACTCCGGCACGTTGGCTAACGGCGTCCAGGCGGTGCCGTCCACCGACGTCTCGATCTTCACTTTCTTGGCACCGAACCCGAGGAAGGCTTCAATCAGTTGATTGGAGTTCCACACCAGCAGTTGGTGCAGCTTGTAGAGCTTGTCGAACTCGTATTGGATCCAGTCCGGCTGCACGCCCGTGCTCATCCACATCGTGGTCGGCTCGGCGCCGTGCAGGTCCCCGGTCAGGCCGGAGCCGTCAATCGTCTTCTCCGGATCCATGCCTGCCTGGTAGGTCAAAGACGTGACCTTGACCGGCTTGACCGGATAGCCATAGGGCTCGGCGGTAAAGGACCACACGTCACCCTTGAAGATCGCACTGCTCGGGGGCGCGTTGACCTCATCGATTCTCCAATAGTAGGCTTGGCCATAGGCGAGCGAGCCGCGCGGATCGAAGGTGGTGTCGGCCTGACCTTTGCTGGCCAACACACCCTTCACGTCCGTTCGAGATGCGGTGTTCACATCGGCCAGAGTCGTGCCGAAGTACACATCGTGGGTCGCGGCCATCTCGCTGCCTATCCAGGAAAGAACGGCGTCGCGAGCCACATCGGTCGCCTTGTCGGCGGGGACCGGCGATCCGGCCACTCCGCCCACACTGCCATCGGACAGCAGTTGCACCTCGGCAATCTGCATACTGTTGGCCGGGGCCCGATCGCGGATGTTCGTGAAGAACACCTCGTAGTGTTTGTAGATCTTGTTGTTGACAATCGGAATGGGGGCCGAGATCCAGGTGTCTCGAGGCCAAGTCGTCGCCCGGGCAAAGTCGTCAATCGTTCCCGTAGCAATCACGGTGTAGGGACCGTTGATGCTGTCGTTGGAGCCGGACAGCCGGAAGGCGACCGGATCGCGCTCGGGCGAATCGTTGGCACTGGCGAAATTCAAGGCTTTGACGACCACCTTGGGGCCCGACGGCGTCACGCGGAAGCCGGCGCCTCCGGTGGCCGCATTCGGCACGAAGGAGGTCTCGAAACACAGGTACTTGCCGGGATTTATCACGTTGTTGATCGCGTTGGGAGGAGTCTCCGCCGCCGGCCAGTTGTTGTCGTTGGGAACGCCCACAATTGGATCCCCCGGGTTGGTAATGTCGAACATCTGTCCTTGCGCCGCCCCGTTCACGAGCAGGATGGTGACGACCACATGCAGAAGATATGCAAACCTCTTGCCCATCATAATCTCCTTTCCATCGTTTGAAGAGGCCTCCCGCCCCGGCCACACACCAAGGCTTGGCCTGGTCTTCAAATGGGACGTTTGACCATTTGAAACTGCACCGCTCCGCAACGCGCCGTGCGCTTGCGCGCTGCGGCGCGTCCGCGCAGAAGCTCATCGACCTAATTTCCCTCGCACTTGCCCCACAGGGTCAGCCCGCCCAGCTTCTTTCCCAGAAACGCCCGTGAAGTCAAAATCGCCCAACGACCTTCGTCGCACTCGGGAGGCCGTTGCCGATAGCTCGAGTGAATCCGCGATGCCTCTGAAGTGCCCCTTTCTCCCCGGGTACCGCGTATCCGGACATAAGCGCCACGTCAGAGCCTCCGACTCTGACCTATTGTGTTTCTCAGTGCTGGTGCGTGCATGACTTCGCGAGCTACCGACGCCGCGAACAGGCCAAGCCGCACAACGCACCCCATTTTACCACACTTATTGCGCATGGACAACAGGATTATTCTGGGACTTTGCGATTTCCCCGTCCCCGGGGACAACGTGAGCGCAAGTCACGGCCCCATCGGCAATTAGAGCTACCCACGCGGGCTGGCGGCCCCGGTTTACTCATCCCTCTGATGCTGCCTCTGTTGGATGTACGTAGCGGCAATCGTGCCGATCGAACGAAAGGCGAACTGTCCAGGATCAATCTCCTGCGGACGCAGAAACAGGACCTCCGCGATTTCGGTCTCCATCGGCTTGGCCTGTGACGCTTGGGCCGCCTCGCACACGAATCCTATGTCCACCGTCCGGTAACGAACCCCCATGTATTCGTAGACATTCGGCCAGGAACCCAGGTACCGCAGGGCCGTCACCTCCAGGCCGGTCTCCTCGCGGACCTCCCGTCGCAGGGCGTCTTCCACCGTCTCGCCGGGATCTACGAAACCGCCCGGCAGGTCCCATTTTCCCTTGCCCGGCTCCTTGCCCCGCACGAGCACCACCATCCGCCCCTGCTCGTCGGCGAGACAGGCGGCCACGGCCGCCGCCGGATTCAGATGCAACTCGAACCCGCACGCCGCACATCGAAGCATCTTGAGTCCCACGCCGCGCAGCGCCGCCGCCCCACACTTCGGACAGTGCTTGAGCACGGCTCCGAGTCCCATTTCGATGTCCATACTCAATCCCCCAAAAACGCTGTTGTCTGCCCCGGCTCGCGACTACAGCCGTATGCTCCGGCGGCATGGCGATCATCATAAGGGGCCCCTTGCACGCCGTAAATACGGAATCGCTTGCTTTCGTTACTGAGAGGGTGGGTGAGAAGACCTGGCCTGCGACGGACCAGGCAATAGACGGGTGCCACGGCCAAACTTGTTTGAGCGTGCTTTCCCTCGTGTGCGAAGATACGCTCAAGCTGCGCTGGGGCGTGGCCGCCAAAATCCGAAATAGAGTCTCTTCCTGACACCAGCCGCGCACCGAAGCAGGGATGCGCGATGGCCGAATGAGATCCATTCTATCAGACGACCTCAGACATCAGGTCCGCGCGGGTTTCTCCGCCGGCTTGATGGTCTCCTCGTGCGTCCGGGCCGAGTGGACGACGTTGATCCCGTACATCTGGCAGAAGGCCTCGACGTCGCGCCGGTGATTGCCGAGGAAGACGACTTGGTGGAACCCCAGCACGTCGCGGCTGTCTTCGATGTCGTCCATCTGGATCTCGACGCTGGTCCGGCAGCCGCCCGCCGGGGGCGTATTGACGTTGCCCGTCACGATGCCTGTATCGAGATAGAGCGCATCCGGTTTGAAGAATTGCACGAGCGTCACCGGCTGTCCGACCGGCCAGAGGACCTGGGTCGAGACGCCCAGGTTGGATTCGGAGTGACTGCGGAGAATGTACGGGGCGTGCTCCTGCGGGCGGTCGAGGCCGTAGATCCGCGTCCCGCTGACGCAGTGGGATGCGATCAATACGTTCTTCACGGTCTCGGGCACCGGGTCGTTCATGAAGCCGGGCCTGTCGAAGAGATAGCTTGTCAACATCAAGGACACCGCCGGCCCTACCGCCGCCTCGCACCCGTAGGTTACACCCTGATCCTGGAAGATCGACGCCCCCAGGCACGGCGGAGTCGGCACTTTCTTCTGCGAAACCATACCCAGGCAGTCGGTCGTCAGGGCGTTGCAGCCTTCGTTCTGGAGCAGTTGCTTGGCCGAGATATACGAGCGGGCGGCGTTCAGGCCGTCCTCCTTCGTCGGCTCGACGATCTTCTCGGCCTCGCGGAACCGTTGGTGCGCAATCCACTTGGCCTCCTCCGTGACGGGCGTCGCACCGAACATCTCTTCGAAGGTCACGCGGGGGACATATTGGAGGCTCACCAAACCGAATTTGCCTTCCTTCCGCTCCTGGCCCTGGACCACGAGCATTCTTGTCGACTCGAGCTGCCGCTTGGCGCGGACCATGCGGAGGGCCTGCTCGATGGCGGAGGTCTCCAGGGAGGAAATGACGTGAACGCCGGGGCGCCAACCCAGGCTGTTGACGTGCCCCGTAAAGGACATGCCGACCGGGGCAAAGACGATCGTGGGCACGCCGGCTTTGGCGATCTCGCCTGCCATGCCCCAACTCCCGAAGTGCTGGAGCGAGACCAAGACGGCATCGGGCTTCTCGGCCTGCACCTTCTGAACGAAAGAGGCGACCGCCGCGTTGTCTTCCAGTGGTTGAGCCTCTTGGACGATTTGAACCCCCACGCGCTCGCCAGCGTCCGCGATCGCCTGGGTGTACCTGGCCCGCTCGCCTTCCACGTTGTAGGCGGTGCCGGGCCAGCCCAGCCAATAAGGCGTCTTCTGACGCGCGATCGTGCTCATCACCCGGACCTTGGGCCGGGGACGAAAGGACGCCAGGTCGATCTCCTCATTCGGCTTGGGTGTCGTATGGAGACTCTGGAGACTCGAACACCCCGTGGTCAGTGCCGCCGTACAGGCCGCGGCGGCTCCCAGAAAGGAACGCCGGGACATCGAACAGCAACTGCACGGATGGAAGTGAGGACGGAGCGCTTCGCTCGCTTGGGGTCGGCTGCGGTTTGACATCGTCTTTCTCCTTATCCATTCCCTGTCAGTGACGGATCGCCCGGCCGCGCGGTCACGGGCATCTACCCTCTGGCCTCATGCTCAGGCCCTGTGCTTCGTGTGCAAGGTATCTCGCGTACCGTCGTTTGTCAACACGCCGGCGCGGCTTGAAAACGCCGCCTGTGACGAGTAACATGACCGCCTGAAAGGAGAATCTCATGGCCCAATCCGTATCACACAGGCGAATCTCCCGCACGGTCCCAGCGATGGCCGCCGGTGTACTGGCCCTCCTTCTGTGGAATGGGCCCGCCGTGCAGGCAGGACTGGCACAACAGAGAGCCGCTCGCCAGAAAGCAGGGAGCGCACGGGCTGCCTCCGTCACACCGGGCACTGCCATGCCCGCGCCGACCTGGGCGGATGTGACGTATGGACCGCATCCGCGTAACGTTCTCGACTTCTGGCGGGTCCCGTCGGACCAGCCGAGGCCGGTCGTCGTGTTCATCCACGGCGGGGGTTTCACCGCGGGGGACAAATCGAAAGTCCGCGGCGACAAGATCATCGGGCAGTGTCTCGGAGCAGGCGTCTCGTTTGCGGCGATCAATTACCGCTATCGTACCGATACGCCGATCCAGGAGGTGCTGCGCGACTGCGCCCGTGCCATTCAGTTCCTCCGGTACAAGGCCCCCGAGTGGCAGGTGGATAAAGCCAGGATCGCCTCCTATGGCGGTTCGGCGGGCGCCGGCACCTCGCTGTGGCTGGCGTTTCACGACGACCTGGCCGACCCCAAGAGCCGCGACCCGGTGCTTCGGGAGTCGTCGCGGCTGGCGTGCGCGGGCGCCAACGCGTGCCAGTTCAGCTACGATCTGCTGGAGTGGGAGAAGCTGTTTGGCGAGGCGACGCAGCGCTTCCAGGGCGGGGAGAATCTGCCGGGTTTCTATGGTTTGAAGACCGACGCGGAGCTGCGCGGTCCCCTCGGCCAGAAGATCCGCGCGGATTGTGACATGCGCGGGCTGATCTCGAAGGAGGACCCGCCGGTATTCCTCCATACGGCGCAGAAAGGCGGTGACATCACGGACCGGGGCCATCTCCTGCACCACCCCAAGCACGCATTGGCCATTTACGACCGCTGCCGGCAGGTCGGTGTCCCGGTCGTGGCCAACCTGCCTGCCCTCGGTCTCCGGCCCGGCCCGGAGGAGCCACCGGACCTTGCGGCGTTCTTGTTCCGGCACCTCCAAGTCACTGGGACCCAGGGAGACGCGGTCAGACGCTGAGGACAGGCCCTTCGGTTCCGCCCCGCCTTCAATGTCCGGGGAGCCGCCATACCGGAACGCATTGTGGCGAGAATTCGTTTTGAAGGCAGTGACTCCAATAGTACAATACCTGTAGTGTTGGCCCTGGTAAAGGCGGATTTCTCTTTGTGGAGTGAGGAGATTATGAGACCCACGTTGTCCGTCGTTGTCGCCGTCCTGGCGGTTGTGTCCACCCTTACACGAGCACAGGAGCCCGCGCGCGGGCTGCCCTATGTCCCGGGCGAGGTGATCGTGAAGCTCAAAGACGCCCCGGCCGGCGGGATTCAGGCCCTGTCGCAAGAGGTCGTGGCTTTGGGCAGGCATGAGGTGGCCCTGCTGCGGCTGGAGGCCAAGTACGGCGTCCAAGACGCGCAGCCGGTATTCCGCCGGGTTCACGAGCGGGTCCTCCAAGGATTGCAGGCCGCGTCCTTCCCCAATCCGCAATCGGATCTCCTGCCCTTCTACGTCCTGAAGACGGACCGCCCTGTCCCGGCCTTGTGTGCGGAACTGAGCAGGGACGCGGACGTGGACTACGCGCAGCCGAACTACCTCTACCGGATCTGTCGCGACCCGAACGATCCGGACTTCGCCGATCAGTATGCCCACCAGTTGATCCAGATGACGAAAGCCTGGGACCTCTCGACCGGCAGCCGCGACATCGTGATCGCGGTGCTGGGTACCGGCGTCGATGTCAATCATCCCGACCTCAAAGAGAATATCTGGACGAATAAAGCCGAGATCGCCGGGAATAAGATCGATGACGACAAGAACGGTTTCGTCGACGACATTCATGGCTGGAATTTCGCCAAAGGCGACAACACGGTCGCGCCCACCGGCTCGTCCTCCATCAACGCTCACGAGACCCAGGTCGCGGGGGTGATCGGGGCGACCGGCAACAACGGCAAGGGCGTCGTCGGCGTCAACTGGCAGTGCAGCCTCATGGCCCTGCGGGTGAGCCTCGATTTCACTTCGAAGGAAATCGCTGCGGCCCTGGAGTATGCCGCGGCCAACGGAGCCCGCGTCGTCAACATGAGCTTCGGCGGCACCTTCAGTTCGGAGGAAGACCGGGCCGTCAAAGCGGCGGTGGACCACGCCTACGCCAAGGGCGTGCTCCTGGTGGCCAGCGCGGGCAACTCCGATTCAAGCCAACCGCACTACCCGGCCGCCTGGTACAACGTCATGGCGGTGGCCTCCACCAACGGCGAAGACGTCAAGACCGGCCACAGCACCTTCGGGCCCTGGGTGGACATCGCCGCCCCGGGCACCGATATCGTGACGACCGATCTGGGCAACAAGTACATTGCCACCGCGGGCACATCGTTTTCCTCGCCCTACGTGGCGGCCGTGGCAACGCTGCTGCTGGCCCACCGGCCCAAGCTGACTCCCATCGAGGCACGCGCCATCCTGGAGAACACGACCGATCCCGTATACTATGGCGACCTCGATCCCAACGTGTGCTACATCGGCACGGGGCGGGTGAACGCCTTCAAGGCCCTGGAGGGCGCGGACCGGGACTATCCGCTCGGGGAGATTGTCACGCCCGGGCCCCGGCAAACCTACGCCGCCGACGCCAACGCCATCGAGTTGTGCGTCTTCGTGCACGGCGACTCCTACCAGCTTGATTACCGCCTCTTCGGCCAGGCCGACTGGACCGCCATTGCCCAGGGCCTGACTCCGAACGACCCCAATGGTTTCGTGCGCGTCCCCCTGGCCAAGCCCGGTGTGGGCACCTACGAGCTGCGCCTGAGCGTCCGCCGGGGCGCGTTCACGCATACGGATCACGCGCTCTTCGGCATCGAGGTGGGCCCGGAGCAGGCCCCCTGGCCCAGGCCCAAGAAAGTGGACGAAACACTCGAGGAATACTTCCTCGGTAATCCGCTGTGCCTTGACCTCGACGGCGACGGTCGCAACGAGATCCTCCAGGCCTCCATCGACTATGGCAACTTCGACCTCTATGACTTCGGCGGCGGCGGGAAAGTGAACATCTGGACCCAGGACGGCAACTCGCTGCCGAACTGGCCGGTCGAGCTTGAATATGGCACGCCGTCGAGCCTGGCGGTGGGCGATATCGACGGCGATGGCGACTACGAGGCGATCGTCGCGTGCGAGTATGACGGCGCGTTGTACGCCTACCACATCCAGAACGCCCAGATTGTGGACGGGAACTGGCCCGTCGTCATGGGGTCCTGGGGCAGCAATATCGCCGCCCCACCGGTCCTGGCCGACCTGGATGGCGACGGGGTCAGCGAGATCCTCGTGGCTCTCGACGCGGAATCGCGCCAGACGGACGGCCTGTACGCCATTCGCGGCGACGGTACCTTCCTCTGGCAGCGGCGCTACACCTCGGACGGACCCGTAAGTGTCGCCGATATCAACAAAGACGGCAAGCCGGAGATCTGTCTGTCCGGGTACGGTCCCGGCCTCGACCGGGTCTACTCGTTTATTCTCGACAGCCAGGGCCAGCAGATCGCCCGCTGGCGCGGCGGCAGTCGGAAAGGGACCGCCGTAACCGATATCAACGCCGACGGTAAGATCGAGATGATCTTTTGTACCGAGGAGGACGTCCAAGCGGTCCGGCCCGACGGCAGCACGGTCTGGAAAGCCAAGGTCCCTCCGCCCTTTGATACCAAAGGCGGGCTGGCCATCGGCGACCTCAACGGCGATGGCTTGAGCGAGGTCTACGTCAACACCTACGTCGAGGCCGACGGCTTCATCTACAGCCAGGTTTTGGGCTTTGACCATAAAGGCAAACCGCTGACTGGCGCCGGCTTCCCCAAGACGATCATGG
The DNA here is from genome assembly GCA_964354535.1 of uncultured Pirellulales bacterium. Classification (GTDB taxonomy): domain Bacteria; phylum Planctomycetota; class Phycisphaerae; order Sedimentisphaerales; family Anaerobacaceae; genus PLanc-01. The sequence goes on from CAYHAJ010000401.1 coordinate 51,452, forward strand.
GCGACCCGACGCGGTGCATCCCCCTGATCGCGGACATTGATGGCGATGGGAAAAAGGAATTGCTCGTCGGTTCCGCCGGCGAGCCGATGATGGCCTGGGAAGCCGACGGCTCGGTGACGCCGGGGTTCCCCACGCTGAATCTCAACGCCGACATCGAGATCTCGCCCGCCGTGGCCGACCTCGATCAGGACGGCGACATTGAGTTGATGCTCGCGGGGGACGATTACCGGTTCCACGTTCTCGACCTGCCCGGCGCCTATGCGGCGGACAAGATCGACTGGGGCATGTCCCGCCACGACCCCCAGAATTCCGGCTGGACGGCCCCGCTGGCCCGGCTGGACCCCCTCACCGCCCCCACCGAGATCAAGCCGGGCGCGCGGCTTCAGGTCCAGCTCACCGCCACCAACCCGGCGAATCTGCCGCTGCGCTGGTCGGTCGGCAACCTGCCCGAAGGGGCGTACTATAACGCCCAGACGCACACAGTCTTCTGGAAGCCCGCCGCGGACCAGGTGTTCGGCTCGTATACAGTCTCGTTCCTCGTGACGGACGGCATCCGCCAGCACAGCCGCAGCCTGTCGGTGGCGGTCGTGCCCAACGCGATCTACTCGGCGAGCATGGACACCGACCCGAACTGGACGCTCGATCCGGGCTGGGCCTGGGGCACGCCCGCCGGCAAAGGCTCCTGGAACGGTGACCCGAACACTGGCCACACGGGGAAGAACGTCCTCGGCTACGCTCTGGAGGGTGACTACGCCGACAACCTGGCACAGACGCGCTACGCCACAACCGGCCCGATCGACTGCCGGGGCTACAAGAACATCCGCCTGAGCTTCTGGCGCTGGCTCGGCGTCGAGGCGCCCTACGACTACGCCTGTGTCCAGGCCTCCAACGACGGCAAGACGTGGACCGATCTCTGGACGACCGGCGGCTCGCACATCTCCGACGACGCCTGGCAATTCGTGGAGTACGCCGTCCCCGCCGCCGTGGCCCAGGGCCAGGCAACGGTCTACTTCCGCTGGGGTCTCGGCCCGACCGACGACGCGGTTACCTACCCCGGCTGGAATATTGACGATGTCCAGGTCACCGGCGACAAACAATAGCGTTCGGAGCGGGTTCCCAAACGCGATCCATCGCGTTTGGGGTCCCAGTACCGCCTTCAGGCGGGAAAGACCAGTCCGACCCGCGTAAGCGCCGTAGGGGCGACGCATGCGTCGCCCCTACAAACGGACACGTCTGGAATCCGCCGCCCAATGCCGGCCACACCCGACGATGGTCGCCGTCCAGCTTGTGACTTGCCCCTTGCCGCTTCTTCTTGACGATCCCGGTTCCATCGGCCATAATCAGCCCTGATCTTGGTGGCTTCTCAACGGCCCCCTGAGGAATGCGAGGGGCTTGGAAGGCCGGTTGGAGATTACGGATGACGAGAAGAACCCAGCGCGGCCTTCGGCCGCAACCAAAACATGTCCTCACACAAAGGCACCAAGGCACGAAGAAGAAAGATACGGAAATGCCCCTCAGGCTCCGTGGC
>CAYHAJ010000402.1:0-37855 GCA_964354535.1 uncultured Pirellulales bacterium
AGGTTGCCCGCGTCAACGGCCCCCTCCGCCTTTCCCGCCCCGACGATGGTGTGCAACTCGTCGATGAACAGAATAATCTGCCCCTCGGCACTGATGACCTCTTTGAGCACCGCCTTGAACCGGTCCTCGAACTCGCCCCGGAACTTCGTCCCGGCGATCAGCGCCCCCATATCCAGACCGATGACGCGCTTGTTCTTCAGTCCGGCAGGCACATCCCCCGCGACGATCCGCTGGGCCAAACCCTCGACGATCGCGGTCTTGCCGACGCCCGGCTCGCCGATGAGGACCGGGTTATTCTTGGTCCGCCGATTGAGCACCTGCATGCACCGGCGAATCTCCTCATCGCGCCCGATGACCGGGTCGAGCTTCCCCTGGCGGGCCATCTCGATCAGGTCGATGCCATACCGCTCCAGGGCCTTGTACTTGTCTTCCGGATTCTGGTCGGTGACCTTGGCCCCGCCCCGGATATCCTTCAGGGCACTCTGAATCTTGTCCGGGCTCACCGAATTGAGGCTCAGGATCTCCTGCGCATCGCTCTTCACGGCGCCCATAGAAAGAAGCAGGTGCTCGGCACTGAGGTATTCATCGCCCATCTTGTCGGCCCGGTTCTGGGCATCGAGCACAATCTGGTTGAGGGCCGGATCGGGCATGATCTGGCCGGCGTCGGTCCCCTGGGGCAGCCGGTTCAGTTCGCCATCGGTCATTTCCTTGATGCGGTCCACATTGGCGCCGATCTTCTTGAGGACCATCTCGGTCACGCCGCCCTCGTCGCTCAGCAGGGCGCTGAGCAGGTGCAGCGGCGACAAGACCGTACTCGACTTGGCCATCGCGATCTGCTGCGCCGTTGCCAACGCTTCCTGAGCTTTCAACGTGAATTTATCGAATTTCATCGCTACACCTCGTCATAGGTGAGATATCGCGTCAAGTTGTCGGGCACGTCTTATGGATATGTGCAAACCATGTGCCCAAGGGGCCGAAACTCTCAAGTCGTTTCCATGCAATCACTTACGTCCGCTCGGCGTGGAGCCGGCCGTGCCAATCTGGCAGGTCGTGCCCCTCATCTGCCCGCCCAAGCCGACCGGAAGCGTAGGGCTTTCGACGTTGGCAGACCGAGGAGGAACAGGGGGGAGCATGCTGATGTCTGTTCCAGATCCAGTGCGCCGAGCTCGCCGAAATTGGGTTTGTTTTGCATAATCGCCTCCAGCGGACAGGGTCGCCGGAATTGGGTTTGTTTGTACAGCTGGCCCCCTGGCAAGGCCGGAGGCCGGAGGGGCAAGGGTCGAGGGAAGGCTCTCACGTCCCATGTCCCCCAGGGCGCATCCCGCCCAGTGGGAAATTGACTTTGTTTTTCCGAGGGCCTCTGCGTACGTGATTTGTCATAAGCCTTCTCCCCAGCAGCAGTTATCCTTCATTGAGCCGGTCCCGAAATTGGGTTTGTTTTGCACACTCGCCCCTTGCCCCCAGGCCCCGTCCCACCCGGTCCCGCTGGAATTGGCTTTGTTTCGCACGAAGGTCCAGGGGTCAGCGGTCGGGTGTCGGGTATCAGCCCACTGATCCCTGAACCCCGACCCCTTCGACAGTTGGCTTTGTTTCGCATACTTCGCCGTCCTCTGTCTTCCGTCATCCGTCCTCCCTTCTTCATGGTCTCCTATTTACGATCCTCTATTCTGTTGGGTCAACATTATACAAATTTGCGCGTTTTTTGTCAAGTGAAATCCAGGACATAGTCACACGGATGTTGACCGCGAACGACGCGAACCACGCGAAAAACGAGAGATTGGCCGGGGACTTCCTTCGCACTACCAAGCCGTAACATCTTGTTTTCTTGGCAAGCTTTGGCATGGTTCAAAGCAGGGTAACACTTTTCGTTGGGCGGCGGCATCCACGACAACTCATAACATCTTGTAGAAAAACAGTTTACGACAGAAAAGGCGAACATGACGCGTCGAACAAGTGTTACCCTGGCCCCTCGCGAGGCTGAACCATGCCCAAGCTTTCAGAGAGGATGTGCTGTAAGTCCCTGCATGTAAAAGAGTTAGAGAGTCCACAGATTACGCAGATTTCACAGATTCCAGAAGAACACCAGAAGGAAAAAGGAGGGAGACAGCACAGAGGTTCAACTGGGTCCGCAGTCTCTTGCTTTGACCCTTTGCCCTCTCTTGAGAATCTGTGCTAATCGGCGGAATCTGTGGATAACTGGTTTGCGTTGCGGCCGAAGGCCGCGCTGGGTATTTGGCGTATTTCGCTGTTTCGTCTCTTTGGGTTCCGGCCGAAGGCCGCGCGGGGGTCTTCTGGTGGCTGGGCCGGGAGGCAGGATTCGGGATGCCGTAAATCCTTGCGAATCAAGGAGATGGATGCCTCGGCGCGCCCATTGACAGCCCCAGTCCGCCGGGATTATACTCTCTTCCATACGCTTCCATACGGGCGCCTGTAGCTCAGTAGGATAGAGCAACGGATTTCTAATCCGTAGGTCGGGAGTTCGAATCTCTCCAGGCGCATTGGCCATCAGACCCGCTAACAGCAGAAGCGCGTGGTTGCGACGGGCATTGCTCATTCCGAGGAGAGGGATCGCTGGCAGGACTGTGCAACGCGAAAGGCCCTATGCGGACCCGGATTCTCATCGCAGTACTCCTGGGCGTCTTTTTGTTGCTGTTGCCTGCGGCGTGCCGCCGAGCGAAATCCAACGCTGGCAGCTTGGACGTTGACTCGAACCGGCCCGAATTGGCCGGGCGGCCGCGTTCGGAGTCGGCGGTTATGACCTTGGGCGAGATTACGGCTCTCGAATCTGAATGGCTGGAGAAGATGCCCGATCGCGGTTTCTTCGAGGAACGAGATGCGCTGTTTCGAAAGACGGGGGTCTATCAAGCCTGGCGGCGAATCTTCCGAGAATACGTGACGCTCGCTAAGACCGGCGATGGGGCAGCTCTGAAACGAGCGATCTTTCTGTACTGGTATTCGTTCTCGGAACCCCAAGAACTCAGTGGTATCCCTGCTCTGGACAAGAACCTCGCGCAGGAGGTGTTCGGCTTAGCTAATGACATGCTGCAGAAAGGGGAATGCGACACGGAACTCAAGTGGATGCTGCCTTTCTACTACGCGGTGGCGGATTTCTACCTTGCCGGTTTCGGACCTGACCAATTTGGAAACCTCCGGCGTGCGAGCCAGGAGAACAAGGATTTGTACAAGACCGGCTGCCTTGAGTCGACCTTTGAGCACCGCGGGCAGTTGGGCCACTACTGGGAAAGCATTCAAAAGAACGTAGCGAAGCGATGAATTCCGGAATTCCGCGGACATCTTGCTTTGGCTCTGAAGTGAATATACCTGCCCAAGATTTACCAGATACCCCGGGTGGCTTTTGCCGTAGGCGGAGGAAAGGGGTCAGGCTTTGGATATAGGTGTCGTCGGTCTATCTCTCCCCTCAATGCCAATATCCAAAGCCTGACCCCTTCTCGAATCTTTCGGGTCCGAATTAAGTGTGGCGTCCCCAGATGCAATCCCCCAGATTCAATCCGGCGAGACATGGACACCTCAGGCCGAACAGGGTAAGATTGTTGCGGGGATCGGTGCCCAAAACATGAAGGCAAAAGAAGCTATCGTCATGAGACTGCTTGGGTTCGGAATTGGCGTACCTGTCATCGGGCTGGCCGCCTGCTTGTGCTTATTTTTCTTCCTCGTTCACGACGCCGGGAATACTGGGGACGCACCCTATTTTCGGTTGCGGAAGAGGCGGCAGACGGTTAAAGTGGACCCATGCCGAGAAATGCACGGGTTGTGATTCCCAGCGTTGCCCACCATGTGACGCAGCGGGGCAACAATCGCCTGGATGTGTTCTTTGTGGACGCAGACCGGGAGGTATTTCTCCAGTACCTCCGCGAGGCGGCGACGCGGTTCGCGCTGCGGATCGAGGGGTATTGCCTGATGACAAACCATGTTCACCTGATCGTCACGCCGAAGCGGGAGGATTCGCTGGCGGGGGCCTTGAAGCGGGTGGACCAGTTGTACGCCCAATACGTGAACCGTCGGCACGGGCGCAGCGGGCACGTGTGGGAGAACCGGTTCTTCTCCTGTCCACTGGATACTGACCATCTGGGCCGGGCCCTGGTCTACGCGGAACGCAACCCGGTGCGGGCCGGCCTGTGTCGGGAGGCGTGGCAGTGGCGGTGGAGTAGTGCCGTGGTCCACTGCGGTGGAGACGACCTCTCCGGGCTGCTGGACTTGGCGTCATGGCGGCGGGAGATGGACCCGGCGAAGTGGCGCGGGGTTCTGCGGCAGCACGAGGACGAGCGGCTGGTTCAGTCGCTGCGGCTCGCGACCAGCCGCGGTCGGCCGCTCGGGAGCGACCGCTTCATAGCCAAACTGGAGACTCGGCTGGGCCGACGTCTTCGCGCCCTACCCTGCGGACGCCCACGGAAAACAGGGCCCACGGGGGGCACGCCACAGGAGAGAGACAGAAACTAGGGTGCGTCCCCGGTATTCTCCGGTATTCTCGCACCTTTCCGGATTTGCGGATCATCTTGCAGCAGACCATACCCTTCTGGGCCAACTACCAAAGGCACTACCCGTACTTCGCGGATTTGGTCCTGCAGACGGTCTGGCACATGCTGCACCGGTATGGAGTCAACCCTGTCAAAGGGGACTGGATCGGGCTTTGGGACCTGCTGCGCGATGAGAGCCAACGGACTGGGAAACCGAACACGCCACTCAAGGACTGTTTCCAATTCTGGGCTCATCCGGTTCCTCCGTACTGGCCCGCCGCCACAGCATGCCAGAACAGGCCAGAAGAAAAGAGAAGAGGCGGTTCAGGGGGCGGGAATGGCGGGACCTTGCCCCGCACCGGGAGCCGCTACGTCGGACGCGTCGGTCCGTCCGGGAGTAAGATCACTCGTGCCCGGAATACGAAGAGACCGGGCACCCGCGGAGGCGGCCGGAAGCAAGAAGGCGAAGCCCGCCATTGGACTCCTTCCGTGGGAATCCGCCGATGGGCCGTCTTCAAGAGGGGTTCGGCCCATGAACCGCCTCCGGAGAACGCCGGAAGTGGACGCGCCGTGGTTGGGATGCGGGACCGGCGGCCGGTCCGGGCGTAGCGTCCACGCCCCTGAACCGCCTCTTCTCTTCTTCTGACTCCTTCGGCTTTGGCGTACTGCGATGGCTCTTCGGGCCGAGCCGTAAAGGGCATCGCACTACGTTATACCCGGATGGGCTTAGCTTCGGTCGGGCTTGACTTGGGCTTGTCTTTCTGACGTACCACGTTAGACTCTGGCAGACAAGTCCAGACGAGCAGACGGTGATTCTGATTGTCAACGACCGGCAGAAATTGGCGTTGTTTGAAACGGCGGCCCGCAGAAAGGGAGGAAGTCCTATGCCAGGGAGCCCGATGCAATTCGATCATGTGGGGATTCCGACGACGGAGACCAAGCCCGGCATGACGTTCGTGCCGGCGACGAAGGTGTGGATCACCGAGGCCCATGACCACCCGTACCGGGTGGAGTGGCTGCGGTTCGAGGCGGATAGTCCCGTGACAGGGCCCCTCCACGACCAGCCGCACGTGGGCTACCGGGTCCAGAGCGTGGATCAGATCGCCAAGCTGAGCAAAGGCATGAAGGTTCTGCTGGAGCCGTTCGACGCAGGGTTCGCGGTGGCAGGCTTCTATCAAACGGCCGACGGCGCGAACATCGAGCTCGTCTGGTATCGCACGGAGCCGAAGAGCCGTTGACAAAGCAAGGACGTGACTCGTCTTTGCCACCCCTGCACCGCAAAGGCACAACATGGTGTCTTTCTGACAGGAAGGACCGAAAGAAAGACAGAAGAGTAGGGCCGCAAAGAACGCAAGAAGACGCAAAAAAGAGGAGGAAGCGGGCAGTCTCTGCTTTTCCCTTTTTGCGTTTTTTTTCGGCTAAAGTAATTTTGGTTGCGGCCGAAGGCCGCGCTGGGCAAGCAAGGGTCCAGGAAAGCCGGGGCGCAGGTGGATTCCCGCCTGCGCGGGAATGACAAGAAGCGGCGGCCTTGCGACGTAACCGATATGTCGACGACGGAGACACGGGATGCTCAAGGGTTTCTTGAGAGTGATCGAGCCCGAGCAGATGGAGCGGCTGCACCGCGGCACGCTGGAGGTGCTGGAGCGGACCGGGCTGCGCATTCAGGGGGAGTTTCTGCTGCGGGCCCTGGCGGACGCGGGCTGTCGCGTGGATTTCGCTGCCCGGCGGGCTTGGTTCAAGCCGGAGGTGGTCGAGCGTCAGATCGCCGCCCAGCGGGACCGCTACCGGATGGTGCGCTCGTCCCTGTGGTATCCGTTCTGCCGGAGCCTGCCTGCCGACGATGTCGCCACGCCGGAGGAGTTCATCGTGGACTTCGGCTACGGCGCGCCGTGGCTCTACGACTATCCCCAGGGCCGGTTCCGCAAGCCGAAGATTCAGGACCAGGTGGACATGATCCGGCTGGGCGAGGCGCTGCCGAGCGTCAAAGCCATCAACGCGCCGCTGATCTGCAGCGAGTTCGATCCGCGTATCGAGACGATCGAATCATCTCGGCTGCTGCTACTGAACAGTCGCAAGCCCGGCTGGGTCGGCACCAGTGCGGCCCAGGAGGTGAAGTACCTGGCTGAGCTGGCGGCACTGGCCGTGGGCGGGGACCGGGACACCTTGCGCACGCAGCCGCCGATCTTCGTGACCGCCTACTGCACGACGTCTCCGCTGAAGATAGACACACGCTCCTGCGCGGTGCTCGAAGAAGCCCTGAAGTACGGCTTCCCCGTCAACTTCGCTCCGATGCCGATTCTCGGCGCGACCGCGCCGATGACGCCGGCCGGCGCGGCGATTGTTGCGGCGGCGGAGATCCTGGGCTGCATGACCGCGACAAGCCTGATCGATCCGGACGTCTTCTACTTCTCCACGAGCATCACCGGCGAGATGGACATGAAAACCACGCAGGTCTGCTACGGCACGCCCGCGGCCATCCTCACCGACGCCGCCCTGCATCAGCTCTTCCGCCGCCGGTATGGCCTCGTCCACAATGTCGAGCCGGGCTATGTCGAGGCCAGGGTCCCGGGCCTGCAGGCGGCGTTCCTGAAAACCTATCGGCAAATGGCCTTCGGCAGCACAGTGAGTATGCCTCTGCCCATCGGGGCGTTAGATAACGCTGCCGCCTTCTCCCCGACGCAGGCCATGCTCGACCTGGAGATGAACGAGGCGATCTACAAGTTCAGCCGGGGCCTCGAAGTCAACGCCGACACCTGCGCAGTGGACTTGATCAACGAGATGCTCTTCTGCGAGCGGGGGACCTACCTGGAGAGCGAGCACACGCTGTCTCATTTCCGCGACATCGGCTGGAATCCCCGTCTCTTCGACCGCAGCTACTTCGACCACACGCAGCCCGCCCCGTGCGGCGACGAGAAGATCCTCCAGCAAGCCGACCAAACCTGGCGCCAATTAGTGGCGAACCAGCCCGCGCCAACCGTGGACTCCGTCATGAGGCGCGAACTGGACCGGATCGTCACCGCCGCGAAACAGGAACTTCTCGTGCCCTGAAAATCGGCTGATCAAGCCTGGGAGGAAGAAGGGTGGTGTCAGGGCCTCAAGATTGATCATGGTGTCAACTGGCCATGCGCAGTGCTTCCTGCGCTTCCGCCGGCAATTCCACGAGAATGAAATAGGACGCCGGATACAGGTAATCCTCCCCCGACTCATCAATCACCCGGAAATACCCTTCCTTCTCCGCCTCTGGATCGAGAACGACGACGTAGATCTTGCGTTTCTCGAGGTCCTCGCTGTCCTTGTTCTCGACGCACAATGCGAATCGTCTATCGGAGTGTGGTGCTTCCATAGGCTAATCCAGAAATCTTTTGATCTTCATTTTCTTCCGGCCGAGGCCATGGGCTTCATACCAATGCAGTTCGGCCAGACGCACACCGCCGTGCTCCAAACGTACGTTCGCAACGCCTTTCAATTTGCGCCATCTGCCAGGACCGAACTGGCGTCTGAGTCTCATGATATCGTCGATATTGCCACCCACGGCAATCACTTCGATATCTGTTATCTCCCCGATCATCTCAAAGTACATCAGACTCATCCCGGAGAATGGCCTTGGCTTGGGCCACATTCTGATTGTACCCCCTGAGTAGTCCCAATTCAACTTTCTTCCGCTGTGGCTCGACTTTGACCATACAGGGGCGATTCCAGTAGGGAGAAGCGGGAAAGAGCGGGAGTCATTGGAATCGGAGGCGGCACGTTGGTATCATGGGACCCGACGCATGTCGTGCCCGTAGGGGCGAATCATGATTCGCCCGTACCAAGGTCGAAGGATTGTTTGCCCGTACAGGGGAATCCCGGATGAATGTGAGCGCATTTGGTAGGGTGAATCGGTGTGTGGTCATACTGGTCCTGCTGGCCGCAACGTGCGGCGTCGTCAGGGCGAATGATGATTCGCCCCCACAGACGGTTGCCCGGTGGTCCTGGCAGGAGTCGCAGGCGAAGGTGTTGCCGACCGGCGATCTGGAGTGGGCGCCACGACCTGTAGGGGCGAATGATTATTCGCCCTTACGTAGGCCGGGCGAGTCGGTCCGGTGCATCGACTTCGAGTCCGGCAACGACACCAATGACGGTCTCTCGAAGGAGACGCCCTGGAAGCATCATCCCTGGGACCCCGAGGCAGGGGGGCAGGCGAGGGCCTGCCAGGGCGTGCATACCTATGTCTTTAAGCAGGGCGTTGTCTATCGTGGCGAGATGGACGTGAAGGAGTCGGGCACCGAGACGGCCCCGATCGTCCTGACCCGCGACCCATCCTGGGGCGAAGGGCCGGCGGTCCTCTGCGGTTCGGAGGTGGTGACGGGCTGGAAGAAGGGGGCCGACAATCCGTCCATCCCGGAGCCCGAGAAGGTCTGGTACGTAGACCTCAACTGGGCACCGCGCAACGTCTGGATGATCGGCCAGGACGGCGCCGTGACGCGGATCGCGCTGGCCCGCTCGCCGAATTGGACGATCACCGACCTGGACGACATCCGGAGCGAGTGGTGGACGTGGAAGAACCCCGACAAGCCGTTCGACAATTACGCCACCATCAACGGCCAGCAGCGGCATCTGGCGTTCGACAAGGAGCACATCAACACCAGCCGGTCGCAGGACTACTATGAGGGCGCCATCGTCTGGACCACGAAGGGCTGGGTGATGGGCAGTCCGTTCCAGGCCCGGGTGCTGGCGGTGGACCGCGAGAAGGGTTCGTTGGTTTTCCCGGGGCAGTGGGGCGGTGCGCCTTCCTACAAGATCATCCGCGGTTGCCGCTACTATCTGGAAGATAAGCCCCACTACTTGGACAGCCCCGGCGAGTTCTGGTTCGACAAGAAGGGTACCGGCGGCCGGCTGTATCTCCGCCTGCCCGGCGACCAGGACCCGAGCACGGTCCGTGTTGAAGTGGCCAAGCGCATCCGCATGATCGACAGCCGGGGCATGAGCCACGTGCACGTGCGCGGGCTCACGTTCCGCTTCACCAACCTCTACTGGAACTTGACCGCCGCACCGTACTGGGTTTCCCATGAGAGCATCGATGTGGAACCCGGCTGTGTCCGCCTGCTGGGCAGCGGCAGCGACATCCAAGTGACCCACTGTACCTTCGAGCACGTCCACCGGGGTGTCCGCGTCAAGGCCATGGGTCCGCAGGATGCTATCGACCAGGTGGTGGTGGAGGACAACGTATTCTCCGACGCGGACGCCGGCGGCGTCGAACTGGCGGACGGCACGACCTATGGGGACGTGGACCGCCCGACAGGACGCCTCTACGAGGTCCGTGTGCGGCGGAACAAGTTCGACCACATCGGCATCCGCCCCGACCTTTTCGGGCAGGGTGGGGCGCTGGTGATCAAGTTCGCCCAGACGGCGGAGGTGGCGGGAAATATCTTCAACCGGGTCTGCGCCCAGGGGATCGACGTCTACGGGGCCAAGCCGAGCGGCGCGGCCACCGACCGTCCCTTCACCCGCCTTCTCATACATCACAACAAGGCCGTCGATACGCTGCTGAACAACGATGATTTCGGTGGTATCGAGACGTGGCAGGGCGGCCCGGCGTACGTCTACAACAACATCTCCGGCAATCCCGGCGGCTACCGCAACTGGGATCACGTGCTGAGTCCCGATACGGAGGACCGCTTCGGCCATGCCTACTACCTGGACGGGGCGTTCCAGAACTATTACTTCAACAACATCGCTTGGGGCAAGTCCAAGGGCCCGGCGGGCAAGCTGGCCAACACGTCGGCCTTCCAGGAGATCATCAGCTACCAGAACACGTTCTTCAACAACACCATCTACAACTTCGTGCGCGGCTCGCGCCGGCAGGAGCCCCAGGCCGGCCGGGTCAAGTTCCTGGGCAACCTCTGGCAGAGCATGGGCGCGAGCGTCTTCCGCGATGCCGACCCGGCGAAGACCGCCGCCGGCAATGCGGGAGCGAGCCGCAACCCGTTCGCACTGGAGACCAACGCTTACGCCCGCAACGTCTTCTATGATATCGGGCTGGGGCAGGGCTTCGGCGCCCTGGAGCCTTCCGGACGCTGGCTCATGACGCTCCCGTCGTTCCGGGAAGCCCTGGCAAGCTACCAGCCGCTGGCGGGGACCGTAGGTGTCATGGCGGAGCAGTCGCCTCTGCGCGATCCGGCCTCTCACGACTTCCGGCCCGCCGCCGATTCCGCGACCCGCGGGCAGGGCGCCAGAGTCTTCGTGCCGTGGAGCCTCTACGAGACGGTCGGCGAATGGAACTTCTACCCCATCCCGGGCGATCCCACGCGCCTCCTGGACGAGCACTGGTGCATGTCTCCGTACTACACGGGCCGGGACAACTACTACCAGCACCCCACGTATCCGCTGAAGGGCGCCAACGTCACCCTGAAGGACTACCAGAACGGTCCGCTGGAGAACTGGACCACGGGTGCCCTGCACTTCAACGGGCGCGACCAGTACGCCATTCTTACCAACGAAGACATCAACCGCACGGTCATCATGGGAGGCCAGAGGGGCACCCAGCAGCGCACCGTCAGCGGCGCGGACCTGAGGAATCCGCAGATCCTCACTTCGAACTTCCTGATCGAGGTCTATTTCCAGACGGCGCCGGGACAGAAAGACGCGCCCCTGATCCAGAAGATGGCTGACGCCGGATACGCCTTGCACGTCAATGAGATGGGCGGTGTGACCCTGACGGCAAAGTCGGGCGGCGCTACCACCACTCTGGTCGGCGGCAAAGCCGTCAACGATGGACAGTGGCACCACGTTATCGCCGAGGCCGACCGCAACGCGGGAACGTTCACCCTCTACCTCGACGGCCGGCAGGACGCCCGTGGGCCGGGCCTCCGGGCGGACACGTCGCTGGCCAACGACGCCGACCTCTATGTGGGCGGCACGCCCCAGGGCCACTATCTCAACGGCGCCATCGAGTTCCTCCGCCTCGCCCGCGGCACGCTGGCCGATTCGAAGACGACGATCGACGAACTCTACGCGTGGGAATTCCACGGGCCGTTCCTTAGCGACTTCACCGGCCGCGAGCGTCCGGCCGACGGCGGGTACGCGGGCGCCGTCAACGGGGAGATCGCGGGGGCGAAGGATGATTCGAGCCCGCAAGTCCGCGCGGCCACGTATATCGTTGACCAGGCGGCCCCCGGCGCGGCCGACACCAACCCGGGCACAGAAGAGAGGCCCTTCAAGACCGTGCAGCACGCCGCCGACGTGGCCCGGCCGGGCGACACCATCTACGTCATGGCCGGCCGGTATGACGAACGGGTCAGGGTAGGGGCGAATAATCATTCGCCCGTACAAACTGGCGGCACGGAAGGTAAGCTCATCGCCTTTATCGCAAAACCCCGACGCTCGGTAACCGTGCGTGGGTTCGACCTGGACGCGAGCCATGTCCGCGTGGAGAGCTTCGAGATCACGGCCGACAAACCGGCGACGGCCATCCAACTGCGGGCCAGTCACTGCCAAATCGTGGACAACTACATTCACGACATGATGGTGGCGGTCAACGGGACGGTCGGCAAGCCGAGCGCCGACGGCAGTACGCGCGACTATTCCGCCGTGGCGCACAACCGCATCGCCTACAACAAGGTCTACCACTGCGAGTACGGCTTCATCCTGGGGGGCGAGGACTGGCTCGTGGAGAACAACGAAGTCAGCCGGCTCTTCATGTACGCCCCGGGCAACAGGAACGACGACTGCGATTACTCGCGCTTCTTCGGCAAGGGCTGCATCCAACGGTACAACTACTATCATGGCACCATCCGGCCGGAGATCAAGACCGCGCACGTCGATTGCCTGCAAACCTTCACGAACAACGGCGAGATCGCGCAGGACCTGCTCTTTGAGTACAACACGTGTTTCGACTTCCACCAGATGTGCATGGTGGAGAGTGCCCCGCACATTGGCAGTGTACGAGGCTGGACTTTCCGGCACAACATCATCTCGGCCAATGCGCCGACGCTGCGCGGGGGCTGGGGCCCGGACATCATTCAGACGCTCGACGTGACCATCGAGAACTGCACCATCTCCACAGTGAGTTGGGCCACCATCGGCCTGCGGGGCCAGGAATCGACGGGCGGGCTCATCCGCAACAACATCCTCTGCGAGGCCGAGCGCGCCGTCGATGACCGCATGGACTTTTCTCCAGCGAACCCCGTTGTCGAGTACAACCTGACGTTCCAGACCGCACCGCTCGCGGGCCCGACCAACCGCAACGGCTCGGACCCGCTCTTTGTGGATCCTCAACGGCGAAATTTCCGCCTGAGGACGGGCAGTCCTGCCATCGGGGCAGGCCGCAGCGGCGTGACGGTGGGGGCTCTGGAGTACCCCAACGTCTACTACGTGGACCCACGGCATCCGGGCGCCTCGGACGAGCCCGCGTGGGGCTATCCCGCGGTGCCGCTGGCGAGCCTGGCCCAGGCCTGCGCGCTCGCCCAGCCCGGCGAAACGATCATTCTGCGCGGCGGCGTCTATCGCGAGGTCCTGGCTCCGAAGAACGACGGCGTCACCATCCGCGCCATGCCAGGTGAGAAAGTCACGATCAGCGGGGCCGACCTCATCGAAGGTTGGCAGCGCGAGGCAGATGGAGGCTGGTCGGCGTCTTTGGTAGGGGTGAATAATCAGTCGCCCATTCTGCGCGACGGCCAGCCATGGAAGGAGTTTCGCTACGACCCGACTGCTCAGCGTCTCACGGTGAAGACCGGCGGCGATCCCCGCCTGCACGTCTTTGAGATCGTCCGCCGGGCCCAGGGCATCGATTTGGCCGGTAGGCAAGACACCAAGATCGAGGGGATCACGGTCGTAGATACTCTGCAAGGGGCCGGCGCGTGACAATGCCGCAGTCCCTCGCAGCCTGACACGTGGTTGGATGCATCGCTACTCGGCCCGGGCGATCAAGTACTGTTCGATTTGGCCCTCAGGAAGCGTCTGCGTCGTCAGCTCCAGCGTGCTCGCTTTGCATTTGATACGGAAGCCACGGCAGATCATCCCGCCGCGGAGATTCTGTCCTGTTTGGACAAACTCGGTGGGTGCGCCCAGGGGCCGGAGGCTCGACGCGTGGTCGGACAACACCTGGTCGGAGAAATACGCGTTCGCGTTGGGCGTGAAGAGGGCTCGATCGATCCGGCCTTTCTGCAGATCGGCGAAGATCCGCCGGGCCTGGTCCAGAGCTTGTGCGGCGTCGGCCTGCTCAAAAAGCACAGCGGCGATGCGTTGGGCGATCCGCGCTGCCGGCCCGGCATCCATGTTGATGAATACGACGATGGCCGCACGCTGGTCCGGGTAGATGTGGTTGGCGCTGACATACCCGGAGATCGCTCCCCCGTGCGCCACCTGTCGCCGTCCGCCCACGGTGGCGACGCGGACCCCGAGCCCGTACCCGGAGGCCACTCCGCTGGCGAGCAGGACCTCCGTCTGCATGGTCCGGTACGAAGCCGGCTGCAGGAGGGTCTGCTCGATGACCGAGATGTCCCACAGGGCCAGATCGTGCGCGGTCATCGCCAGTTGACCCGCGGCAAACAGCCATCCCGGCGCCTCCTTGGGCGCGGGACGCAGAGGTCCCAGCGCGTTCCGTAACCAGCCGGGGGCGTCCTCTGCGCCGAGCGGTCCCGCGTCGATGTCCCGAACGGAACTCATGCCCAGTGGCGTGAAGATGCGCTGTTGCAGGAAGTCGACCAAGCGCATGCCGCTGACCCGCTCCACGATCAGACCGGCGATGATGTAGTTCGTGTTGCTGTACTGCCACTTGCTGCCAGGCTCGAAGTCGAGAGGTTTGTGCGCCCACCGGTCCAAGACGCCCTGCGGCGTAATGGGCTCGCGCATGGCCGGGAAGAGATAGTCTTGGGGCCAGTAGTCCTGGTACCCGGAGGTCATCGACAGAAGCCGGCGAATCGACACATCCTTCGCGCGGGTCAGATCCGGGAGCCATTGGCCCACCTTGTCGTTCAGGGACAAGCGCCCCTCTTCGGCCAACAGCAGCACGGCCGCGGCGGTGAACTGCTTGCTCACCGACCCGATGCTGTATCGCATCGCCCGGGTCGCCGGTGTCGGTGGGGCGAAGCGCGCGGAACCATACGCGTGCTCGTACACGATCCTCCCGTCCCAGACGACCGCAACCGAGGCACTGGGGGCGCCCGTGCCGGTGAGAACCGCCGTCACGACGCGATCGATCTGCTCGCATTGGGAGGCGGACAGTGTGCCATCGGCGAAGGCGGTCGGGGTCGAGCAGACTACCTGCTGTTCCTTCCCGAAATCTGCACGCGGCTGCCCGGAGGGTTGGGCACAGCCCATCCATCCCAGCGTCATCCAGCCGGACAAAAGAACCACTACTGGCACAGACCAAATCCTTGTCAGTCTTCTCACCGTGGTCTTCTCCTACTATGAAGCAACGGGTCAATTCCGGTTACGGTGATTGTTGGCTCAGGAGGCCCTTCTCCGCCGCTTCAATCTCCGCCCACGACGGGGCACGCCAGAGGTGGAGCGTGCCTTCCTCGCTACAGGCTGCCAGCCATCGGCCGTCCGGGGAAAAGGCTACAGAATTGAAGTTGGCGCCCTGTCCCGGGAGTGTCATAAGCTCGCGGTGAGTTGACAGATCCCAGAGTCTGACAGCCTCACGGCCGACGCTGCTCGTGGCCAACCGGTGGCCATCGGGGGAGAACGCCACCGCCAGGGCTGCCAGCATGTGACCTCTGAAATGGGCGATCGGTTGGAATGAGGAAGGACTCCAAATTGCCAGTGTGCCGTCCCAGGAGACACTGGCGGCCCGCGTGCCATCCGCAGAGAAGGCGATTCCGACCACGCGAGACCGGTGGGCATCGCTCGGCGGAGCCAGAACTTCTCCCGTCTCGGCGTTCAGCCAGTGCACAGCTCCCGTGTCCGTACCGACCACCAAGAGGTAACCATCCGGCGAGAGAGCTTCGATCGAGTGAGATTTCATCTCCAGCACAAAGCTTCGAGCGGGTTGCCACGTGAGCGTATCCCACCAGATTACCTTTCCCTTCCCGTCAACGGAGAGTAGCCGCCTGCTGTCTGGTCGGAAGCCGATCGGGTAAATCAGAGTGTTGGGATCGTTCAATTCCCGCAGCAGGCTACGGTCGGCACAGGACCACACGCGTATTTTGCCACTCCGGTCCATGCTGACCAGCAGGGTCCCGTCGGGTGAGTAAACGACCGTGCGAACGTCGGTGCCCCGCGCGGGGATCTGCTCGATCTCTTTGGATGTGGCCAAATCGAACAGGCTGACGGTCCCCGCGCGCGGCACCGCCAATACCCGGCTGTCCGGAGCGAAGGTAGGCCAAACCCATCGACCCGCCGAGATCAGTCTGGGCTGTTCTTCTTCTGGGCGGTGCAGAGCACTCCAGAAAGCGACGACACCGTCCTTGCAAGCGCTCGCCAGCGTGGTGCCATCCGGCGAAAGCGCCAGCCCAGTGATCTCATCTTGGTGACCCCGGAGGGTAGCCAGGCACCGGCGCTGCCCCACATCCCAGATCCGGATGGTCTGGTCGCCGCCGGTCGAATAAAGCGACGTACCGTCCGCGGAGAAGATCAATTTGGAAACCCACGAGGTGTGTCCTTCCAGCGCTCCGAGGGATTCGCCGGAGGCGGCATCCCAAAGCCGGATCGGACCACCTAACCAAGCGCTGCCACAGGCAATAACAGAACCATTCGGTGACCAAGCCACGGAGGTCGTGGAGTCCGGGTGGGCCTCCGGAATATCGAAATTCTTGTTTCCGCTGGCGAGGTCAATCACTTCAAGGCGACGACTGTCATCCCCGATGACCAGGGCCTTGTCGTCCGGTGAAAAGTCCAGCACGCCTACGTGCCTGCCCGAAGGCCTTACGCCGCGAATTCGACGAACTTCGGTCCATTGACTAACCTCCCACACGGTGGCTTCATCCGGATAGCTCACGCAGGCTAGCCGCCGCCCGTCACGCGAGAACTTGAGGAACTGGACACGACCGGCAGCACGAAGTTGGTGCACACACTCCCAGGCGTTGGTCCGCCAGAGTCGGATCTGGTTTCCGGCGGCAGTCGCCAGCAGATCGCCACGCGCCGAGAACGCTACGAAGTGGCCGTCATTCGGCTGAAGAGTGCGAATTCGCCTGCGCCCAGGCACATCCCAGATCTCGACGAACTCCTGGCCCAGCCCGGCGACCGCGAGCACTTTGCCGTCGGGGGAATATGCCACCGAGTAGGCCCAGTTCGGATAGCGGCACAACTCGTGGAGCGCGTCGCTGCGACACTCCTGCCACAGGTAACGCCACTCCCAACCACGGAGATCGACCTCACCAGGGGCGGGTCGATGGGCGTCCAGAAGCCGCCGGGCACGGCCCAAGTCGTTCCTATCCAGCGCTTGTTGTACCACGCTCACGTCGGAAGCATAGGCAAGTTGGCGCATGGCCAGTTCCTTGGCTTCGGCCTGCTGACGTAGCCCGACCTCCTTTTCCTGAGCCGCTACGGCGTCCTCACGCAATCGGCTTTGCTCGCGCTCCGCCTGGATCGCGCGAATGGCCTGCCAAGTGCTCGCGAGCGCTCCAAGCACAAGCACGGCTGCCACGACGGCGACGGCGGCAAAAACCCCCTTGTTCCGCCGCACCAGCTTGTGGAACCGGTAGAGCGTGCCGGGCCGCCCGGCCGATACGGGCTCATTGTTCAGGTGCCGCTCGATGTCCTCCGCCAGGGCGTGCGCCGTTTGATACCGCCGCATCCGGTCCTTCTCCATCGCCTTGAGCGTGATCCAATCCAGGTCGCCGCGGAGCTTGCGCCGAAGCGTGGCCGGATCGCTTTGAGAACACTTGGCCAGCTTTGTGGAGGTCTCCCTATCCAGACTGCTGACCCGTGTGCTCGGAGTCTTGGGCTCCTCTTCGCGGAGGACTGCACGCATCTGCTCCAGACTGCCTCTCCTGAGCATCTGCGACTCAAAGGGCAAGGTCCCCGTCAACAGCTCATATAAGAGCACCCCCAGCGAATAGATGTCCGAGCGGGTGTCAACGTCCTGGTTCGTCATCTCCGCCTGCTCCGGGCTGATGTACTCCGGCGTGCCGATCAACTGGCCCTGCTCGGTCACCAGCGTTCGCTCGGTCAAGGGCTGACTGAGGGCCTTGGCGACCCCGAAGTCGATCACCTTCGGGATAGCCTGTTCGCCCTGGATGCAGACCTGGATGTTCGAAGGCTTGATATCCCGGTGGATGATTCCTTTCTGGTGCGCATGCTGGATGGCTTCACAGACCTGCACAAAGAGCTTGAGCCGCTCCTCGATCGTGAGCTTCTGGTGGTCGCAGTGCTCGGTGATGGGTATGCCCTGGACATACTCCATGGCAAAGTACGGCCGGCCTGCTTCCGTCGTGCCGGCATCATAGACATGGGCGACATTGGGATGATCCAACAGGGCCAGCGCCTGGCGCTCTGCCTCAAAGCGGGCGATGACCTGCTTGGAGTCCATGCCGGGTTTGATGATCTTCAGCGCCACTCTCCGACGGACCGGCTTGATCTGCTCCGCCAGATAGACGATCCCCATACCCCCTTCGCCCAAGATACGAAGAAGCTTGTACGGGCCGATCTGACCGCCCGGTTGCTCCAGGCCCGCGAGAGACGCGGTGACCTCGGCCGAGGGGGCCTCACCCGGCGGCTGCCGCTCTCCAGATGCAGCATCCAGCGGAGCTTTTCCTTCCCCGCTGGCATCCGCTTGCGGTTGCTGTTCTTCGGCAGGGTCTTGACCGCCAGTCCCAAGGGAGAACAGTCGTTCCAGTTGGTCGGGGTCCAGGCTGAATATCGGTTTCTTGCGCATGATCTGCACCTACCCTTTCTCGGGCAGAATCCACGGCGGCGCTCTCACAGCACATTCCACGTTCAGCCGTCTTCTTGTGCGATTTTTGGGAAGAATCGCTTGATTTCGTTCAACTCATCCGCGAGAAGCTCCTCGGACATCACCGACTTGCGGAGGTGCTCCCGCAGGAGCTTCTGGAAACGCCGCTTGACGGTGACGACCATGTTCGAGGCCTGGGCCTCGTCCTCGATGCCGTATCGGGTGCAGAGGTCGGCGAGCGGGACCCGGTCGGTTCGCTCCAGGATCGGCGCCAGCACGCGGTCATGAAAGAGATGCCAGTGAGCGGTCTTGCCGTCCCGGTGGCAATCGCCTTCGAGATCCTCCAAAACCCGTTCCAGCAGAGCCGAGACCCAGGCGTAGTTGAAGCAATCCTCGGGGTCCGATTCGGCCACTAATTGGGACAATTCAGGCGGCTCGATCATCTCCAGCGGGACGAGCTTGCCCGCCGGCATGCGCCGCTGACGTGCCTCGTGTTTTCGCATGTTGGCCAGATAGCGGTTCAGAGCCATCAGCAGAAAGGAGCGAAACCGGCCCTTCGCCGGATCGGCTTTCTCGGCCAGGCGCCGCTCCAGCACTACCTCGTGAAAGAAGCCCTGGGTCAGGTCCTTGGCCTCTTCATTGGTGTGCCCGTTGCGGCGGAGATAGCAGTAGACCGGCTTCCAATACCGATCCATCAGCACGCCAATCAGGGCCAAGCGGTGGTCCTGGTCGGCAGAGGCTACGCCTTCGATCAGGGACCAATGGGTGGTGAGAAAGGCCTCTTCCGTTCCCCCCATGTCGGTGTAGTCATTGCGGCCCACGGCGTTTCTCCCTGCCCATGCCAGCCGGCCATCTCACGGGTCTGCGCTTGTCCGTGATTTCCGGCGCGGTTCACTACGCTGCACCACGTTTCCACCAGACGTCCTCCATCAGTATAGCCCCGCCGCCGTGATCCCTCAAAAGAAATGCGGAAAAGCGAAAATGGCGCGCAAGATCGTGAGTTTTTGTTGAGTTTGTTCTTGGGAGGCAGCAGAAACCTCTGGGAAAGGGCAGAACCATGAAACCGCAAGATCGTTATGCAGTTCGAGCTGTGCCGTTTGGCGCGGTCGTCATTTGTTGCGCCATCGCGCTGTATCTCGCCCTCGATACGATCTTCCTATCCGAGACCAGCCCCGGCGGACGAGGCTGGCGAGGATACCATCGCGCCCAAAGCGGTACTGTTGCGGAGGGCGTGGCGATCCCGGTGGATCGTGCGTTGCTGGGCTCGCTCCCGGGGGATTGGCAGGCCGAGTGGCGGGGCGGCATGCTCTGGATCACGCACTACAATCCCAACGGCACCGTTGCCGATTGTCTGCCTTTCAATGACCTGGAAAGCTACCACAATTGGGTTTACGCCCATCCCGACTTTTGCGATGTCAACGTTGAGAAACTCGCGCGGCGCGCGCCATAGACATCAGCACTGGTACGTGTTTGTGTCAGGCATTACACCCGCAGGAAGAGCCCGCGCCGATACATCCACCACAGCATGAGCCATTCGATCGACAACACCCCGGCACCAAGCAGGAGTGGCTCATAGGCGGGGCTGAACACCTCGAAGACGCCTCGGCCCAAGTGCAGCGGCAAGGTCTTGAAGAGAAACTCGACGAACAGATGCGCGATCATATAGGCCGCGATGGAGTTCATGCCGACCACGGTCAACGGAAAAGCCCAGGACCGGAATTTCCCCATGTCCATGATCAGGTAGAAACCCGCCAGGAGCAGGAAACACCACCCGCCGCCATAGAGCACCCAGGAGGGTGTCCAGATCCGCTTGACGATCGGACAAATGCCGGCGGCCCCCAACAGCAAACCGGCTCCGAGTCCGACGATCCCTGCGGTAGCCAGCCAGCGCACCTTGCCCATCGGCGTTCGCGTGCTGCGGAGGACATTGCCCGCGAGCAGGCCGAGGATCATCGTGCCCAGCGTCGGAATGAAGCTCAGGGTGGAGTACCCGCCGCTGTTGTTCGTGAATGGGTGCTCGCGCGGGAACAGGTTCATGAACCAGGTGTCCACCGCCCACGCGAGGTTGGTGTTCTTGTTCCAATGCGCGGCAAAGCCGGTGAGATTGTGTACCCAGTCGGGTTGCATACCCGCCTGGGCCCAATCGAAGTTGGCGCCCGGCAGAGGGTAGAGCGCAAACGCCAGCCAATAGCCGACGAGGATGACCGCCAGTGCCGCCCACTGCACCCGGGCCGAACGCAGGGCCAGCAGGTACAGAAAGCCGTAGCCCAGGCCGATCTGCGTCAGGGTATCCTCAAAGGTCCAGTACGTCTGCCCGCGGCCGATGGACCGCAGGAACACGCCCAGCAGGATCAGCACCAGCGCCCGCCAGAAGGCGTGCAACGTCCGGTGCCACTGCGGCTGTCCCTCCGTGGCCCGACGGGCCAGCGAGAAGGGTAGCGCCACGCCCACCAGGAAAGAGAAGGACGGCTGGATCATATCGTGCAGGATGCAGCCGACCCACTCGACATGGGTCTGATGATACGCGAGAAGGGCCCAGAACCCGTTGCCTGGCAAGGCCCGGGACACGCGGCTGAACTCCAGGACCTCGCCCATCATCAGGAGCATCACCAGTCCGCGATAGGCGTCCATGGAGGCAACGCGGCCGGCCAGTCGCGTGGCCGAGGCCGCGCTCAACAATCCGTCGGATAAGCTCAGTGCTTGTGACTTCATTCCAGGCCAGTCCTTCTCACACCGTTGAGTCACATCCTCTGCGTGGAGACAAACCTCTCGACGCCGCGTCAGCTCCCGCTGACTGCGTCCTCATCCTATCGGCGGAGCGTCTCGCCTTCAAGCGGCCGTTTTTTGTTGACGGCTCGCCGTGATGGCTTAAAGTAGAGCGGATGAAGTCTTGGGGAACGCCAGGCTCCTGATTGGCACAGGAGGCCGATCGAGATCGGGCTCGGGGCCCCCAACGCGAAATTCTGCGTTGGGGGACCCAGATCGGCGGTCCCGGGAGGGACTCAGGACCCCGGACGGCGGGCCGACCGAAGGCCGGCCCTGTGTATTGATGGTCCAACGCAGTGAGAGATTGAGTGAATGAAGAGACTTGCCGCGGGTGTATTCATCGTTCTCGCCATTGGCGCAACCGCATGGGAGGCCCATCGACGCATCGTGGCTTCCGCCGGGAAGGGCGGACCGGACCGTTCGGCCGCCCCGGTGGCGGTGGAGGTGGAGCCGGTTCGGAAGGACACGATCCGAGATGCCGGGGTCTTCACCGGATCGCTCGTGCCGCAATCCCAATTCGTGGTCGCGCCGAAGGCGGCCGGCTGGCTCAAGAAGCTGCTCGTCGATATCGGCGACCGCGTCGGCCGCAACGATGTGATCGCGGTTCTTGACGATGAGCAGTTCTCACGGCAGGTGGAACAGGCCGGGGCGGAGCTGCAGGTGGCCAAAGCGAACGCGGAGAACGGGGCCAGTGCCCTGGACCTGGCTCGGCGCGAGTACGAGCGGATTACGGCCCTCCGCGAGAAGAAGATCGCCTCGGCTGCGGAACTGGACGCCGCTTCGGCCCAGTACAATGCCAGCCAGACGCAACTGAAGGTCACGCTGGCCCAGGTGGCACAGAGAGAGGCGGCCCTGGAGGGGGCCAAACTCCAACTGTCGTATACCCAGGTCCGGGCCTTCTGGGAGGCGGGCGATCCCAATCGCGTGGTAGGGGAGCGGTTTGTGGATGAGGGCGCCCTGGTGCAGATGAACCAGCCGATCGTCTCGATCCTCGAGAACAATCCCTTGGTGGCGGTGGTCTTCGTGATCGAGAGGGACTATCCCAAGATGGTCATCGGGCAACAGGCCCTCGTCACGACCGATGCCTATCCCGGCCAGACGTTTGCGGGCCGAATCCGGCGCATTGCCCCGCTCGTGAAGGAGACCTCGCGTCAGGCCCGCATCGAGATCGATATTCCCAATCCCGACCATCGGCTCAAGCCTGGTATGTTCGTGCGGGCGCAGGTCGAATTCGCCACGCACGCAAACGCGACGCTCGTCCCCTTCAGCGCCCTCGTGCGACGCGACGGCCGGCAGGGCGTCTTCCTCGTGGGCAATGCGGTGGCCACGGCGTCGAGTCCGCCGGCCCAGAAGGGGTCGTCCAAGGGGCCGGCCTTGCAGGTCCGCTTCGTGCCCGTGACGGTCGGGATCGCCAATGGTGAAACCGTGGAACTCGTGGACCTGCAGGTCTCCGGCTCGGTGGTGACCCTGGGCAATCACCTCCTCGAGGAGGGGTCGCGCATCACGGTGCCCGAGCCCAAGACGGCTGGAGAAGGACAAAAAGCAGCGTCTCCGGGCTCCCCTGACGGTCCGGGCGTCACGCAGCCGGGGGCGGCACGATGAATCTGGCGCAGTTCTCCGTCCATCGGCCCATCTTTACGATCATGGTGATCCTGATCGTGATCGTCTTGGGCGGGATCTCCCTGACGCGGCTGCCCATCGATCTGATGCCGGACATCACCTACCCGACCATCAGCGTCTCCTGCGCGTATCCGAACGCCGGCCCGGAGGAGATCGAAGAGCTGATTACGCGCCCCATCGAGCAGGCGCTCAGCGCGGTGCCCGGGGTGGAGGAGATGACCTCGACCTGCGTCGAGGGCAATGGCAGCGTCCGCGTGACCTTTGCCTGGGGGACCGACCTCGACACGGCCTCCAACGACATTCGTGACCGCCTGGACCGGATCATCGACCACTTGCCCGAAGAAGCCGACCGGCCCACGTTGCGGAAGTTCGATCTCGCCGCGTTCCCGATCTTGATGCTGGGCGCCTCCAGCAACCTCGATCCGGTCCAGACCCGCCTGATCATCGATGAGCAGGTGAGGTATCGGCTCGAACGCGTGCCGGGCGTGGCGGCGGTGGACATTCGCGGCGGGCTGGAACGCGAAATCCACGTCCAGCTCGACCCGGCCAAGATCAATGCCTTGGCCATCCCCCTGGACCAGATCGTCGGCCAGATTCGCGAGGGCAACGTGAACGTGCCCGCCGGACAGATCGAGAAAGGCAATCTCGAAATCACCATCCGGACCCCCGGGGAATACACGGACCTGCGTCAGTTGCAGGACACGGTCATCGCCATGCGCCAGGGCGTGCCCATCCAGTTGCGGGAAATCGCCCTGGTGGAGGACTCCTGGGTGAAGGTGACGCGGCTGGTGCGGGTCAACGGCGTGCCGGGGATGTGGCTGTCGGTCAACAAGCAATCGGGAAAGAACACGGTCCAGGTGGCCCAGGCTGCCCTCAAGGAGCTGGAGCGGATCAACCAGGACATCCCGCAGATCAAGATCGTCCCCCTGCTGGATACCTCCGAGTACATCCAGCGCTCGATCGAGAACGTGGGCAGTTCCGCCGTCTACGGCGGCCTGCTGGCCGTCGGCATCCTCCTGTTGTTCCTGCGCAACGTGCGGAGCACGATCATCATCAGCACCGCGATTCCCATCTCCATCATTGCGACCTTCGCCCTGCTGTACTTCGGGCATCTGACCTTGAACCTCATGACGCTGGGCGGCTTGGCGCTCGGCGTGGGCATGATGGTCGACAACGCCATCGTCGTTCTCGAGAATATCTACCGCCTGCGCGAGGAGGGCCGGCCGCTGCTGCGCGCCGCCGTGGAGGGCGCCCAGGAGGTGACGGCGGCGGTCATCGCGAGCACGTTGACCACGGTGGTGGTGTTCCTGCCCCTGGTGTTCATGCGGGGTATGTCGGGCGTCATGTTCAAGCAGCTCTCGATTGTGATTGGCTTCTCTCTGATGTGCTCGCTGGCGGCCGCCCTGACCCTGGTGCCGATGCTGTGCGCCCGTGTGCTCTCCTCCGTCCGGCCCGCGGCCGAGCGGCGGGGGATCGGGCAATGGGTCTATGAAAGTACCGGCCGATGGCTCAAGGGCATGGAGAACGCTTACAAGAGTGTCCTGCACATTTCCTTGAACCACCGCCTCTTCGTGGTGGTTGCGGCCACGGCTACTCTGGGCGCCACCCTGTTGCTGATCCCCCATATCGGCGCGGAGCTCATGCCGGCCACGGATGAAGGCGAGGTCCGCGTGGAAGCCGAGATGCAGGTGGGCACGCGCCTGGAGGTGCTCGACAACAAGGTCCGCCTCCTCGAAGAGCTCGTCACGAAAGCGGTGCCCGAGATCCGCAATGTTGTCACGACGGCGGGCGGCTCGCGCTACGGCTCGGGCGGTCACACCGGCGAGATCCGCATCTCGCTCGTGCCCCAGGCCGAGCGGACGCGCTCCAGCCAGCAGATCGCCGACGATCTACGCCGCCGGCTCAGCGGGATCCCGGGCGTGATCGTCCGAACCCGCACCAGCCAGGGCCTGTTCGTCCTGCGCATGGGTTCGTCGTCCGCCAACCAGATCGAGGTGGAGGTCCGCGGCCACGATTTCCCGACCGCCGATGCGCTGGCCCGGCGCGTGCAGGAGATCGTGAAGCAGGTCGAGGGCGTCGCGGATACGCGGCTCAGCCGCGATCCCGGCGGGCCCGAGGAGCTGATCCTCATCGACCGGCAGAAAGCCGCCGACATGCACTTGACCGTCTCCAAAATCGCCAACGCCCTCCAGACGATTCTCTCCGGGACCCGGGCGGGCTACTATCGCCAGTTCGGGGATGAGTTCACCATTCTCGTCAAGCTGCGCGACGCGGAGAAATCCGATCTGCGGGATATCCTGGACCTGACTCTCACCAACACGGACGGTCAGCCGGTCGTCCTGCGCAACGTCGTGGATGTCGTGCCCCGCAGCGGACCTGTGCTGATCGAGCGCAAGGACCAGGAACGGCTCATCACGGTCCGGGCCGAAATCAGCGGACGCGATATGGGTTCGGTCCTCGCGGATATTCGCGAACGGCTCCGGTCCGTGCCGGTGCCGACTGAGTTCACCCTCGGCTTCGGCGGCGACTACGAGGAGCAGCAGGAGGCCTACCGCGAGCTGCTGCTCAGTTGCATTCTGGCCCTCGTGCTCGTCTACATGGTCATGGCTTGCCAGTACGAGTCGCTGCGCGATCCCTTCGTCGTGATGTTCTCCGTGCCACTGGCCGCCATCGGCGTGCTCCTGATGCTCTTCTTCACGCGCACGACTTTCAACATCCAGTCCTTTATCGGCTGCATCATGCTCGGCGGCATCGTGGTCAACAACGCCATCCTCCTGGTGGATCATACGAATCTTCTGCGGCGCCGGGATGGGATGCCGCTGCGGGAGGCCATCGAGGAGGCCGGCCGCCGGCGCCTGCGCCCCATCCTCATGACGGCACTGACCACGATCATCGGGCTGGTGCCCCTGGCCCTG
Source organism: uncultured Pirellulales bacterium (assembly GCA_964354535.1). Taxonomy (GTDB): domain Bacteria; phylum Planctomycetota; class Phycisphaerae; order Sedimentisphaerales; family Anaerobacaceae; genus PLanc-01. The sequence goes on from CAYHAJ010000402.1 coordinate 25,590, forward strand.
GGACTCGGCGAGGGAGGCGAAGCGCAGGCCCCGATGGCCCGCGTGGTGATTGGAGGCCTGGTCAGCTCTACGATGATTACGCTTGTGTTCGTCCCTGTGGTGTATTCGCTTTTTGAGCGTCGCGCCCCCGGCGCCACCTCCGACGGACCCGTGCCAGAAACTGTCAACGCCTAACCTGTGAAGTGCCGTTTATGTCGATTGCGTATCTGTCCCCGGTCCTTCGTAGTGCCGCGCAAGTGATCTGTGCCTTCCTTCTCTCTTCCTCCCCCGCCGCAACGGGAGAGCCCCCTGTAGGGGCGACGCCTGCGTCGCCCGTACAAAGTTCGCCGGTCGAGCCGCTGCGGATCGGGGTGCAACAAGCCATCCTGCTCGCCATCGAGAACAACAAGGCACTCATCGTGCAGCGAATGACGCCGGAGATCAGCCGCACGCTCGTGGACGAGGAACAGGCGATCTTCGATCCCCTGTTGAGCGGGCAGGCGTCCCAACGACGCAGCATTGCCGACCGGCCTTCCCGTGCCCAGAGCGGCGTGGATGAGTCCGTGATCGTCGACAGCCGGGCCGGCACGCTCGCGCTGGACAAGCTCTTTCCCAGCGGCACTGCCGTGGCACTGGATGCCACCACGAGTTCCAATGATTCGTCGCTCTACGAGGACACCTTCGTCGCCAATCGCCTGGGCGTCACGGTGACCCAGGCGCTGCTGCGCGGCCAAAGCGTCCGCGCCAACCTGGCCCGCGTGAACCAGGCGCGGATCGATACGGAGATCTCCGAGTACGAGCTGCGTGGCTTCACCGAGGTGCTTGTGGAGCAGGTGGAGTCCAGCTTCTGGGACTACGCCATGGCCCAGCGCCAGATTGCGATCTACACGGATTCCCTGCGCCTGGCCGAGCAGCAGATGGCCGAGGCCCAGGAACGGATCAACATCGGCACGCTGGCGGAGACCGAGTTGGCCGCCGCTCAGGCGGAGCTGGCGCTGCGGCGGGAGAACCTGATTACCGCGCGGACCAGTCTGGCCCGGGAGCGTCTGAATCTGTTGCGCCTGCTGAATCCGTCGGAGACGATCAACTGGGACACGGATATCCTCCTGGAGTATCGGATCGAGCTGCCCGAAACGCCGCTCGATCCCGTCGAACAGCATGTTCAGGTGGCCCTGAAAATGCGGCCGGACCTGAATCAGGCGCGCCTGTTGATCCGCCGCGACGAGCTGGAGGTGGTGAGGACCCGTAACGGCCTGTTGCCCCGTCTCGATGCGTTCATTACCTTTGGCAAGACGGGATACGCCGGGACTTTTATCGATGCGACCCGCGATCTCGACGGTCCGAGCTACGATGTGGAAGGGGGGCTGCTGGTCGAGCTGCCCCTGGGCAACCGGGCCGCGCGAGCCCGTCACACGCGCGCCGTCATCTCCAAACAGCAGTCGATCAAAGCCCTGGAGAACCTGATCCAACTCGCCCAAGTCGATGTCCGGTCGGCCCATGTCGTGGTCACCAGCCTGCGCGAGCAGATCGCCGCCACGGCGGCCACGCGCAAGTTCCAGGAAGAGAAACTCCGCGTCGAGACGGAGAAGTTCCGCGTCGGCAAATCCACGTCCCTGCTCGTCGCCCAGGCCCAGCGGGACCTCGTCGTCAGCCAGATCGCCGAGGTTCGCGCGATCGCCAACTACTTCAAGGCCCTGGTCGCCCTCTACCGCCTGGAAGGCTCCCTCCTCCCGCGCCGCGGCCTCGCCGCCCCGGGCGCCGAGCCCGTATCCCTCGAGGGCCTGGAGCAGTCCAGATAGCACACGCTTCACAGGACGACGGGCCCAAGGCCGCGAGGTTGACGATAGCGAGGAACAAGATCCCTCCTTCCCAAAGCAGGCCCAAGGTCCATTCTGCAAAAGCCAATTCTCAAGAAAGCGGTGCGCGGAGAACGATAACACCCTTTGGGCCTTGGCGACCGCCGGTACGAAAACACCGTAGCGTGTCTTGGGCCCGACACGCAGGGAATGATCCATTCACTCGGGCTATCTCGATGAGCTTGCTCCAGGAGGTCTCTATGAAACGGACTTCGCTTGCCATTGTCACGACTGCCATCCTTCTCGTCACCTCGGCCGTTGCGGGTGCGACCGACCTTTTCGGCGTGGAGGCGACCTACAGCGGCGGGACCATCACTCAGACCGCCAGCTCCCTTCCCGATCTGGTCGAGGCGCTCGTCAATAACGAGGGCGCCTTCGCCCCACTGCTCGGGAACGACTTCACGGGCAGCCTGACGTACTACGGCATTCCCAACGCGGTGGCGGTCACGGTCCAGGGCACGACCCAACTGACCATCACTTCGCCGCTCACCGGCCTGAATCGGACCTTCACCGGGACCGACCGCGATGACTTGGAGGACCAGTTGTCCGATTGGCTGCTCAAGGAAGGCAACGACGAGGCAGCCAAGCTGCTCCAGGCCGCCGCCGAGCGTTCCGCCGCCGCGATCACCGATGGCAACCCGTCCTCCGCGACCGCCCGCCTCGCCGACCGGGCTTTTGGCACGTTTGGGCTCTCCCCGGCCGCCCGCGTCATGCGCGGCAGCGAGCCGGGCGGTTACGCCGCCCTCTGGTTCCATACCCGCCAATCCGAGGCCGACACGCCCGTCGGGACCGCCGAGAGTGCCGACTACGAGATCAATATCCCCTGGTGGCTGAATTTCGGACGTCACTTCTCCCTGATCGGCAATCCCAGCGGACAGTATATGGACACCGAAGGCACCGCCATCTACGGCGGCGGCTCCGACCTCGGGCTCGGTATCCGCCCGTTCGTCCGCGACGAGGAAAGCAAATTCGGCTGGCAGATTACCCCCTTCATCGGCCTGCATGGCTTCGGGACCTACGACGGCGCCGCGGGCGGACTGCTGAACCAGTTCGGTGTCGCCAGCCGCCTCGAATTCCAGCTTTCCCATGACATCCTGCTCGTCGTGGCCAACCAGTTCTCACACTTCAACAGTCTGGAGCTGAAGATCGAGGACGTGGAGATCGATCCGCAGATCGAGCAGGATGTCCTGAAGAACGGCCTGATGGTGGACTTCCCGCTCTGGACCGCCCAGTCGCTCTACGCCAACGGCTTCTTCGTCGACACCCGGTTCCTGCAGGAGGCGGCGATTGACAACTACCAAACCGTCGGCGCGGGCCTGGCCCTCCGCGGCGACCGCCTGTCGCTGAATGGATACGTCAGTCGCGATTTCGCCGGCGACTACAGCAGTTGGAACGCCGGCGTCGGTCTCGCCTTCGGACTGTAGCTCTCGCCCAAAACCGAGAAGAACTCGTCTACTGGGTTCGCGACGGCGTCCGGTACTCCTTTCGGCTCGGGGTTGCCTGGGAGTGGTTCCTGATTTCTTCCCCATCATTTCGAGGGTGGTTCCACGGCATTCGCCTGGCGATACCGCTGACGGTACTTGTCATAGAGTCGCTGGTGTTTGTTGGCGAGGTCAATTCTCCGACCCTGGATGAACAGCTCGCTCACGCGGGTGGTAATCTCCAAGGGATCGCCGTCGGTCACGATCAGGGTGGCGTCCTTTCCTTTTTCGAGGCTCCCGACGCGATCCGCTACTCCCAGGATTTGGGCGGGGTAGAGGGTGATCGCCTTGAGGGCCTCGTCCTTGGGCAAACCATAGGCGGCGGCTTTGGCGGCGTGATAGGGCAAATTGCGAAGACCGGAGGCACTGCCGGAGGCGATACAGAACTTCACGCCGGCCCGATAGAGCCGTAGAGGCAGAGTGAAAGGCTCGTCAAAGTCGGCGTCGCGCCGGTCCGGCAGGCTCAAGACCGACGTAACCACCACCGGAATCCCTCTCTCTTTGAGCAGATCGGCACAGTACCCGGCGTCGCTGCCTCCCACCAGTACCGCGCGGAACCGGTGTTTGCCGGCCCAACTGACCGCCGCTTCGACTTCCAGCAGAGAATCGGCCCGAATCCAGACCGGTAGATCCCCGCGCAGCACCGGGACCAGCGCCTCCCAGCGGACGTCCATTGGGGGGAAATGCTCGTCCGTTTTGGGAGATTCGATGGCGGTCTTGTAGGCGCGGGCGTCTTCCACCGCCTTGTCCAGGATCTCGATCCGTTTCCTGATGCGGTCCTGTTGCTGCTTGGACGCTTCGTCCTCGTCGCTGCCCATTCTCATGTTCGGCCAATTGATCATCATGCTGAGCGGGGCCTTCAAGGTCATTTCCTTCCACGTCCAGCCATCGGTCATGAGCAATGCGGATCGGCCGGCAATCAAACCGCCGGTCGGCGCCGCCACCGCCAGCGCGATGCCGTTGGCGCGCGCGACGGGAATATGTTCGGAGTCGGGGTTAACCGCCACCTCCACTCGGACATTGGGATTGATGTCGCCCCGCTCGGCATAGTCGTTCGTGACGTCCACGCCGCCGATCTCGGTCAGTCCCAGCACCGAATGGCTTTCGATCAGGCCTGGATAGATGTGCCTGCCCTTGAGGTCGATCTTGATCGCATTCGGGGGAATCTCGATATCCGTCCCCAGGTCAACGATCTTGCCTTGGTCCATCACCAGGGCGGCGGTCTCGATGGCCTCACTGGAGACGGGGTGGATGGTGGCGTTGACCAGGGCGATCGGCTGTTGCGGCGGCGCCGCGGGAATCTGGCCGCACGCCACGACCGCCATCATATGAATCCCCAGAAAGACGATTTGGCCAACGTGTTGCATCTTCGGTATCATTCTTTATTCCTCTCAAGTCGCTGAGACGCCATATCAACTCGGATCTTCGGGACGATTGGGATCGGCGGGCTTTTCTGCGGCGTTGTCTTGGTCCTTCTTGGCTTTGCTGTTCTCATTGAGGATCTTCTGCACCAGTTTCGCACGTTGGGCTGCGACCTGTTCCCGGAGTTGCCGGTCCGCTTCCATATCGAAATACTTGCGGCCCTCAATCCAGGTCTGTTCGCAGATGCTGTAAGCGGAAAGGGGGGAGTGGCTCCAGACCACGAAATCCGCCTCCTTCCCCGGCTCCAGGCTGCCGAGACGGGATTCCAGGCACAGGTGCCGGGCGGCATTCCACGTGACGAACTTCAGCGCTTCCTCCGGGGGGACATGGCCGTATTTGACGGCCTTGGCCGCCTCGGTGTTCATCCGCCGGGCCAGCTCGACGCTGTCGGAGTTGAAGCTGACCAGGACTCCCTGTTCCCGCAGGAGAGCGCCGTTGTAGGGGATGGCGTCGTACGCCTCCATTTTGTAGGCCCACCAATCGCTGAACGTCGTGGCCATGGCGCCGTGCTGTTTCATTTCCGCCGCGACCTTGTAACCCTCCAGAACGTGGATGAACACGTCGAAGGTGCAGCCGACTTCGTTGGCCAACTCCAGCATGGCGTGAATCTCGTCCTGGCGGTAGGCGTGACAATGAATGAGCATATTGTGATCGAGAACGTTCAGGAGACACTCCAGCCGCAGATCGGTCCGGGGCGGGATGAGATTCCGGTTCTTCTGGCTCTGCTGCCGGTACACCTGCCACTGCCGGCGGTAGTCCTTGGCGGCCAGGAAAGCGTCCCGGATGGTCTCGACCGTGCCCATGCGAGTATTCGGGTAACGTTCGGAGGACCGCTTGACGTTTTCGCCGAGCGCGAGTTTCAGGCCGGGCTTGGCATCCCGCAAGAGCAGTTCCTCCGGCAGAGCGCCCCATTTCAATTTGATGACGGCGTACGTCCCTCCGATCGGATTGGCCGAGCCATGGATGATGCAGGCCGTTGTCAAGCCGCCGGCCAGTTGCCGGTAGATGTTGATATCGTCGCTGTTGATGGCATCTGTGATGCGGACCTCCGAAGTGACGGCATGGGTCGACTCATTCACGCCGCCAGTGATCGCCAGGTGCGAGTGCGCATCAATCAGCCCGGGGGTGACATGTTTGCCGGTGGCGCTGACGACCACGGCCTCTTCCGGCGCCGTCAGATTGCGACCCACCTGGGCGATCTTGCCACCCTTGATTAGTATGTCGCCGGGACTGAGGATCCCCTGGGGGCCGCACGTCCATATGGTGGCGTCCTTGACCAGGAGAACCTCCGGCCTTTCCGGCGGCGTCGCTCGGCCAAAAGCCCCTTCAGGATAGACCAGCGGAAACGCGGCCATCCGGATCGGCCCTGAGGATTCCTCCGTTTCGGAATCGCCCTTTGGGGGCGCCGTGATTTCCGCATGCCAGGGGAAGCGGCGTGCGTCGTCCAGGAGTCCGTGCCCCTTGATGGTCTTGCCTTCGATGATCCCCGTCATTCGCACTGTTCCTTCGCAGCCGAATGCGCCGCCGGGGCATGACAGCGTCAAGAGGCGGTCCTGCCGGTTCACTCTCAGGGCCTTTGTCTCTTTGCCCTGAAAACTCAGCGCGACGCTGGGCTTGGACTCGGTCCCGGAGATCTTCATGGTGCCGTCTACCCGTTTCTCCGGTATTTCCGCGACGAAGGCCCACTGGCCGCGGACGGCGAGGTCGGGCTCAGTCGTTACGATGAAGCGGTCGCCGGCCACCCAGGTCTCGAGGATCTGCGTCTTGCCGGCGAACACGTCACCGTCGGTAACCACGAAATTCGCCAGCTTGCCCTTTTGCAGACTGCCCAGGATATGCGCCACGCCCAGCCACTCGGCCGGTCTGGTCGTCAAGGCCGCCAGGGCCGCTTCCTCCGAGAGCCCCCGCCGGACCGCCAGCCGCACTTTGGCCAGAAACTCGCTTCTGGATTTCAGACCGGTCGTCGTCAGGACGAAATCGACGTCGCCCTTGGCCAGCCGCCCCGGATTCTCCGGCGCGAAATCCCAATGCCGCAGTTCCCGCAGATCCACGCGCAGCTCCTGCTCCAGACACGAGACATCCGGGGCCTTGGGGAAGTTGACCGGAACAATCAAGCGCAGGCCCGTCTCTTTCACCGCTGCCAGACGGCGGTATTCGTGCCCCGATCCGAGGACCCACATGTTCAGGCCAAACTCCTGCGCAATCTTGGAAACCCTCAAGATATCGAGCTCATCGGAAACCTGCATGACGACCGGCTTGTCCCTTCGCACACACGGGCACAGGGCCGCCAGTGCCAGATTCGTTTCGGGAGCGGCCTGCCCGGCGCTGACCTGTCGGAACTTCGTCCAGGCCTCCTCGTACCATTGTGCGTCCAGCAGGGTCTGGCGAATGAGGGCGACGGCCCCCATGAGCGAGACCGGATATTGTCTGCCGTTTCGATGCCACAGCGACATCGCCTGCGCGACGTCCTCGACCAGGATCATCTGGTTGGGACGCATGCGATCGAGAAGAACGAGGGCCCCCGCCCCTCGGAAAATGCCGCCTTTGGGAAAGGTCACGACCGCGCCGAATCCGGCTTTGCGCAGCTCCTCCGCGGCGGTCGGGTCCTGCCCCAGGAGGGTCGAAGCCCGTCGTTGTGCCAGCACACACGAATTCCAGTGCGCGGCGCCATTGGCCTTTGCCTCCTCTGCTGGAGCGGGCATGCCGTAGTCCGTGTGCAGGTCGATGAAGCTGGGATAAATGGTTTTTCCGCTCAGGTCACGAATCACAGCATCCGGAGGCACGTCCACATGGACGCCCACCTGCTCGATGCAGTCATCGCGAACCAGCAGGGTCGCCCCTTCCAGCACCATGCCGGGCCCGGTGATGATCCGCGCGTTGCTCAGCGCAAAGGTCCGTGGCGTATTGCCATGGAGACCGACCACGGGCTCAGTCTGCCCCACGACCGCAGAGACCCAGAAGAGCAACGACAACAAAATGAGACAGGTCCGGACTACTATAGGCAGGATTGAGTTCCGCATAGGAAAGCCCTTTCTCTCCACATCCACCGCAAACCGGCCGCCTGCCGGGCAGCCTCTTTCATGTCGCGTCACCTGAGAATTCTAAGACCAGCGGCCAGAATGTCAAAAGCCTAATGATGACTTCCGACTGATTATTGTGCCAGAATCGCCCAACCTCCCGCCCTTCCCATTTTCCCTTTGCCTTTCTACCTTCGCCTTTTTGCCTCTCCCTTTCCCCCTCGAATAGTCCCGCCCCTGGAAAAAGACCACATCCGTTTCACTCACCCCTTGCCTGGGGCGCAGACCCGGCTACAATGAAGACGCAACGTCGAAGAAGATGACTCTTGGAACGGGTAGGAGATCGGGCCGTCAGAGGGCATGTTTGTGGCCCGATGACCAACAGGCGATTCATCGGGCCGCTGGAGAGTACGTGCAAGAAGTGCAGGTCGACGAGTTAATCGACAGGCTGGACTACAGGGATAATCCCAATTACATCTGCGGAGATGATTTGGGGCGAGCGCCCGATTATGCGCACATTTTTCGCCGCGCCCAAAGTCGAATGGAGTTGCGTGGCGTGTACGTCCTTCAGCAACCCTATTCCAGGGAATCCCATCGCAACGTATTGGTCCCGGTGGTTTACGTCTGCGAGGCTAATGACGAGAAAGAGGCCAATGAATTCCGGCGCTTGACGTGGAATCAGAACGCTGCTCCGTTCCTCATCATCAGGACCCCAGCCAACGTCCGGCTTTTCTCCAGTTTCAACTACCCCCGCGCTACCGGTGGGGCAGCGACCGGTAGGGCCGCGAAGGCTATTCTGGATCGGCGAGTCGAATTCCAGGAGATTGCCTCCGTGCTGGGCGCATTCAGCAGCCAATCCATTGACGACGGCACGATCTGGCGGGACTACGGCCAGTTTGTCACACCGAAGGGGCGCGTGGATTGGAGTCTCCTGAAGCAACTCAAGAAGCTCGATGGGCTTTTGATCGACTCTGGTCTTGAATGGCGTACTTCACATGCCCTGATCGGCAAGTACGTATACCTCTGGTATCTTCGTCAGCGCGACATCCTCTCAGATTACCGACTCGGCGAGTGGAAGATCGACCCGAACGATGTGTTCACCAGGAATGCCACGCTTACTGCGTTCAAATCTCTCCTGGAGGAGTTGGAGAACTGGCTCAACGGCTCGGTCTTTCCTCTAAATTGGGAGCGACTTTCCGCACCCAAGCAGGAACACCTGCGCAAAGTCGCCGACGTATTTGCTGGTGGCACTCCCGATGGACAGTTGCATCTCGCCTTTGATGCTTATGATTTCTCGATCATTCCCGTCGAAACGCTCTCGGCTATCTACGAGCAGTTCCTGCACGCCCATGAGCCTACGAGGGAACAACCACGCGGAAAGAAGCTGGGTGCCTACTACACACCGGTTCCTGTCGTCAACTTCATGCTTGAGGAACTGAATGACCGCCGCCCGCTAAAGGAGGGGATGACTTGCTTTGACGCCTCGTGTGGCTCGGGTGCGTTCCTCGTACAATGTTACCGGCGTCTCATTGAGAACCGAGTCCGCAATGATGGCAACGCGATCCGTCGGCCTTCCGAGTTGCGCGACCTGCTCGTCGATCACATCTTCGGAGTGGACCGCGATGGCGATGCCTGCCGCGTCACCGAACTCAGCCTGATCCTGACGCTTTTGGACTACGTCAATCCGGCCGACCTATCGGCGGTCCCCAGTTTCAAGCTGCCTGATCTTCACGACAAGAATATTTTCGAGGCTGATTTCTTCGATCCACACTCGACATGGGCCGAATCGTCACGCAAGAGACGCTACCATTGGGTGGTAGGAAATCCTCCCTGGGTGGAACTGAAGCCGGCCAAGGATGATGAGCAGGAGGACGTTGAAGATAAGGATAAGCACGCGCGTGACTGGATACGTGATCAAGCCAATAGGAAGGAAATGCCTGTCACAGGCAATCAACTCGCCGAAGCATTCCTCTGGAAAGTAACTCGACAGCTCCAACCGGGGGGCCTTGCGGCAATGCTCGTACCAGCCATGACTCTCTTCAAGAGTGAGTCCAAGGCTTTTCGGCAGAAGTTCTTCAGCAAACTCGACGTTTGGTGTGTGGCCAATTTCGCGAACCTTGCTGAAGTCCTTTTCGCCGGACGCTCGCGCGAACCGGCCGTGGCCATGTTCTATTCGAAGAGACGGGGACTACACGGACCGCGCAGTTGGAATGACAATGATAAAACAATCCTAACCTATTCGCCGCTTGTCGCAAACCAGTTGGCCAATACTCCAGATGGACCAAACGAGCAGAAGGATACCTGGAGCGTCACTATTAATGGTAGTGAGATTCGTGAGGTCGCTGCCGAGGAAGCGCTTTCCGGTAGTCCGCTCGTCTGGAAGATCGCAATGTGGGGAAGCCAGTTGGATCAACAGCTACTCCGATCCCTTGACGGGCGGTTCGATAGCCTGCAAGTAGTCCGTAAACGCCTCGGGCTGGAGATGAACCAAGGCGTCGAATTGCGGACGAGTGGAGTCTATGTATCCGAACTTGTAGACAAGAACACCATCGACACGGACAAGCTTCGTGGTTGTGGCCGAATCTACTCCTTCCCGCATGGCTCGCTCGTCCAGATTACGAAGGAGCACGCTCATCTGCGAGAAGGGCGGGATGATCTCCCGTTGCGTGTTTCGAGGCCTCCACATGTCATCGTAGACGCGGCAAGACGATTTTCTATCTACTCTGATTCGTTCATTGCGGTTCCAGCCCGATATATCAGTATTGCTAGCGCAGATGACAGCGCAGATGATCTACTCAAGGCATTAGCGCTATTCCTCAGTTCTGATTTTGCGGTTTACCACCAGTTCCTGACTTCGCCGCAATTGGGGATATATAAAGCCAGAGCGGATCTCAAGAACCTAAAGAAGTTGCCCTTCCCCATCGATGAGATTCGGCGCGGCGGGCTTGCCCGATGGTCAAAGCTCCACACCGCGATCGTCGCTGCCGACAAGGCGAAGCCTGTCAGCGTCAAAACGACCCCATCGCTGTATGACGATCACGAAGCACCGAACGATGTTGTCCGTCTAGAGAGCGAATTGAATGAAATGGTAAACGAGGCGCTCAAGCTGCGCGAACCTGATACATGGCTGATCTCTGATCTTGTCCACGTTCGGAGACGCCTGATCCAAGGCAAAGTCGATCCTGTTGCGGTCGGACCTCCTTCGCCTGAGGATATTCGTTCATATTGCGAAGTACTCAAAGGCGAACTCGACTCTTTCATGGAAGTCGCCACAGACGACCGGCATGTGGTCGAAATGATCCACGGACAAGAAAGTGCGATGATCGTGGTGCAGCGCGCACCGGCGCGACCGCCACGGGCCTCAATACGAGTTCTCCCGGCTGACGCCGAAGAGGCCAATTCTCTCCGTGAGATTCGTCAGCACCTGCTGGGAAGACATAGCCAGTGGCTCTACTTCGAGCGGGCTCTGAGATGCTACAAAAGGGACATGAACACGACCTATCTCTTCAAGCCGATGCAGCGGCTGCATTGGCTGAGGAGCCAGGCGCTCATCGACGCAGGAGAAATCATCGCGGACACGGCTGGTGGCGGGGGAGAGTAGATGTCCATACGCTCTACGGCCGATCATGTTGACGCGAAGGATGTCTCAGACCCTACGGTGCGTCTCGCTTTCATCGGCAATGTTCACCGCCTGCTCGCTTTGGGATACAAGCGTCTGGACAGCCGGAAGTACCATGAAGCCAACGAGAACCTTGTGACGCAGGATCTTGTAGACGCTCTTCGCAAGGTGACGTATGACATGCAGAGCCCGCGATGGACAAGCTACTTCGAGATCCACGAAAAGCCGAAGCAGAACGACGGGAGACTCCAAGGCAACAGCCGCCTGGAATTAGATATCGTGTTTGTGCGAACACAGCGAGGTTCGCACCCTCACTTCGTGATGGAAGCAAAGCGGTTGGGGCCAGCCCATCCGATAGGGAAGTATCTGGGTTCTCAAGGATTGGGTGCATTCATCTCGTGCGAATATGCGCAGGAGCACGACGATGCAGGTATGCTCGGCTACGTTCAATCGAAAACGCTGGACGATTGGAGTAGCTCTCTCGAATCCAGACTTGCTACTTCCCCGGGCAGATATTCCGTTGAGCCAACTGGCACTTGGCAACGCTACAGCTTTCGTGATGGGCCAGCGATGACGTATCGTAGTTGCCACAGGAGATCAACTGGGCGCAGGCCAATTACGATTTATCACACACTGCTCGATTTCAACGCATAGGGAGGCTGGACGATGTCAGACCCCGCATGGGCTGATGCCATCCCGCATTCTTCATTGCTGGCCTGCGGCCTCTGCCGTTGACAAGGCGTACCCCGGGATTAGTGACTGCGCAATAATAACCTGAACAACTTTCACTTCCGTGGAGACAGGGTGTAGTTCCATTCGCCGTGGAATTCGTGACGTTTGAGGCGTAGTTGCCCCAGTTGCTCGTCGGTTACCTTGATCTTGGCAGGATAAT
>CAYHAJ010000403.1:0-20572 GCA_964354535.1 uncultured Pirellulales bacterium
ACAGGAATTTCCTCGCCGTTCTTGGACTTCACTTTCAGTGAGGTCTACGGTTCGCTCCCTCGGGTACGAATTCGTGGCTGTTCTCCGAGGAAAACCGCACATCGGTAAGAATTTCCCGCGTGCGTTATGCAATCAAAGGGTTCACAATGGCCCATGTCGGTGCAAGCATAAGGCAGCTTCCGCCGGCCGTTCCAAGTCATGCTTGATGTCGCAGAATGCGACATCAAGCGGTCAGCCTCCTCCCGACAGAGGACTTTGGAGGAACCGGAGATATCAAAAACCGTCAGCCGGGGGCGGCTGACCTACAGGTCCTGAACGGTCCGTGGGCGACTGGTCCCTCCCTTGCCGATCCCGGCGTGCCGTGGAAAACCGCCACCGGATTCCGACGACAACCTACAGGTCCAGCTTGTCGCACAGGTAGGTGCGGAGCTGGCTGGTGGCGATACGGATTTGCTCCATCGAGTCGCGCTCGCGGACCGTGACGGTCTGGTCCTGGAGGGTCTGGCCGTCCACCGTGACACAGAACGGGGTGCCCGCCTCGTCTTGGCGGCGGTAGCGACGGCCGACGGCGCCTTTTTCGTCGTAGAAGCAGTTGAAGCGTCTTTTCAGGTCGTCGTAGATACTGCGGGCGATCTCCGGCATGCCTTCCTTCTTGACCAGCGGGAAGATGCCGACCTTGATCGGGGCCAGGGCCGGGTGGAAGCGCAGCAGGTTGCGCGTCTCGCCTTTGACCTCTTCCTCGTCGTAGGCATCCACCAGGAAGGCCAGGGTGCTGCGGTCCATGCCTGCGCTGGGCTCGATCACGTAGGGGATGTAACGGTGCTTCTTCTCTTCGTCGAAATAAGACAGCGGGCCGGATTGGTAGTCCTCGGCCTCGCTCGCGAGCTGGATCTTCGTGAGGTCCCGGCCGCTTTCGTACCATTTGTTGAGGGTTCTCATGCCGCGCTGGTGCTGCCGCAGGTCGTAGTCGGTGCGGTTGGCGATGCCTTCGAGCTCCTGCCAGTCACCACTGCCGAAGGGGAAGCGATACTCGACATCGACACAAGCCTTCGCATAGTGGGCCAGCTCATCCTTCTCGTGGTCGCGGAAGCGCAGGTTCTCCTTCTTGAGGCCCAGATTGAGATACCAATTGCAGCGTTGCTCTTTCCAGTGCTCGTACCACTGGTCGTCGGTGCCGGGCTCGCAGAAGAACTCCAGCTCCGCCTGCTCGAACTCGCGGGTGCGGAAGATGAAGGCTTTGGTGGTCACCTCGTTGCGGAAACTCTTGCCGATCTGGGCGATGCCGAAGGGGATCTTGACGCGAGTCGTGTCCAGGACGTTACGGAAGTTCGCGAAGATGCCCTGGGCGGTCTCCGGCCGCAGGTACATCGTCATCGAATCATCGACGTTGGCCCCCATCTGGGTCTCGAACATGAGCTTGAAAGGCATGGGGGCGGTGAACTGCCCCACGGCCCCGCACTTGGGGCAGACCTTGTTGCTCAGGTTGTAGCCCTGGGCCTCTTCCGTCTCCACATTGACGTGCTCGCTGTGCTCTTCGGCCTTCTTCGTGCCGTTCTCGCTATCCTTGAGGTGGTCCACGCGCGTCCGCGTGTTGCACTTCTTGCACTCGGAGACCAGGTCGGCGAACTTGTCCGCGTGGCCGGAGGCCTTCCAGATCAGCGGATGCATGAAGATGCTGGCGTCGAGGCCGACGACGTCGTCGCGCATCTGGACGACGCTCTTCCACCAGGCCCGTTTGATGTTGTTCTTGAGCTCCACGCCCAAGGGGCCGTAGTCGTAACAACTGGCCAGGCCACCATAGATCTCGCTGGACTGAAAAATGAACCCGCGCCGCTTGCACAGGGATACGATGTCATCGAGCTTCGTCAGTTTTGCCATATCTGTACAATCTCCGTAGGATAAGGATAAACCTCAATTATACCGGGAGAAGGAGCGATGGCAAGGCGGGGGTGCGACGCGACTACCCGTTTTGTCGTGGACCTGGTGGACCCCTCATCAGAGCCATAGGGTTGAGCCGAACGAATTCCTGGAGTCCGTCGAGAAGCCGGTAGTAGATGAAGGGGCCGTCCCGCCGGAAGCGGCTGGTCCACGCCAACAGATGTTTGGTCAAGTCGCGACTGCGCAGCAGAATCCACGTCAGAAAGCCCATCGCCCACAGGGCCAAAATCACCAAACGACGTATCGCCTCGTAGCGGCGGACCCGGAACCGCTCCAGGCCGACACGGCTCGTGAGGAACTCGGCTGCTTCCTCACAGGCCCGGCGCTGCCGGTGGTACCGCAGAACTTGACGAGCCTGCTCCCTCGTCTCCACCACCAGGGTCGTCAAGAGCATTAAGGGCTCATCCGCCGCTTGTCCTGAGAGAACCGATCCGCGCCGTCATCACGCACCCACCGGCATACGTCCATCATCACCGGCGATCCGGAAAACAGAATCCCCCGAACCGTCTGCGGGAGGAATCGTCTTCGCGGCTTATCCACCTCGTCGAGCATCGGACCGAGGAATTCGCCCCGCAGATCGCGGGTTTGGCGAATCAGCCAATCCTTGCGCATTCTCTTTCGCATCATTCTACGCCTCCTTGTTCTCGTATTGGTCCTTCCTCGCACGAAGTCCATTGTACAGGCACAAGGAGGCTTCTGCGCTTCCGCCACTCCAAAACGCGTAATCGCGTCCAGTCCCACTACTCCTATGTATCTTGTACGGTTTGCCTACTTTCTCACTTGTGCTTATCTGCATCAGGGTCTGGCGTGCCGGGCGGACAGCCCCACAGGAGTCGAGATCTATCCTGGTGGAACCCTGGTTATGTCCGCGATTCGGGTTCCGTGACCGGCAGTAATTGCCCCTCAAGGCCGGTTTTTCTTTAGATTCCCCTTTGGCGTGCAAGGGATTGTTTCGTACGTTTTCTGAAACGGAGGGCAGCTACACCGAGCCCTGCCGGACTTCAAAATCTGCATACATTCGTGGAGAGTGCTATGAATGGGGCCACAAGCACTACGAATGTGGCGGCGGAGCTCCGCGCGCCACCCAACCACAGGTCACTACCACCTTCGGGCGACCGACGGACCGAGCGAAAAGCCGCCGATTCCAACGAACCTGGAGCCTTGGCGACCGCTCAGGCGGCGGTCAGCCAGACCCTCGGCGAATCGGGGTTCATCGATATCACGGCGCCTTTCGCGGAGAATCTCACGGTAGGCCGCAACTCCCGTCCTGTCCAACAAGACATTGACGACCTCAAGCCAGGGGCACTGGCGGACCTGATATCCGCCATACGAGAACAGATCACGACCAGTGCGGAGTTGTCGGTGCAAAGCCAGGCCCATGTCAGGCCCGAGGCGGCGGTGACATTGCTCGCGTAGTAGTTGCAATCGCGTCACGGATGCCCTATCCTGTCCCCAGTACACAGGCCCGCCTGCGCGGGAAATGTATGGGTCACAGGTTCATTCTAAGGAGGCATGACGTGACGCCGCACGCCGCCGGAACAAGAATCGCCGCCGTCCTGAGCGTATCGCTTTTGCCACATGCGGTTTACGCGCAGGCGAGTTGGAAGGTCGTGTCGCCGAACTCCCAGGTCGCCATGACAGTGCGGCTGGCGGGGGCCAATGACAAACGACAGCTTTCGTACGAGGTCGAGTATGGCGGCAAGGCCGTGCTCGTACCGTCGCCGCTCGGGATCACGCGCCGGGACCAGGCTTTTGTCGAGGATCTCAGGCTCGTCGAGGCCGGAGCCATGAGGACCATCGACGAGACGTACACGATGCTGACCGGCAAGCGCCGCGTCTGCCGCGACTATGCGAATGAGCAGACCCTGGTCTTTCAGAATGCCGGCGGGGCCAAGGTCGAACTGATCGTGCGGGCCTACAACGATGGCATGGCCTTTCGGTACCGTTTTCCGGAGTCCAGCGGCGAGAAACACGTGGTGACGAGCGAATCCACCGGTTTTCGCCTGCCCCAGGACGGGAAGATGTGGGTCCATCCCTATGATCGGCCTTCCAAATACACGCCGGCGTATGAGACCTACTATGTCAATGGGGTGGCCGCCGGGACGGCCTCGCCCACCGAGTTCAGGTGGGCGTTTCCCCTGCTCTTTTGCAGCGGCGACCGCGGCCGCTGGGCCCTGCTGACAGAAGCGGGCTTGGACGGCTCCTACTGCGGCTGCCATCTGACACAGAAGGCCACGGAGGGGGCCTACCGAATCCAGTTCCCGAACGAGGCCGAGGGCAATCATGTCGGGTGGGTCGCGCCGTCGTGGACGCTGCCGTGGGCCACGCCTTGGCGGGTCATCATCGTCGGTGACTCGGCCGGCGATATCGTCGAATCCACCCTCGTGACCGACGTCAGTCCGGCGTCGGTCATCAAGGACACAAACTGGATCAAACCGGGACGGGCCTCCTGGAGTTGGCTGTTCGATCACGACAGCCCCCAGGATTGCGCCAAGCTCAAGTCCTGGGTCGATCTGGCCGCCGCCATGGGCTGGGAGTATTCGCTGGTCGACGCGAACTGGACCCAGATGAAGAACGGCACGATTCACGACTTGCTGGCCGATGCGAACCGCAAGGGCGTGGGCCTGCTGTTCTGGTACAACTCCGGTGGGCCGCACAACTCCGTCTCGGAGAAGCCGCGCGGCCTGATGGACGATCGCGACATCCGGCGCGAGGAATTCCAGCTCCTGAAGAAATGGGGCGCCAAGGGCGTCAAGGTCGATTTCTTCCAGAGCGACAAGCAAAACATCATCCAGCTCTACCTGGACATCCTCCAGGACGCCGCGGCGGCCCAGATCATGGTCAACTTCCACGGCTGCACGCTGCCGCGCGGCTGGTCGCGGACCTATCCGCACCTGATGAGCATGGAGAGCGTCCGGGGCGAGGAGTGCTACAGCTTCGATCGGCAGTTCACGACCGAGGCTCCCCTCCACAACGTCATTCTGCCGTTCACCCGCAATGTCGTGGGGCCGATGGACTACACGCCCGTGATGTTCGCGGACAACGTCTACAAGCACCTGACGACCTACAGCCACGAGCTGGCCCTGCCGATTATTTTCGAGTCCGGCTGGCTGCACTTCGCCGACGGCGTCAAGCAGTACCTCGATCTTCCCGAGGCCCCAAAGGAGTTCTTGAAACACGTTCCGGTCGTCTGGGACGAGACGCGTTTCCTCGCGGGCGAGCCGGGCCAATATCTCGTGCTGGCCCGGCGCAGCGGTAACCAGTGGTATCTCGGCGGGATCAACGGCGAGAACGCCGGCCGCGATATCGACGTGCCGCTGGCATTCCTCGGCCGGAGCCGCTGCACCATGACCTTGATCTCGGACAGCAAAGACGCGCGCAACTTCCGTCACGAAACCGAGGCGGTGACCTCTGCGGATCACGTGGAGGTTCGCGTGCTGCCCTACGGCGGCTTCGTCGCCGTCCTGAGTCCGACGCGGTAGCGACCCCGGCTCGTTCCGTTAGGACCGCGTCCCCATCGGCACTTCACGTCACGCGCTGGCGGAACGGTCGGACGAGAACAACCGGTCCCAGGGACGCGTGACACACTGAGGACCCTGTATACTGTCTTGTGGAATCAGCGCCTATTAGGGAAAATGCTCAATTTGGAGAGATTGTCCGAGAAAATCGCACCTGGCTGCCCGGCAGTGAGTCAGGGTGCGCGGCCACCGTCAGGCGCGCGACCGCATAGACGACAATGGGGATAAGGAAGAGACAAATCCAGAACCTCCGCCGCGGCGACCACGTGACATCCCCGGCCGCGCAGGGGCTGACACTCCTGTCGCCGCTCTCCGGTGTCAGGCTTACGACCAGCAGCGAGGCCAGGCTCGCGGTGATCCAGAAACTCGCATGGACCAGGAACACGCCCCGGCGCGCCAACCCCGGCAAGGCCTGGGTGAACGCCCCCAGGACCGGGATCCACGTCACCAGCAGGAACAAGAGCTGCCCGCGGGAGAGAACCTCCGCGCGGGACAACGTCAAACGGGCGCACCGCGGCCGCAGGATCGCCACCAGGACGGCGGCCGATAGCAGTATTCCGATAATCAGGAGCCAGCATAACGATGGAAACCCCAACACGGCCGCCGGGAGCAAATTCTGGGTCGTCCAACTCCTGACATTCTTATACAGGTTGGCCCCCATCAGGAGGACCAGGAGAAACACGAGGGCCGCGCTCCGGAGCCAAGGGGCGTCCGCGTCCTCGTCTACCCGGGCGAGCCGCGCGCACACGCGGCCGAGAAACACCGCGCCCACACCCAGGCCCATGATCAGCCCAAACGATTGCTCCATCCATTTCCAGTAGTCCAAGCCGTGCAGGAACTCGTATCGTCCGACCGGCCCCCACTGGGCCCGCCCCAGCATGTTGGCGAAATCGCCGAGCACAAAGCCAAGGCCGCCCATGAGGAAGCCGTAGGCGCCGAGCATGACCGCCGTGCGATCGTGCCGCCGGTACAAGTACGTAAGGAGCGCCGCGAACAGTCCGACGCAACCCGCCCAATTGTCGCTGCGCGGCGGTGTCATGTGCAGGCCCAGCAGGGCCGTCAAGACCAGATAGCCGATCCACCACCCGCCGGCCAGGACGGCGATCAAGGCACACGCGCTGCGGTCGGAGGGAAATAGCAAAGCCCACGCCCCCGCGACAATCAAGGCGGACAGGGCCCCCACCCAGTCACTGTCGTTCAGGGACCACCGCTCCGACAGCCACGGGGTCAGGCCGCTGAGGCTCATGATCAGCCCTGCCAGCCACAAGACGCCGAGAGGCCGCACGAACCGCTGGAGGTAGGAGGTTGGCTGCGTGACGCTCAGCGCGAGAATCGCTGCCCCGGTGCCTGCCCACAAACCGCCGACGATAAAGAGGCAACCATAGCCATAGAACACGTCGAGCAAGGAGGAACCGGCGGTGTAGCCGATGATCCGGCCGTAGCTCATCTGCCCGCCGAACGCCCATCCGATCGCGCCGCATGCCCCCATCAGGGCGGCCCGCCGCCACCAGTCCTCCCGGCCCGAGGCCAGACAGATCGACAGCCCCAGCATCGCCCCTGGGATCATGGCCCCGGCTTCATGGCCGTAATCGCCCCGGATGCCCCAGCCCAGGGACATCGCCAGACCCGCCAAAACCATGCCCATGACCATGCGCGAGGTACCCTGCATGTCTTATGACCAACCCCCTATCGATGCGCGAGGCTCAATTTCTGGCCGGGCGCAGTCCGGATCATGAAAGCGTTGCCATCCACCTTGGTGTTGCTGGCGTCAATTCCGGTCACCTGGTCGGGAGTCCCCGGGAACGGGTTCTCCATGCGAAGGAGGCCGCCCTTTTCCGCAAGGATTTCGACCCGTCGCGTGACGCCAGCCCGCCGCTCGGCGGAGAGGAGAAAGGCCCCTTCCGCGCGCAGCGTTTTGAAGGAGACATCTTTCCAACTCGTCGGAATGGCGGGGAAGATACGGATGGTCCCGCTATAGCTTTGCAGGAGCATTTCCTGCAAGCCCGCGGCCGCCGCGAAATTTCCCTCCAGGGTGAACGGGCGATACCGGAAATTCGAGTAGCCTTTGCCGGACTGGTCGCCGTTGCAGTGGAAACCGTTGCGCAGACAGAACGCCTCCGAGAAGATTTGCAGCGCCCGCTCGGCCTTGTCCCCATCCCGCGCGCGTGCGGCCAAGTTCGCCAGCCAGGAGAAGCTATAACCGCACCACGCCGAGGTGCCCTGGGCCTCCAGGTCAGCCAGCGAGGCTTTGATGATCGCCTGATCGGCCGGGCCGTTCTCCCAACGGATCAGGCCCAGCGGATGGATGGCCATCAGGTGCGAAAAATGCCGGTGCGAAGAGGGAAGCGGGTAATCTTTCGCGATCAGTAGCTTCTTGCTGTTCGGATCGACGGCCCACTCCGGCATCTGCGCCAACACCCAGCGCCAACGGCTCACGTCGTCGGCCTTGCCCAAATGCCGGGCCAGGTCGGCGGCCGTCTCCAGCGTCCAGCGGATCAACGCCAGATCGTAGTTCGTGATCGAGGGAAACCACGCGGTCAGACGATTGTCATTGATCTCGGGCGAAGAGCTGAGCGGTAAAGTCCGCCGGCCGTCGGGGCCCTTTTCCGTCACCGCCTCCAGAAAGACCGAGGTGTCCCTGAGCCAGGGATACAGCCGTTCCTCCAGGAATTGCCGGTCCATGCTGTAGCGCCATTGCAGGTAGAAATGATAGGCGAGCCAGGCAGCGGTCGTGGCCGAGTGCGTGTACTGGTGCCAGCCACCGATCTGGTTCTGTTCCAGGTCCGCCGTCATCGGCACATTCAGGCCGGGCAGGCCGAAGAACCGCTTCGTCCAGTCGCGGGCATTCTCCTTCGTGGCCCAGAGCCAACGAACGTAGCCAGAGGCCCCTTCCAACCGATTGCCACTGTACGCAGGCCAGTAGCTCAATTGCGTATTGAGGTCGTGGTGATAATCGCCCTTCCAGGGCGGGATCTTCCTATCGTCCGCGGTCCAGGGTCCTTGCAGCGTGATGGGCGGCGTATCCGGCCGGGCGGCGGAGCCAAACTTGTACGTCTCCAGGTACCACTGCCGCTCGATAACCGGATTCGGCACGGAGACCGACGCCTCGCTCCAATAGGAATCCCACCACTGCTCGTGCTCCCGCACCAGTTTATCCAATCCGTCCCCAAGGGCAGCCTCGCAGCGCTTCCGCGCAGTGCCGAGCGGATCGGCCGAGTCTCGAGCGGTGCAGATGGACCAGACACCCAGCCAACCCGAATCCGAGCGCCGCCAAACCAAGGCCACGGCGAACCGGAAGTCGCCCCAGCCTTTCTGCAGATAGCCGGTCCACGAGTCGCCGCTTTGCTGAGCCGGCGCCTCATAGCGGAGAGTCGCCAGGTCGCCGGCGCTGATCTTGTTCGCCCCGGCCTCCTCGGTGATCTTGCCGGCAAAGGGCGGCGCGAGCAGCGCGACTCGAACAGGGCTGCCTGTGATATGAATGACGCCCAGCGGCTCCGTCGCATGGACAAACATCCGCGCGTGGATGCTGTCGCCCAAGTGCATCTCGCTGGCCGCCTTGGCGATATCCAGCGAGGCAAATTGGAACTTGGCATCGTCGTCGAAAGTCAACTCGATCCGGCCGGCGGGGATCTTCGTCGGACCGGGGTTGCCATAGGGCTGGTCGTACAGCCGGTGCAGATCCTCGATCCGCCCCTCTTTCACCCACTGCCGCATCGTTTTATACGAGTACTCGGGCGAATGAAACTCCGGCACCGGCCGCAGGTCCCACAAGTCCGTGCGATCGAGCGAGATCCGCAGCGGCTTGCCATCACCCCAGACGAGGGCCCCGAGCAGCCCATTACCCAGCGGCATCGCCTCGTCCCAGACTAGCGCCGGCGTCTGATACCGAAGCCCATGCTCCGGCCGAGGCTCCGCACCCACCGGATTACAGATGGCAACCAACGTGATAGCAGGAAAAAGGACCCTGTGGGTTAGTCTGAACCGACTCATGCTTGGTCCATCCTTATGGATGGGTGGCAGCGTCAAGCGCAGCTTGGCGATGGCTCGATTCTATGCGAAAAAGACCCATCGCCAAGGCCTGCGGCCTTGACGCTGCCACCCTCCTCAAGGGCTCATGCCGGCCAAAACTCAAGAACTTGGGACGAAGCCAACTCGTTTGACCGTGCTCCCTCGCACCCAGAGAGCACGCTCAAGCTGCGCTTGGGCGTGGCACCCGTCGTCGCCCTTACCGCTTGCGCGGTCTGGTTCCGCCTGAAGGCGCTACTCCGAACGGAGCCACCGGGTCACGGTCAGGCATTGGCGAACGGACACTCGTGCGGACTGTCGGGATGGAATGTCCCGTGGAAGAAACGTGCCGCGGCGGCCTGGTCGTCCTCCTTTCGGAAGACCGAGCCGCAGCCGGCGGCGAGTTCCCGCAGCTTCCCCATGTCGGCTTCGGTCATCGGCCGGTAGGACTTGGCGGCTTTGATGCACTTGTCCAACAGATCGAGGTACGAGACCGGGACGGTCGTGGCAACGCCCGGTTGCGACAGGGCAAACCGCAGCGCCAGCTCGATCTCCTCGTCCTTCTCCAGAGGCCGATACCACCATTTGCGGGTCCGCTCCGCCCCTTGGGGCCACGCGCCGGCGTAGATCGCCTTCATGGCCAGCACGGCCGTGCCACGTTCCCGGGCCATTTCGACCACCGCCTTGCCAAATCCCCAGTTGATATAGTCCACATAGCTCAGAGGGAACATGACCGAATCAAATGAGAAGCCCTTCAGCATCTCCAGGGCGCTTTTGGTCGTGTGGGCGGAAAAGCCGATATGCCGAATCTTGCCTTCTTCCTTGGCCTTGAGGAAGGTCTCCATGGCCCCGCCGGGCCCGAGGGCCTGCTCGACCTCTTTCGTCCAGCGAACGTGATGCATCTGGTACAGATCGAAGTGATCGGTCTTGAGCCGCGTGAGCGAACGCTCCAATTCTTTGCGGGCGCCCTCTTTATCCCGCATCTTCGTCTTGCAGGACAGGAAGATCTTACTGCGGTCGAGGCCCTGGAGGGCGGGTCCCATCTTGATCTCGGCGTCGCCATAGGCGGGAGCGACATCGAAGTGGTTGATGCCCTGCTCGAATGCCTTGTGCACCCCAGCGGTACTCTCCTCCTGACTCAACTGGTTCAGGGCCAAGCCCGGGAAGCAGACAATCGAGATCTTCTCCCCGGTCCGCCCCAGAACGCGTCGCGGCAAGCCGGCAACCTTATCCTCCCCGCCCGACGCCGGTTTGCCCGCGGCCCGAAGGACCTCCGACCCGAGGGCGCAACTACCCGCCGCCGCACCTGCCACTTTGAGGAATTCCCGTCTTTCCATGATGATCCCCTTCATATTCGAATGGTATGAACGTACCCGGTTAATTGCCGGTCATTGTAAAGACCGAATCGAATCCTGGCAACCATCATGCTGCGCCCAGCGTTGGGCGTCCGACGAGGTAGAGCAGTATCCCAACGACGGCGCTCCCAAGGATAAGCCAGGTGGAGTTGATCCGGTAGCGCAGAAGCATTTTCGATTTCTCCTCACGGTTCGCGGCGCTCATCGCATCACCCGCACCGGGAATGTTCAGCGCGCGATATGGACCTTGAACGGAGATGGCTCGGAGGATAGCATAGCCGGCTACGAGGTCACAAATGCCGATCACGGTCTTTGGTGGAGCACGCGAATGAAGAACGGTTGGGTATGGGGACTATTCTGCTTGGCTCTTTGCGCCACGTCGGGGTGCCGGGCCCCGGTCGAGATCATTGCCCATCGGGGAGCGTCCTACGACGCTCCGGAGAACACGCTGGCCTCCGTAAGACTGGGATGGGAGAGACAAGCCGGCGTGGAGGTCGATGTCTACCTGTCGAAGGACAATCGCATGGTCGTGATCCACGATGCCTCGACCAAGCGCACCGCCCGAGGGGTGGACCTGAAAGTCAAAGAGACCAGCGCCGAGGAACTGCGGAAGCTGAACGTGGGGTCTTTCAAAGACCCGAAGTTTGCCGGCGAGCGCATCCCGTTTCTGGCCGAGGTGATCGAGACGGTCCCGCCCACGCAGAAGCTCTACATCGAGATCAAATGCGGGAAAGAGATCCTGCCCGTGCTCCAGCCGCTGCTGGTGGAAAGCGGCAAGATGTCCCAGTTCGTCATCATCGGTTTCGATCTGGAGACCGTCGCGGCTTCCAAGAAGTTGATCGATGTCCCCACCTATTGGCTCAAGGGCACCGAGAAGGTCAAGGACACCGAGCAATGGATTCCCCACGATCCCAAGCTGATCCAAATGGCGAAGGACAAAGGTCTTGACGGCTTAGACGTTCACTCCGCCGGCGTCACCGAGGAATTTGCCCGTGCCGTCAAAGCCTCCGGCCTGGGCTTCTACGTCTGGACCGTGGACGATCCCAACGAGGCCAGACGGCTGGTCAAGCTGGGCGTCGACGGCATCACGACCAACCGCCCGGACTGGCTGCGAGAGCAGTTGAAAGACCAAACGTCGGTCTGGCACAGGATCGCCGGCCGTCGCGAAGTCCAGCCCAAGAAATAGGGTCCTCATTCAAAGGACATGGGATCAATGAGGGTGATTCCGAAGCCCTGGAAATCGCCTGCGTTGAAAGTGAAGAATCATTCCCCCTCCATCCGGGTGTAGATCGCCTCACGCGAGTAGTCCGCGCCGCCCACGTGCACCATGAAGGGCTCCATCTCTGCAAAAATGTCCTCTCCGGACGGAGCCTGAGCCTGATCCGACGGTTCTTCGACAAAGACAATGGCTTCCCGGACTTCGCCACTGATCCGGGCGACCGTTTCGGCGATTTCCTGCTTGGAGCCTTTGTGAGCGTCCGGCGAACCCATCTTTTCACCGTGGATGTTCGGCGGTACTGTGCCCTCCTGTAAAGGAGGTGCATTGTGGCACAGAAGACATCCAAGTCGTTGAGTCTGCGGGGCCGATTGTGGCGGAAACATATTCAGCAATGGCAGCGATCGGGTGCGACGCAGGTTCAGTACGGCCAAGAACACGACCTCTCGGTCCCGGCGTTTCGCTGGTGGCGGCGGCAGCTGATCCCGAGTGGGCATCCGGTGCGGGATGCTCAGAAGAGGGTGCCAACCGCACCTGCAGCGACCTTCACCGAGATCCGGATCCCCCAAGGCGGTGAGACGGCGGCCGCTTATGCCTATGAGATCATCCTCCCCAATCGGACCCAAGGGCGACTGCGACACAACTTCGATGCCGAGTCTGTCGCCGCGCTGGTGTCTCTGTTGGGGGCCCCATGCTGACGTGGGGGCGCCCGGTTCGGATTTTTGTTTGTGTGCCCCCCACGGACATGCGGAGAGGCTTCGATGGGTTGGCCGCCACGGCCCAGACGGTGACGCATCAGGACCCGTTGAACGGCCATCTGTTTGTCTTCTTCAATCGGCGTCGGGATCGGGTCAAGATTCTGTACTGGGATCCGAGTGGGTATTGCCTGTGGTACAAACGTCTCGAAGCCGGACAGTTTTCTCTTTCCGGTTCCGCCCAGGGCCAGGACAGTGTAGAAGGGGACCTGCCCCAGTTGACGTTGATTCTCGAAGGGATCGACCTGGCCGAGAGCCATCGGCACCGGCGGTATTCCCGACCGGCGTCCCCCGGGGCGTCCCCAGAGTAAAAAAGATACAATCATTGTGTATTTTCTCTGGTTTTGGGTTGACAGGGTGTGACCGGAGGATAGAGTATCTTCCCGCAGGGCGACCCCGACGCAGACTCCGGTTTCGAGAATTCCCCGCATCACGGCCGAGACTCCTTCCTCCACGCTTCCCACGGATGTGGCCACCCTCCAACAGATGGTCCTGCAACTGCTGGGGCAAATCAAGGAGAAGACCCGGGAGAACTTCGATCTGCAGTGTCAGTTGGACTGGCTCCGGCGGCAATTGTTTGGCCGCAAATCCGAAACGATGGATCCGAAGCAGCGGCTCCTGTTTGCGGATCTCTTCGAGAAGCTCCAGCAGCAGTTAGACCAACGACCCGTACCTGAGTTCACCACCGCGCCGCCGGCCTCGGCCCCGAAAGTCCCCTCTTCCAATCGCCCCTCTCGTCGCAACGGCCGGGTGCCGTTGCCGGCGGATCTTCCTCGGGTCCCCGAATCCATTGATCCGGACCCCCGGCTGATCGAGAATATGCGTTGCATCGGCGAGGACATTACCGAGATCCTGGAATACATCCCCGCGGGCTTCTACGTCCGCCAGATCATCCGACGCAAGTACGCGCCCCGCGGCGGTTTGGGTTCGGTGGTCATGGGCCCTCTGCCGCCCTTACCCATCGAGAAGGGACGACCCGGTCCGGGGGTCCTGGCCTACATCATCACGAGTAAATACTGCGACCATTTGCCTTTGTATCGGCTGGAGCAGATCTTTGCCCGCCAGGGGTTGCATATCCCCCGGACCACGCAGTGGGACTGGGTGCGCGACAGCGCCGATTTGTTGCTGGCCATCGTCCTGGCGATGAAACGACTGATCCTGGCCTCGGCCCAAATCCACACGGACGACACCTACATCCCGATCCAGGACAAGTCGCGCACGCAGGTGCGCGCGGGATACCTTGGGCCCCACATCGACAGGGCGAACAACGTGTACTTCGACTATACCACCACGCGCCGTCGGGAAGGCCCGGAACAGATGCTGGGGGGCTACCAGGGTTACATCCAAGCCGATGCCTTCCACGGGTATGACGGCCTGTACGGGGAAGGCAAGGCCACGGAAGTGGGCTGCTGGGGCCACGCGCGGCGCAAATTCGATGAAGCCAAACAGACCGATCCGCTCCGGGCCAACCAGATGCTGGCGCTGATCGCCACGTTGTACGTCATTGAAGACCAGGCCCAGGAAGAGCACCTGGAGGCCGAGGGGGTCAAAGCCCTGCGGCAGAAGTTCAGCAAGCCCATTCTGGAAGGCGAGATCAAACCCTTGCTGGAGAGTTGGGGCCCCGAGGTTCTCCCGAAAAGCCCGATCGGCAAGGCGGTCACGTACGCGTTGAATCAAGGGGAGGCCTTGAACCGCTACTGGGACAACGGCATCCTGAGCCTCGACAATAGCCTGTCCGAACGCGTGATCAAGCTGGTGGCCCTGGGTCGGAAAAACTGGTTGTTCAGTGGCAGTGACGAAGGGGCCCAGCGGGCGGCCCTCCTCTACAGCCTGATTGCCAGTTGCAAGCTCTGCGGAATCGATCCCTTCCTGTACTTGCGGGATGTCTTGGAGCGGATCAACACGCATCCGGCCAACCGGATCGAGGAACTGACTCCCCCGCAGTGGAAAGAGCTATTCCTGCCCAAGATCACTCTGCCACGCTTCCCCGCCCAAGCCGAGCGTCGCGCCGAGTAACGCGGCCGACGCTTCCGATCCCACCGCCATCCCCGGTTCTGCCCTCGATCAACCACGCGTCGTCTGCAAAAGTGATGCCGAAAACCCCCGCGGAAGGAACGGGCTTAGCCGGACGCTCACCGATCAATCCCATCCGAAGGTGACCGAGCCAAGTTCCCCCGCCGCCGTTTCGCCACGATCTGACATTCGACCACCTTATCGGGTATCCAGCCATTTACTATACGCCCACGCAGTGCGCTTGGGTCGCTATCGTCGTCGGATGCAGGAAACTCGGAACCAGAATTGGTGTCGGTGGCCGTGTGTTTACGGCGGGGTGTGGATGGACGTAGCATCCATCCCTGCAGGCGCTGGCCGCTGGTAGTCCCGTCAGGCGTTCGGAGTTTCGCTTTGGCGGGCCTGTGCCGGTCGTGCGGAGGCAGAAAAAAACCCCGTCCTGGTGGCGCGGGGCTTTCATACGCTTAGGCCTCTTTCGACTTAGCTGGGCCTAACGTTGGTCGCACACGGGCCCTTTTTGCCCTGTCCGACTTCAAAATCGACCGCTTGGCCCTCAGTGAGAGAGGCGTCGCCTGTCGTTTTGATCTCCGAATGGTGAACAAACAAATCTTTGCTGCCGTCCGCCGGGGTGATAAAGCCAAATCCCTTGCCCGCGTTGAACCATTTTACGGTACCTTTTGCCACGTGTTCTTCTCCTGAGGCCCATCCGGCCTGCAAATGCACTTTCCCTCTGCTTGTGGATAAGGGGTAGACTCCGAGGGAAGAAAGCGTACACCTTCATGAAACCCGCAGTCTACCCGCCCGCCCTATTATGTCAACAGAAGAAACCTGAAGAATACAAAACTATTTGCGCTCTCGGCCGGCGGGCCGCTTCTCTACTCACTCCCCTCTCTGTTCACAACCTCCAGGGAGCCGGCGCACGGCGCCGGCGCGCATGCCTCCGTTCGCAACCCGTCGTTCGCCCCGCTTCAGGACGTCTTGGCACTATCCAGTTTGTCGCCCCATTGACGCTGGAAGCGCGCGTAGGCCTCGGCGTCGCGGCGGAGATTGCCCCGGTAGGAGAGATTGCCCGCCAGGCAGATCAGCGGCTTGCGGCGATGCCGGAAGCTGCTGAGAACCCGGCGGAAAATGCCCGGCACGGAATAGAAGGTCTTGCTGCAGGAGACCATCTCCTGAATGATGTCGTCCAGGGACAGATGCTGGTACCGGGCTACCGGGTAGGTCAGCGTGTAGTATTTCCAGTCTTGCGGGAACGTATGGAGCGGAATGCGGTCCTGGGACTTCATCTGGTCCCACAGGCGTGTGCCGGGTAGGGGCGTGAGAAACAGGACGTTGAGATTGTCCACGCCGTACCGGCGAGCCGTCTCGGCGATCCGGTGACCAATCCCTGGTTCGTCTGCGTCCAACCCCATGATGAAAGAACCTGCCACCAGGATATTGTGCCGCTGGATGCGCTGCACCGAGGCGCGGATGTCCCGGTCTTTCAGAAGGTGGAACTTCCCGCCATACCCCCGGAGCCCTTCCGGCGAGGGGGATTCAAAACCGATGAAGACGCCGCTGCACCCGGCCTTCGCGGCCAGTGTCAGGAGTTCCTCGTCGTCGGCGAAGTTGATGGTGGCCTGGGCAACCCATTCCTTGCGCAGGTGCGCCCGGGCCAGGGCGCGGAACAGGTCCTTGGCGCGGGCGATGTGCTCGGGTCGCGTGCCGATGAGGTTGTCGTCCACGACCAGCACCAGTCTCTCGCGAATCGACTGAAATTCGCGCACCACGTCTGGGATGGGCCGCTGGCGGTAGTGGGCCCCGTTGAACGCCGTCACGCTGCAAAAGCTGCAATTCAACGGACAGCCACGCGTGGTCTGGACGGCTCCGAAGGCGTACCCCCGGGACAGCAGATCGTGACGGGCGAGGGGGACCTCGGTCATTTCGGCGAACCCGCCGTCATACCGGCGCTTCAGGCGGCCCTGCCGGGCATCTTCCAGGACCTGCGGCCAGATGCTGTCGGCCTCCCGCGTAACGACCGCGTCCACGCGCTCCAGGACCTCGTCCAGGCACATGGTGGCGTGGATGCCGCCCATGACGACGGGCACGCCCAGCCGCCGGAAATGATCGGCCACCTCGTAGGCACGGTTGGCCTGCGACGTAAAAGCGGTAATCCCGACCAAGTCGGGCCGGGGCAGGGCCGAATAGTCCGGCACGCCGAGGTTTTCATCCATGATCGAGGTTTCCCACTCCGGCGGCGTCCGACCCGCCAGGACCATCAGGCTCAGCGGCTTCCACACGCGGTACCGGTTCCAGCGGCTCTCTTTGACGTTGACGATGCTGACGAGCGGATTGGAGGGATTGATCAAATATAGTCGCACGGCGTACATTCCATTGTGGATAGGGAGGTTAGACCATCCCGATCATGCCGAAGAGGATGAGGCAGAGAACCAACGGTTATTTTATGCTTTGCTTCTACGGGGCAGTCGTATGTCATCGGTTTCCGGGGCGCCGGCACTTTTCTGCGCGGACGCCTTGACTTCCTCCAGGTACTCTATGGCATAATCGATCATTTGCTTTGCTATGCTGGACACGGACTTCGTATCTACACGTTTATGGCTGTATTTGTGCGATATTCGCAGAGATCCTGAGCCACGGTCATACACAAAATCGTACCGTCCATAAGACCATACGACGCCTGCTTTTCCGATCTCATCGGCTCGACCGGGCCGCAGGATGTGCAACTTCGTCCGCAGGTTCTCCATGACCCTTCGGAGGTCGAACTCCACCTCGATGCTGACGAGGAGGGTTAGGGAAGCGCTTCCCACATCATTGTACTCAAATAGTTCATCGAAGTCGCGATTCGCGGCGGAGGCCACATACAGGTCGTTCAGGTCGGCAATCAGGGCGTCAGGGCGGGTCGTTCTCTGTGGGACCCACGTGTCGATGGCCTGACGGATTTTGGCGAGCGTCTGGATGGTGTCATCGATTTCCATAATCCGCGATACCCCTGAATTTCGCGAGATACTCTATCCCTGCACGGTGATCGATTCCGGAATTCTACCGGAAGGCGGGCGGCACGGCAATCTTAAAACCGATAAGATTTAGTAGGCGTCCTGGGGCGCCAGTTCCAGAATGGCGGCTTGGCGGGTGTCAAACGTATCGAATTCTTTGGAGAGATGCAGGCAATGCAACTGGCACTGGAGATGCGGGGAAACGCCGCACAAGACAAAACGGAAATCCGACTCCTCGACCAACTCCTGGAGATCCAGCATCAGCTTGTAGCCGGCGGCCTCCAGACTTCCCAGCTCGGCCAGATCCAGGATCACATGGGAGTCCATGTACTCCTCACAAAGCCAGCGCAGGTCGCTCAAGAGGTCGGCCGGGGTCTCCTCGCGCAGCCACACTTTGAAGTTCGAAGGTCCATCCGCGACCGTTACGACGATCACGTCATCAGAATATTGTTCGACAGACATAGCCAGAAATCCTCCAGATCATGCGAACGCAAACAAGGGGTAGGGCTCGGTGCAAACGTTTGTGTCTCACGGGCCATCGCGCAGAGACGTCGAACCGTATTCTCGGCCAGTCCCTGCGGACACGACTCGGAAGGGACGCTCTCCAGAGGCTCCAGAGCCGCCTGGATTCGCGCGTGAAAGGCCGCGGCCTCCTCGTTGCAAGCGATCCATGCCGCGACTTGCGCCGCCTCTTTTGCGAAGATCAGGCCCAGGCAGTAGTCAAATACGAGTTCTCTCTCACTCCTGTCGAGCGAACTCATGGGGTGCCCCACACTTCTGGAGAGCACTTCCCGTCCTGGTGAGATCGGCCCTTGGTCATAGGAAATCCATCCCGAAAACGTGTATGTCAATCATTATACCCCGACGGGCTCGCTGTGGTTTACCAAATAATCGATTCCTCCTTGCCTTTTCTGGGTTTTTCTCTGGGGACGAGGTATTTGCAATATTTTGGAGAAAAAAATATATAAATGGTTGCATGTGCGGCAACGAGGCGTATACTACATGGTAGCATCGTTCCGAACTTGGAGTGATTGCCTGATGAAGCCTTGAAGCAAGATCGTTCGCACTAGAGAGTATCGCCCGCCTCAAGACCCGTCTCTCGAATCATTTCTTTTTGTTTAGCACGCCTCCGAAACACAGGGGTTCGATGCCAATGAAAAGGGGGACAGAATGAATATCCACATAGGGAATCTGCCGAGCGATGTCACGGGGAACGATCTTCGCGAGGTGTTTGAATGGTTTGGCCGGGTTGAAGCAGCGGACGTGGTGAAGCCCCGCCATGGTGATGAATCCGGGGGATCTGGATTTGTCGACATGCCGTCCAGAAGCGAGGCCGTCTTTGCCGTTCTCGGTATTCACGGCAGGAACATGAACGGGCAGGCCATCACGGCCACCGAAGTTCGGCCGAGGGATCCCGTTTCCGGGGTCTGCCGCACCCGCTGCCACTGCCGGAGCGGGGAATAGGCCACCGGAGATCCCCACCGCATCCCGGCAGGGTTCCAGCGGCAAGGGAAGAGCAATGGCACAGGCAAGAATGGATTGGAATGGAATCATATCCGTGAATGCCCTTCATGTGGGCAAAAAGGAGAATTCATGAAGACTCGCAGGACAGCAGACAACGAGGTTCAAGCCAGTAGCAGAAATGTCATCCCACTGCGCGGTGCGAATACCCAGAAGATGAAGCAGGACACAGCCATCCTGAGACTACGCCCCGCCGTTCAGGCCGTAGTACTGACCCATGACTTGATCGCAGAGCGGGCCAAGACTATCTGGCTGGAACGGGGACGCTCCTCCAATCGGGATGAAGAGAATTGGCGTGAAGCCGAGGCCCAACTGAAAGCCGAGCTGGGAGTTGAGTAACCCTGGGGCGTCTGCGCTACGATGAGGTGACCCACGGGACTTCACCGTCCGGAGGTCTGCCCCATGGGCGGATGGTCCCACACGTGGGCGGAGTCATTGGCGTCCGATAATCTGTGGTCTCCCCTGGCGTTCCCGGCCGCCCTCCATCATCTTAAGGAAGCCGCAGGGCGATGCGGGAAAGGGAGCCGGCAACGAAAGGCGTCTTCACCATCGCTCGACTTGATGATCTGTTCGAGTTTGCAGAGGACAGGTTCGCTGCCCTGGCGGGCCTTCAGATGATCGGGTAAGGCTGCCTGAATCCCACATGGCCAAAACGTATATTGTCCGTGTGAGCGTAGCGTTCGGCCCCCCTTCGTAGTCCTGCTTCCTATCGGCCTCTCGCACTGGCCGGGTCCGTTTTCGGGCAGTGGTTCAAATAATTGCAGGTAGGGTTATACCCCATAGAAGAAAGCCCACCCATGCCGTACCCTGTCTTCATCGGCATGTCCCAGAACGCAGCGATAGAAAGAAGCAAGCATGAAGAGTGCGAAGAAGCAGATGACCATGGAGGGGGTGCCAACCGGGGGTGAACTCATGGTCAATCGAACGCAGAATCATATGTGGTGGATGGTCGCTGTAATGCTGATCATTCTGTGGCTGCCGGGACTGCTGAGCGGGTACACGGCGGGAGGGGTAATTCACATCCTGCTACCGCTGGCGCTTGTCGCGGTGCTATTCCGGATCATTCAGGGGCGACGACCGGCGTAAGAGCCGGTTCGGCGGCAGCGTGCGTCACAACGAAAATGCGACACAGAAAGGAAAGGACGATAGCTATGGTCTATGTCTCACACTCTCGCCACGGCGTTGATTTTGGGTCCAGGAGGGCATTCGGGCGGCCTGCGGAATATTGTGGGGTTGGGCCGCGAACCAGACATTTGGACGA
>CAYHAJ010000404.1:0-19261 GCA_964354535.1 uncultured Pirellulales bacterium
CGGAGCAGTCGCACCTGCCCGTGACATCCAAAAGTTGGCCGCGACAAATGTTGCCATAAACCCCTGTCAATTCAGGTAGTTACAAATATCGAAGAGAAAATCTTGCGCGCCGTACACAAGATTTTCCCTCTAAGTGACTAATACCTCCCGAGTTGCTCCGCCAATTCTACCAGCCGCTGGAGCCGCTCGGGCCGGACGTGCGGGGCGACACTGCACGCGGAGGAGAGGATGTAACCGCTGCCGGGCCGGCCGATCCGGAGCCGGTCTTGGACCGCCTGCTCGAACGTCGTCTGGTCCGCGTGGAGCATCTCGCTGACGGAGTTGAGATTGCCCTTGAAGAAAAACCGACTTCCATAATCGGCTTTCGCCTGCGCCAGGTCCACCGTTCCCAGCGGCGGTGGGTCGAGCGTATCGATCCCATCCACCGCCGTCTCGGCCATCAGGTCCAGACGGTCGCCGATCGCGCCGCACGTATGGACGTAGGATGGGCAGCCTTTCTCGCGGATCGCCCGGAAGATCTCGTCCTCATAGGGCATGACGAACTCTCTGTACATGACCCGGCTGATGAACCCCGCCCCGGCGAAGGCGGAGCTGACGAGCATGGCATCGGGTCGGTGCGCACTGTATAACTGGACCTGCGCGAGCACATTCCTTGTGAAGATCGCCAGAGCCTGGTGGCACGATCCCGGCGCATCGACCAGGGCCAGGAGCGCCTGCTCGTATCCGAACAGTTCCATCAGATGAGTAAAGGGAGAGAATACCTCCACATGCACCGAGATGCCTGAAGCCAGACGCTGGACTGCGGCCAGAGTGGCCGTGAACCAGCCTGGATAGGCGGCGGGATCGGACAAATCCGCCTCTGCGTCGATGCCCCAAAGCTCCGGCATGTGCCAGGTGTTCCAGACATAGCCCGGCAATCTCTGCACCGCAGGGTCGTGGAGATCGACGGACGCGTAGTTGGCGCGCGGCAAGCGTCCTCCGTCCGCGAGAAATGTCTGCGGATTGTCGTCTTGTGGGAACACCGTCTCCAAGCCCGACTTCCAGTAGACGTATTCTTTGCCCTGGTCCCTCCGGCACGACTCCACCCTGTTCTTCCAGTCCGGCGATCGGCCGGGGAGGTTGACCAGAATTCCGTCAAATCGGTATCGGCGCTGCAACTCAACGAGGGCCTTGGCGAACGTCTCCGAATCGAACCAGATGTCCGACGGCGCCGCATCGCAGTGGAGAAAGTAGTGACCCAGCGCAAGCTGGCACATCACCGGCACGCGGTCCGGCGACTCGTGACTCATCGCTCGCCACATTCGTTCTTTGGAGTCCATGGGGATATTGTACCAGGTGACGGATGGCAAAGACAGCCGGCCGGGGAGTGATTCAGTTCCTCTTGCCGCCGAGGGAGATCAGATGAGAGTACGTGCGCAGGTACATGGTCTCGTTGGCGACCGTGGGAGTGGCATGGCTTTTCTCGCCCAAGGCATTGACCGCCAGCAATTTGTAGGCCGGACCCGCCCGCAGGACCACGACCTTTCCCTGCCTGTCGACGCCGTACAGCAGGCCGTTCACCCAGACTGGCGAGCCATAGAACCTCCCGGCAGGCTTCTGGCTCCAGAGCACCTCCCCTGTCCGGACCCGCAGGCAGCGGATCTCGCCTTGGTCGTGAAATACGTAGAGCAGGCCGTCCCTGGCCAGGGGAGTCGGGACATACGGGATCAAGCGTCCTTTGAGAGCATAAAGGATCTCCGGTCGTCTGCCGGCGCCCTGGGGCGGGATTCGCGCCGCGACCAGCAAATTGCCGGTTCCCCCTTTGCCGCAGGCACTGATGACCACGTCCTCGGCAAGGACCGGCGACCCGACGACCCGGCCCGGCAGGATCGGCCCCGATTCCCACAGCACCGACCCGGTCTCGGGATCGACGCCGGTGAGCCCATCCGTCTCGCTCGTGAAGATCAACTGCGCCTTTGTGTCCTTGGGTTGGTAGAGGCACGGTGTCGAGCAGGAGTTCTCGCTGTTCTTTCGTGACAGGGTCCAGCGGGTCTGCCCCGTCTTTCGGTCCACGGCCATCCACTCGCTATGGTACTCCTCTTCGCCCTCCTGTTCGCGTGTGAAGACCACCATCTTGCCCACGAGCATCGGGGAAGTCCCGGGACCGAACCGGGAATGTATGCCGGGCAGGTCGCGCCGCCAGATCTCGTGTCCCTGGTGGTCCACGGCTGCCAGGATCGTCTCCTGGGCCGTCT
This sequence comes from uncultured Pirellulales bacterium, assembly GCA_964354535.1. Classification (GTDB taxonomy): domain Bacteria; phylum Planctomycetota; class Phycisphaerae; order Sedimentisphaerales; family Anaerobacaceae; genus PLanc-01. Next base: position 2,235 of record CAYHAJ010000404.1, read on the forward strand.
GCCACAGAACGTAGACGGCGTCCGCGTCCACGGCGGGAGTCGCAGCGGCATAACTGTTGTCGGCATGAGGGCTATAGGCCGTCAGATCGTTATGTCTCTCCCATCGCACTTGGCCTGTTTGGGCATCCAGCGACAACAAGCTTCCGCCGACGGGCTGCGACCGCTCGCAGGTCACGAAGACCTGTTCCCCCCAGACGACAGGCGAGCTGTGGCCTCCTCCGGGCAACTCCGCTTTCCAGTTGAAGTCCTTCTCCGTCCAGGTGATGGGAATCGATCGGGCCTGGCTGATGCCTTGACCGTTCGGCCCGCGGAAACGCACCCACTCTTGGCCTTCCACGATGCCGGTACCTAACAAGCCCAGAAACCCACAGAGGGCCAAGCGCATTCGAGGCATCACGGGTGACTCCCCCTTCAGGCTCCGAAGAGATCCTGGGCCACGTCCTCGCCGGCCTGGGCGGCGTAATAGTGTTTCAAGGCCGCCTCGCCGCGGGTGCAGACCTTGTCGAAGGAGGAGAAGATCCCGGCCTTGGTCAGAAAGAGGATAGCGATGCAGGCTGCAACGTTCGTGATCGGGTTGCGGTATTTGCTACACCACTCAATCAGCGTGGGCTCTGGTGTGGCCCGTTCGAGTTCCTTTTCTTTCGCGGCCGCTTGCAGACTATGGTTGAGCATCCGCACGGCGGCGGCATTCGCCCGCGTCAGCAGGTCCACCCGCTGAGGTTGTGTCTTGATGAAGGATAGCGCCAGGTCCACCTTTCCCAGGGCCACCAGCCGCCTCTGGCACCGGGGACAATGGGCGACGTGCCTCTGCACCCAGGGAGCCTCCGAACTGAGCTGGCGCAGCATCGAATTCACCCAGCGCCGGCGAATCCGCCTGCACGGGCCGGCCGCCGGTTTGCCTTCGCTGGAACGGGTTGTCTGCCTGCGTGCCCAAAGTTTCATTGGTCTGCCTCTTTATTCATCCACGTCGCCAGAAGCTGCACGGCCTTGCACCGGTAGACCCGGGCGGTGCCGACGGAGATGTCCAGGATGCGAGCCACCTCGGCGTACGACTGCTCGCCGAAATCGTGCAGCATAATCACGTCGCGCAGATGCTCGGGCAGTTGCGCCACGTGGCCACGGAGGCTCTCGGTCAGGTGTTTCACATTGACATCGATCTCGACATTTTGCGTGTCTTCGGCGGTTGGCCCCACGCTCGACAGAGCCTTTCTCTCGGCGAACCGCTGTCGCAGCATGGAAATGGCCGTATTGCTGGCCGCGCGGAACAGGTACGCCTTGACCCACTTGGGCTTGAGCCCGTCCTCGTGGTGGGCCAAACGCAGAAACGTCGTCTGGTAGGCGTCGCAGACGTCCTGCTCGTTGCCGAGGATGCGCCAGAGCATGGTGACCAGTTCGTGGCCGTGCCGGCGCATGGCGCCCAGAACCCAGCGCTGGCTTTCGTCCACCGCCTCGAATGCCGCTGAATCCCACAGCAGGTCGTAGCTGACGGCCTTATTGAACATAGGTCCCCGTTGCCCTGGCTTTCGTTCAATATGACGCTCTGCCGACTCCCATGTTAACACAAAAACCGCCCAACGCTAAAAAATTCGCCCCGGCCCATGCCGGCGTTCGACGCCGGAGCCGTCCTTGCCCTGCCCACCGGCTTAATGCCCAGCCAAGCACCTCGCCCATGGAAGTTGGCTTTGTTCCGCACAACTGACCCCGTGGGACCTCCCGGCCGGGTGGCCGCGGCAAGCGCCAACTTGCCGCTGGTTCCTGCCTTGATAGCGGTGGGTGGGACGGCTGCCTTGCCAGGGAAATTGGCTTTGTTTTGCATGGGCCAGGAGTGGGGTAGAATCCCCATAATCCCTTGTCACATAAGATGTTAGCGTTCATTCTGTTCTGTCCGAATTGGGTTTGTTTCGCACGTTTTCCCCCCAGCGGCCGGTCCGCTCCCGCCCGTGTCGCTCCCGCCCTCCAAGCCGGGCGGGACATTGGCTTTGTTTCGCATGTTCGGCCCTCTGCTGCCGGCCCTTCTCCTGCGAAAATTGGGTTTGTTTGTACAACAGGCCTGGGACAGGCTGGAGGGACGGAAGAGGAACCCCACGCGCCCCGTCCCCCGGGCCTCGCCCCACCCGCAGCAAATCGGCTTTGTTTTGCACATCTGACCCCTCGGTATCCCTGGCATGGCCCCGCCAAGTAGCGCAGCCGTGGACATTGGCTTTGTTTCGCACGCTCGACTCCAGGGACGGAGACATTGGCCACCTCGCCGGCCCCGCCGGGGCCCAATTGGCTTTGTTTGTACAGCGGTCCTCGAACCGACTACTGACTACCGACCACCGGCTGCTGTCTTTTGGCTTTGTTTCACATGATGAGCGCCGCCGTGTCCCCGGCCGCGCCGGGAGTGCGGCAGGCCCGCCCCGCATGCCGGCGGGGGCAGCCGTCTCGGGTGTCGCGACGGGACGCCGGCGTGTATTCCTGCCCGCCATCGCCAAACCCTCCCAATCGACTCTCTCCTGGTTAGGATTCACTATCGCGACACTACGATAGTAGTTCGTCAAATATCATAAAAGTGTCCATGCTTGCCGTCAAGTGAAATCTCGGAAAAAGTGGTTTGCGGGGTGTGACTCCGTGTGTGGTGCGGGTCTCGGATTTGTGACCCATCCGGGTTGTGTGTGCCTCTGCGTTCGTTGGGGGGACAGTGGCTTCTGGATCCCTCAAGGACTCGGCCGCTGGATCGTGACGGTACCGGCTTGGGTCTGGTCCTCCGAGAGCTTGTCGAACGGGAACGTGCCGGCCGATGGCCACTCATCCCTGTGCTTGCCCGGCAAACGGATGCGCAACGTGGCAGTGCCCGACCGCAGACCCTCCAACTCCGTATCGGGAAAGTAGACACAGAAACGGCCTTCGGCATCGACCTCGGCGACATCGTGCATGGTGCGCCCGAGACCGGTCAGGCCGAAGGGCCTGGTCTCGTCGATCCTTATCGTGGTTTTCGCTCCCTCCCACGGCGCGGGGCTGACCATGGCCGGGCGTCCATCTTCAAAGAGGACCCGCCCGTAGAAGCGCTGGTTGTGGATCATCTCAAAGTGGATATCGGTAGTCTTGCCCGCTGCCAGCACCACCTCCTTTTCTTTCTCGTGTCGGTACGGGCGGTAGTCAAAGGCCAGGGCATTCACGGCGACCCGGCCCGCTGGCAGACCGTGCAGCGCGAAGCTCCCATCGGGCGAACGAAACGGCACGACGTACTCGAAGGTCGTGGAGACCCTGTCGTCCGAACCAGGCACCCCGCCGGTACGCACCGGTGTCGTGGATTCAAGTGTTCTGACCCGAAGGCGGAACATGGTGACGGCGGCGCCCTGCTTATCCACGACGCGTCCGGCAATCTGCGCTGTCCCCGCCGGGAACTGGTCGAACTGGAAGTCCAGCCTTTGTGGTCCTTCGAAGACGCGATTGAGAGTCTTGTGCTGATAGCGGCATCCCAGCCGGTCTGGCAGTGTGTCGCTCCATGTGGCACTCACGCGGTAAGGCCATTTCATCCCGTCGAATTTATAGACGCCGGCCTCATTCGTCCCCAGTTCGGGGGCGGCAATGGAGTCGGTGCGCACGCCCTGATACTCCCGAACACTCACGCGACCGAAGGAAATCGGCGTGCTGTCCGGCCCGGTGAGTCGGCCCTGGAGCAGGCGGTTCTCGTTGAGCAGGCTCCAATCGCCGGTATAGTCCCGGGAGACCTCTCGGTTGTACCAGCCTGATGCGTTTCGCGCGAAGTCCCGAGAAACCAACAGTTCGGCTTCTGTCATTCGGCCCGGCTTGATCTCAATCGCTTCGGGCCAGGTCTTCGGAACGCCCAGCGCCGCCGCGGAGGGCGCTCGCCCGATCATCGCTCCGATCTGATATTGTCCCGCCGGCAGGCCCGTCAGCGTGTAGGTACCCTCTTTAGGAAGGAGTCGCACGGCGACCGGCTCCTGGGACCACTTGGCATCCTGGAACAGCCCGACGACGATCTCGCGGCCGGTTTCCTGTTCGACCTTCACGTCGAGCTTGAGACTTCCGCCGCCGGCAACTTCCCGCCACATGACGTCCTCCTGCCGTGCCGGCTGGAGCGCCTTGAGCAATTGCTGCGTCAGTCCCAGCAGTAGCGGTGCACCATTCGACTGCCGCATCACGTGCCACGCCCGTCCATCAAGAGCCCCTCCGCCGCCCGGCGGAATGACGGCACCAACCTTTCGATTATCTTCATCTGCTGTGGGTTGGATACCGAGGTCCCCCGTGAGCGTATATCGTCCCGGCCGGCTCAGATCCAGGGTGAATGGACCGTGTGTGACCGGCCATTCGTTGGGCTCGCGCTCTCCCTTGAGCACGCCGATCAATGTATACCGCTCGGTCTTGTCTATGATCGATGTTGACCGAGGTCCGAGTGTTCTAACCTTCTTGCCATCGGGGCCGTAGAGTTCAAGCTGTTCTTCGTCGGACCCGGCCAGTCTTGTCTCCAAGAGCACCTGCGTCATTCTCCGGCGGTCGGGGCGGGTTTCTTCGTAATACTCCAGCCGCCATCCCGATGGCAGGGGGCCGCCCCGACGCAGTTTGGCGGGTAGCGTGGGCGTCGGCCCAGGCCGCCTCACCGTCACGACGCCCGCCTGGCTCTTGTCCTCGCTCAGTTTCTCGTGGGGGAATTCCCCGGCCCTGTCCCAGCGATTTTCCTGGTCGGTCGGCACGTTGATTATCAACCGGCTGCTGCCTCCAGTCAGTGCCTCCTTGTCGCTGTCCCCAAGAGGGAAGGTGAAATATCCGTCTGGCCCGACCTCGCCGACGCCTCCCGCCCGGAAGCCAAAAGTTATCATGATTCTTGTAGCCGCCCCGCGCCAAGGCCTCGGCCGGATCACCGCGGGGGTCCCGTCTTCGAACAGCACGCGTCCGTAAAAGACGCCTTTGCCCACCAGTGCGACCTCCACTTGGGTCGTCTGGCCCGCCTCCAGGATCACATCCTTGCCTCGTTCGTGCTGATACCTTGGCACTTCGAACGGGACGATGTCCACCGTCGCGCGGCCGGCGGGCAGGCCGCCCAGTTCAAACCGGCCCTCCTCGGAAATAAACGGTACGTCATACGTGATCTGGGTCTTGTATCCATCCGTCAGGCGGGATAGATCGAGATCGCTGAACGGCGGCATGGAGACGCGGAGGAAGAAACCTTGGACGGGCTTGCCGTTCTGGTCAATCACGCGGCCGGCCACCTTCGCCGTGCCTTCGGGAAACGGGGCAAACCGAAAGCTCTCCCGCTGGGCGCCTTCCAGCACGCGGTTCAGATACATCCTTTGCCGGCGCTGTCCCCAGACCGAAGGAATGCCTTCCCGCCATACTGCTGTGATCCGGTAAGGCCAGTTCATCCCATCGAACTTGAAGACGCCTTGTTCGTTGGTCCCTTGATCGGCGGTCGCGATGCCGCTGGCCCCGGGATGGTGCTCGCGAATCTCGACCAGGCCGAAAGGAATCGGCTTGCCATCGGGTCCCGTCAATTGCCCTTGCAGCAGGTTGTCCTCGTGGAGATCGTCCCACTGCCCGAGATAGTCCTTCGCGACCTCCCGGTTGTACCAGCCGGAGGCCCACTTTTGAAACGCCTCGGCGACAAGCACCTCGGCGATGGTCGTCTGGCCCGCCTTGATCTCGACCGGCTCGGGCCAGGTCCGATGTACCCCGAGCGCCAAAGGCACCGGGGCGCTACCGAGCATCGCCCCGATCTGGTACCGTCCCACCGGCAGGCCGGTCAGCACGTGCGTGCCCGCGTCCAGCCGCCGGACCGCGACGGGCGGGGCCGACCACTGCGCATCTTTGAACAATCCCACAATCACCTCGCCCGGCAGGTCGCCCTCCACGTCGAGCTTGAGTCGCAGTGCTCCGCCTTTGCTGACTTCCTGCCACACAGGATCGTTCCGCCGCGACGGCTCCAGCATCTTCGCCAATTGCTGGGTCAATCCGAGCAGCAGGGGAGGACAGTTCCACTGCCGCAGGATGTGCCACGCCTGCGACGAGCCGCGATCTTCTGGAGCACTCGCGCCGGCCGTTCCGGAATGGTTGCGGTTCGTGGCTGTCCCCAGCCGCTCCGCGAGACCGGCATCAAACTGCTGCTCCAGTTCGGTCCGCTTCTGATCGAGCGTCCGGCGGAAGGCGTCTAGAATCTCGTTCTTCTGAACCACGGTCGGATGGCTTGAAGCCAACGTCTGCTGCAGGACAGTCAAATCCCGCTCGGTCTCGACGATGTTCCTGGACAACTCCTGGACCATCGGGTCCGAATTCACGTACTCCCGACAGAGGCTCGCCGCCTGCTCCGCCGTGATCTTGCCGGCTGTTGCGTCCGCCGGCGTCTGGCCGGATGTCTTGAGGCGCTCCGCGAGACTGGCGTCATACTGCTGCTCCAGTACCTTCCGCTTCTGGTCGAGCGCCTCGCGCAAGGCTTTCAGAAGCTTGTTCTTCTGAACTACGCTCGGATGGTCCGGGGCCAAGGTCTGCTGCAGGACGATCAATTCCCGCTCGATCTTGACAATCCTCTTGGCCCCTTCCCGGACGATCTCGTCCGAGTTCACATACTGCTGACGGAGCACCACGCGTTGCTCGGGAGACGCGGCAGAGGAGAGTCTGCTGCGGTCGGCTACGAGATAGTACCGCGGATTCTTCTCTGGCATCTTCTTGAAGACGTAGGGTTTGCCCGCCAGCACGAGTTCGAGAGCCTCATCCAGGGACAGGTCTTTGAAGGTAACCGTGACGGTTCCCGATACGTTGGGAGCCGGCACAATGGGCACGCTCACCATGGTTGAGAGGTCCTGCAGCACCCGGACCAGATCGCAACCCGGGAAGCGGTTGGACAACGGACGGAACACGAGGAAGCTACCCTCGGTCGCCCGTTTGAAGGTATAGTCGGTGCCCTGCAAGACTTGCCGCAGGGCCGCGTCCACCGATGTCTCGGCAAGTTTCGCCGTGATCAGTGTTGGCTTGACAGAAGCGTCCGGGGCGATCGGTGCACCGGTACGCCTGGCGATTTCCGCCAGGACCTCGCGCAGGTCCATGTTGGTGAATGCGGCGGTCACCTTCGGATAGGTCGGGATCGGCGTCTGCGGGGGCGGCAGTGGCGGGACCGGGGCCGTCCTGGCGTCCGACACCACGTAGTACCTGGGCATCTTCGTGAAGACATAGGGCTTGCCCGCCAGCACGAGTTCGAGAACTTCCTCCAGGGACCAGTTCTTGAAGGCGACGCTGACAGTCCCCGACACGTTCGGAGCCGCGACGATGGGCACGCTGGTGGTAGCGGAGAGGTCCTGCAACGCCTGGAGCAGATTGATGCCCGGAAAAGCGTTGGATAGAGGGCGGAATACGAGATAGGTGCCGTCATCCCGCTCCCTGAAGCTGTAGCGGGTGTCTTTCAAGACTTGTTGCAGGGCCATGTCCACCGACGCGCTGGCGAGTTTCGCCGTGATGGGCGTTGGCTTGACGGTGGCATCCGGCGTGATCGACGCGCCGGTACACTTCGAGATTTCCGCCAGGGCGTCCCGTAGATCCGTCTGCGCGAAAGCGGCGGTGACTGGTGCGAAGGCCCGAACCGCCGGCCGAGGGGATGGTCGTGGTGGGGGAAAGGCCGCGGCGCGATCGGTTACCAAGTAGTACCGGGACATCTTCCTGAAGACATAGGGCTTGCCCGCCAGGACGAATTCGAGAGCCTCGTCCAAGGAGGAGTCCTTGCAGGTGACCGTGACAGTTCCGGATACGTTCGGAGCCGCGACGATGGGCACGCCGGTGGCCGCCGATAGGTGCTGGATCACTTGGACCAATTCGACTTGGGGGAATGTGAACGAGAGCGGGCGAAACACAAGGTACGTCCCCCCATTCGCCTTGCGGAAGGTGTAGGGCGTACCCTTCAGGATCTGTTGCAGGGCGATCTCGGGCGAGACTTCGGCCAACTGCGCCGTAACCGACGTGGCTTTCACCGTGGCGTCCGGGGTGATCTTCACCCCGGTGCGCTGGGAGATTTCCGCCAAGACAGCGAGCAGATCCGTATTCGCGAAGCTGGCTGTAAGGGTTGCCTCCGTGCTCCCTTTGCCGGTCGTGTCGCGCGACTCCTGCGTCCTCGGCTCCACAGGGGACAGTGTTGCGGGAGCCGCCTCGTCGTTGTCGCTGACCAGATGGGCCGTCACGAAGATGGCGATTTCTCGGGTGGACTTGTCGTTAGAGCCTATGCGGTTCTCCGTCAGCCCGGCCAGGGCGACCGTGCCGCCGTCGCGGATCGTGACGGCGTTCTTGGCCGTCCGCCGCGTCACGAGCGGCAGATCGCCGCCTTTGTAGGGCGCGTACGTGCTGACCTCAACGGCCGTCTGGAGTGTGATATCGCCGTTGTCGCCCACGTACGGCGTGATCGTCACCACCGTCCCGGCTTCGGTCTTGTACGATTTCGTGGGCGAGGGAGAAGGCTGCTTCGCGGCGGGGGCAGTTACGGTATACCATTTCTCCATGAGAGCCTTGATCTCGGACCGACGACCGTCCTGCGCCAGGATCTGTTGGCCGGATATTTCGGCCTGACCATTCTCCTGGAGCCGATCCAACGCGCTCAGCAGCGAATCCGTGAATGTCTGGTCCGGCGTATAACCCATCTGCACGCCGTTCGGCCAATCGCTGTTTGCTCCTGAGCCCGGCGGGTTGCCGGCAGGGCCCGAAAACACACCCGCCTGAATCTTGGGCCAACTCCACTCAACACCCAGGTTCAAGAGGTCGCTGCGCTCCACGGTGACTGTGCGGACGTTCAGCAGCACTTGTCGCCGTGCATCGCCCGGCTCTTGCTCGGCGGCCGCACGGGCGGTCCCCTGGGGCGGCAGGTTGATATGCGGCTTGACCATGACGTACAGAGAGTGCCGCTTCGCCTCTGGGCCGCTCGTGGCCGCGGCCGGCTCCAGGGCCGCCCACAGGAGATACCGATCGTTCGCCGCAAGGACGCTGGTCTCGGCGCTGGTCCGCGCGACGGCCGGCCGGTTGGGATCGGACCCGGGCACCAGATCGCTGACCTCCGCCATCAGCTTCAAGTCCACGTGACTACCGTCGAGCACGTGGGGCGTGGCGTTCACGATGGTCCCGTACTCAATCTTCTCGATCTTGTCAGGCGAGTCGGATGCAGGCAGGGAGTGTCGCCCGGCGACTCGGACCTGGGCCTGGCTGCCGTCAAGGACCAACAGGCGTGGCTTGCTGGACACGTCCAGGTAACCGCGGGACTGAAGCAGATCGCTCATCGCCTCGGCGACCGTCTCGGAGAGCGACTGGGGCACAACGTATCGCTTGAGAATCTCGCCCAAGGGCAGGTCGAGCCTTCGGCCCGGCTGGAGAAGTTCGCGTGCCAGCCGCGACTCGGGGCCCAGGGCATTCGCCATCAAGATGGCTGTCTCGTGGTCCACCCTCAGATCGTTCCGTACCTCAACGATTTTGAAGTCCAGGTAGATCTGCGCTGTCTGATCGGCTGGCCCATTGTCGCTTTGGGCTTCTGTCTGAACCTGGATACCGGCGTTGACAGCGTCCTTCCTTCCGGGCGTCGGATCGAGGGCACCGGGCGGGTTGGCCGCCCGGATTTGCTCGATCGCTTTGCCGGCTGCCGTCCGCAAATAGAAATCGCCCTTGGAGTCGGTCGCGGCATCGTGCTGCGCCAACTCCTCCAAGGCCGGCAGAGCCCGTGGGTCGCCGATACTGCCCAGAGCTTGGACGGCAAACGACCGGATCACGGCATCGTTGTGCTCGAGCAGTTGGATCAGCCGGGGCACGACGGATCGTTCCCGCAGGTATCCCAGCGTCTCGATGAAGCGAATGCGATAGCTGACCTCCAGATCTTCCATGCCCGCCACCAGACGGGCGAGCAACCGCTGGCGGACCTCCGCCGTCACATATCGCGGGAGTGCCTTGGGGCGCGTGTGGCCGAGGCGCGACAGCACGTGCAAGCCGGCCTGTTGGAGGTTGCGGTCCTGTCCTTCGAGGCAGCGCAACGACAAGGCGAACAACTCCGAGAACCGAGGGTAGCCGGGGAGATAAGGACCACCGACGGCGACCAATGTATAAAGCACCGAGGACGTACTCGACGACGGCTCCTTGCCGATCAGATCCAGCAGGGTATTGAACACCGGCTCCCGCTCAGCCTGGCTCATCTCCAGCGGCTGGGCCTGCGGACCCGTATTCGCGAAAAGCTGGCTGATGCCCATCGCAGCCGCGGCCCGGACCTTGGGGTTGGCATCCGTCCCGAGCAGCGTCAACAACAACTCCAGCGTGCGTTTGTCGTGAAAGCGCAGCGCGAGCGCCGTGATCGCCTGTTGGCGAATCCCGGCGTTGTTGCAGCGGGCCGCTTCGCTTAGGAACTCGAAGGTCAGTTCCTTCTTCTGCCGCCAAGTCTCGTCGGGCGGGAGTTCGACCGGCTTGCCGGTTCGCTGGGAGATGCGCTGGATGGCCCGGAAGGCCGCTTGCCCCAGCCAGGAGCCGCCGAACTTGTCCGCGCTGGGGTCGTAGCGGGTGATCAGCATCAGGGCGGGGATCGCTTGCTCGTCGCCGGTCTCGGCCAAGCCCGAGACCGCTTGGTGGCGCAGCCAGTCATAGTCGTCTTCCAGGCACCGCAGGTACATGTCCTGCGAGACGCGATGGAGTTTCTCCAATCCCTGCAATGCGGGCAGACGCGCGTGGGCATCCGGATCGTCCAGTAGCCGGCGGAAAGTGTCTTCCGCGCGCGAGTCGCGCAGATCGGCCAAGATGCCCAGCAGCGCCCGGCGTGGCTGTTGCTGCCTTGACGCGATCGCCTCCAAGAGCGCGGGCACCGCCGGGGCGTCGATCTGCCGGAGAGCCTCCTTCGCCGCTACTCCCGACGGCTGCAGCCCTTCCGTGCAAACTGTGTGCACCAGGGCTTTGACGACCGGTTCCCCCAGGGCCGCCACTTCCCGCACCAAGGCCTGGCCGCGACTGTCGAACCGGCCGCGTTCCTCTCGCGTTAGCAGGGCCTCCACGTGTCCGCGCAGATGGCTGCGCCACTGCGCGCCGAGCTGCTTCTCGGCTTGGGCAAGGAATCGTCGGGCTTGGTCTTCCGTCATCATGGCCTGGCGTTGCTCTTCCGTAGGCCCGCGTTGGTTCCAATCACGCAAGATCCTCTGGGCCTGTTCCACGACGGAGAGTGCTTCCCATCGCTGACGAGCTAACTCGAAACGCTCGGCGTCCAGAGCACTGAGTCTGCTCCAAATCTCCGCCAGTGCGGGTGGCACAGCCGGATCCGTTGATGTGTCACGCGTTGCTGCATTGCGTTCGGTATGCGTGACAGGGACAGCTTGGGCTGTGTCCGTCTCGCCTTGTGGCTGGTTACCGGCGCCGAGAGTGAAGGCGGCGGGAATGACGATGCCCACGACCAGAAGCAGGGCGATCAGGCCGGGCAGCCAGGCGAAGCGCCGGTCCTCGACCGCGGGGCGGCCGAGCAAACGCGCGATGCGGGCCATGAGACTCCCACCCGTCGCGGCGAGAGCCAAATCGCCTGCACTGTGGCGGATTTCCTCCATGCAGGCGAGGGCACGGGCGTATTGAAGAGAGCTGCCGCAGACCTGCACCGCCAGGTCGTCACAGCAGTTCTCCCGCTCGATGCGGATGCGGTGCGAGACCCACCAGACGGCCGGATGATAGAAACCGAGGATCTCGACCACCGTTTGCAGCATGTTGGCGAGATAATCGTACCGGCGGATGTGGGCCAACTCGTGGGCGAGGATCGCCTCCAACTGCTCCGGGCGCAGGCCCGTCAGGGCGCTGACCGGCAGCAGAATCACCGGCCGCAGCCAGCCGACGACCGTCGGGACCTCGACCAAGGCCGATTCGAGCAGTCTCACCGCTCGACGCACGCCCAGCCGAACGGTCAGCTCTTCCAGCTTCCTGTGCAGGGGAGCACCGATTTCGCGAACCATACGGCGTTTGAGCCGCTGGAGCTGCGCCCAGCCGCCCAGGTGCCAGGCGGACAGCCCGAACACGCCGACGAGCCACGCCAAAACCACGCAAGGCAGGGCGGGCTCCAGCGCAGACGCAATTCGCTCCCGCAACGGAATGGGAGCGGAAGGGAATGAGGGAATACTGGAATACTGGAATGGTGGGGCGTCGGCAGATCGGTTCCCCATTATTCCATCATTCCAATATTCCATACTTCCGGCCTGCTCGCTGCCGCTCGCCGGGGCATCTGTTGATGGCACGACCACCGTGATGGGTGGGGGGCTCGCCTCCGCGACGGGCCCCGGGACCGCGATAAACCGCAGGGTGACGAGGGGCAGGACGACCATCAGGGCGAGTGCCGCACAGGCGCTGGCGTAGCGAACACGCGCATCGGTCTTCTGCAACAGCCGCAGAACGATCGCCAGCAGCACCGCGACGACCGTCGCCTGCCACAGTAGATGTACGAGCATCCAGCCCAGCCGCTCAATCGTCCCTGGCGAGAACACGTATTCCAGCCCTGACATGGTTATGCTCCCTCCATTTCCTCGAGCATTTCGCGAATGCGTTTCAGCTCTTTCGGCGAGACTTTCTTCGCGGACAGGGCCCGCAGGACGAGCTTCTCCGCCGAGCCGGCGAAGACCCGGTCCAGCAGGTCCCGCACGAGTGCCTTCTGCGTTCTCTCCTCGGAGAGGGCGGGCCGGTAGATGTGCCGGCGTCCGTCATCCTCCCGCACGACGAGGCCCTTCTCGACCATGATCTGCATCAGCTTGAGCGTCGTCGTGTAACCTGTCTCGCTGTCGGTGTGCAGGGCCTCGTGAACCTCCCGCACGGTGGCGGCGCCCTTGTCCCACAGCACTCCCAAAATGGCCAACTCCCGATCCGTCGGCCCCGTTGTCTTCTTGCGTGCCATTGCCGATCTCCTGGAATCCGTTGCCGTTCGTTCTACCCCAGTATCGGCAAGCTACGAATGAATTCGTAATAAATCAACGAAAAAATTCGTAGGTGGCGCAAAAATTTGGTAGGGCGATGGGGGGCGCGGCACTCTGGAAACCTGAGGGCCTCTGTCGGGAGTTCCGCGTTCACGCGGTCCTGGACCGCCCGTAGGGGCGGATCATCATTCGTCCTCACTCCGAGGGCTTACCAGCCCCAGGTGTATTGGGCTGCCGCTCGTGGCCCTCTCTCGCTTCTGGACGCCGGGGGGAGAGTTCCCGCACGGGCAGCGGCTGGCCGACCGTCCGGTGGAGCGGCCGGACCAGTAGCACGGTTCCCGCCCGGCGCATTCGTTGCCGGCGGGCTTGCCGCCGAGGCGAAGAAGCCGGCCACGAACCAGTCATTGACCCTGCTTGGTCACGACAGGTGCAGGTTATGAAAGCGGGCCTGCCGGCGCGGCACGCTGAAGAGGACTCGATCCCCGCTGCCGTCGAGGTTGACGACGTGGATCTCGAAGGGCGTCTGGGGCCTGCCCCGGCCTCCGGTGGGCAGCTTGAAATAGGCCAGCTTGCCGTCGGGAGAGTAGTCGTAGTGCCCACCGCCGCCGATGGCGTCGAACTTGTGCACGACCGCGCCGGTATCGTCGTAGACCACAATCGCCTGCTGGGAGGGGTCGGTGCCTCGATAGGCGGTGTCGATGCAGTTCTGGTAGCCGGTGTAGTGGGGTTTATCCCAACCGACAAAGCACCCCTGCGGGACATCGATCTTGAAGGTGCGCTCGTCGCTCAGGTCAGGCAGGTGGTAGGAATGGAACGTGCCGTCGCTGGTAATCACCAGGACGCGGTCGCCCGCCTGATCACAGGAGGGACCGTTGGGCTTGAGTCCCAGCGGCGCGAACGACTTGAGCAACTCCGCCTGGCCCGCCCCGACGCGGAAGCGGTAGAGGTCCGAGCCTTTCCAGGTATACAGGAGGTCTGGGTCATTGCGGTCCCAGCAGAGCCGCCAGTCATACTTCTCAATCGGGAATAGTTGCTTGAGGAAGACCCCGTTGCCATCGTAGAGACAGACGCGCCAGTTCTGCTGCTGGAGGTCCGACTGGATGCCCAGCATTCTTGAGCCGTCGGCGTTCCAGGGATCGCGATAATAGTAGAAGTTGTGCTCGTGCCCGTCATCCTTGCGGAGTTGCCGAATCCTCCCGCCGTAGGTCGGATCGTTGGAGTCCACGATTTGCGCCGTACCCACTTTCATGGGCCCGGCCGACACCTGTGCCGCAGCCATCCCGGCACACAAGGTAACCAGCAGTCCGCAACCCAGTCCCAGCTTCATGGTCGAATCCTCCGAATTCCGATACGCCTGCGTTCGTTCTGCAGGCGGCACGATCATACGGCCGGGTGCCCACGAGAGGCAAGTCTTGCCCGGAGGGCGAGCGTCGGGAAGGCCGTGCGATTCAAATGGTCTTGCTGGAACCAGTCGTGCGTTAGTATTCGATCTGGTATTCCCGGATACGGTCGGAGGGGGTGCCTATTGGGTCCGCACGGCTCTGCGTCGCACTCTGACCGAGGCGATTCTGGATCTGCTGCCTCTGCGCGTGCAATTCCTGCATCTGGCGCCGGAGGTCCTCGGTTTGGACCTGCGTTTCGGAGGCGGCCGACGGAGCGTCCAGTTCCGCCATGATCTTCTTGACGCGCTGGAGATTCCCGACTCCGGCGGTGACCACAAGACGGCCGGATTTCGTGTCCACCGTAGCGTTACCCGATTCGCCGAGCAGCGGCCGAATGACGTCACGCATTCGTTCCGGGTCGAAATGCTCCAGCTTGAAAATCATGGTGACCATCGGATCGGCTTCGCCATCCTCGTCAGGAACGTCGAGGACGGCGATGATTCGTTCGATACGTGCCAGGTTCTCCCCGGTGGCGTAGACCGCCAGGGCGGGCTTGTACGCGCCGCCGATCCCGCCGAGAGGTCCGGGCTCCCCCGGCCGCTGCGGCGCGGCCACGATGGATTCCGGTTCCCGGAGCAGAGGTGCCACCACCGCGCGGACGATTGGGGGATCGGCATACTGGAGCTTGAAAATCCGGGCGGTGGCGGCCGGTGTATCCGCGGCCTGCGCTTCCCCGGGCCGGTCGGCGGGTTCTGGTTCAGCCATCTGATCGAGGCGATTCTGGATCTGTTGCCTCTGTTCACCGAGCTGACGCATCTGCTCGCGCAACTCCTCGACTTCGGTCGCGAAGGCACGGTCGTCCGCCGGAAGGTCCAGCTCTTGAATGATGCTCGCGACGCGTCTCATATTTGCCCGCGTGGTCCAGGCGTTCAGAGTGCGCGTCCTCTTGTCGAGCTCCACCCCACCCGCCTGGTCGAGCATGGCCCGGATGATGTTCTGCATTCGCGTCGGAGGGAAGTGCTTGAGCGTGATGAGTCTGGCTTCCTCGGCGTGACCGTCTTGACGCACGTTCGCCAGGTGCTCCTCGTCGGGCACGTCGATGATCCGGATGATTCTGGCCAGGCGCTGGTGGTTTTCGGCCGCGGTGACGACCGCGGCTTTTTTCCCGTTCGCGTAGAGGGTAACGGAGCCCGGTTTCTCGATCAGGGCTTCTGCTATCGCTTGCATCCGCGCGGGGCTGAGGTGCTCCAGCGCGTAGACCCTGGCCTCCAGTCGGGTCTTGCCCTCCGTCCCGGCGGGAATACGCCGCGTGCGCTGGGGAGTCGCCGATGTCTCCTGCACCCGGCGCGCACGCTCGGCCTCCAACGGTTTCTCGGTGCCGGCCTTCTCCGGGTTGAGTTTTTCCAGCAGCGGCTTCACGTCCCATGCTTCTGGCTCCCGGCCGGGACCGATGGTAGGACCATCCACTTGGGTGAGCATGATCACGACACGCCGGATGTTGCCTTGGACGGTGGTCACCACGAGGGTATTCGTCTTCTCATCCGCGCTGATTTGGGCGGACTTTTCGAACACCGGGCGGAGGGCATCCCGCAGCCGTGCCGCACTGGTACGCGCCGGCTTGAGGGTCAGAGTAACCTTCTGTCCGCCCTCAAGGGCCTGGAGATCATCCAGCGGAACATCCAACTCCAAGATAAGGCGTTCGAGACGCCGGTGGTTCTCGGGGGTGGTACGGACCAGCAACGGTCCTAGCCCCTATACAAGCGTGATTTTTCCCGCTTTTCTGAGGCGGGAATTGACAAAAAGGCTCGAAATGCCTTGAAGCCTAGTGTATAAGAGGGTTGAACAAGAACCATCCGGAAAACCCAACCCATACGCCAGGAGGCATTTCGAGTGAGTAAGACCTTACCCCGAAGACTGCGACGACGCCAGCAAAGAATCGAGCGAAGACTGCGGCCACGGCAGTGGGAGCCCCAGAAGGACCCCATGTTCCGCGCCAGCAACATCCCTTATGAAATGGCCGAGCGAACCCGAGGTTTCGCCTACGGCGGCCTGGGGGCCATGCACCTGCTGGCCCAACAGACGGGGCTGATTGCGGCACTCGATCAGGAGTTGCACCTGCTCAAACGCCATCTGCCGTACCACGAGTCGGATCACGTGCTGAATATCGCCTACAACATCCTGTGCCACGGGGACTGCCTGGAAGACCTCGAACGGCTGCGCAACGATGAGGTGTATCTGGACGCCTTGGGGACGCAGCGCATTCCCGATCCCACGACCGCCGGGGATTTCTGCCGGCGGTTCACGGTCGAGGACGTGCTGACGCTGATGGAGATCGTCAATCGGGTGCGGCAGAACGTCTGGAAACGGCAGCCCGAGACCTTCTTTCGACAAGCCATCCTCGAAGCCGACGGCACCATTGCCGAGACCACGGGCGAATGCAAGGAAGGGATGGACATCTCGTACAAAGGGGTGTGGGGCTATCATCCGCTGGTGCTTTCCCTGGCCAATACAGGCGAGCCGTTGTACCTGGTCAATCGCAGCGGCAATTGCACGAGCAGTCAATCCGCCGCCGCCTATTTTGACCGGGCGATCGATCGGTGTCTGACCGCCGGTTTTCGGGAGATTCTCTTGCGGGGCGACACGGACTTCAGCCAGACGGAGCATCTGGATCGCTGGGACGACCGACCCCAAGTGCGGTTTGTCTTCGGGATCGATGCGATGGCCAATCTGGTGGCCCGCGCGGAAGGCTTGGCCGAAGATCTCTGGCAACCGC
>CAYHAJ010000405.1:0-5345 GCA_964354535.1 uncultured Pirellulales bacterium
TAAGGGGGTGTCACCTATGCACGTGAGAGTAATTACCAGACGCGAGTTCATCGAGCGGTCCGCCGCGATAGCCGGGGGGGTGCTTCTGTCGCCGCTGGCGGCGCGGGCGGCGGCCAAGAAGACGGCGGTCGATCTGGTGCCGCTGGGCAAGACAGGCCTCAAGCCCAGCCGGCTCGGTATTGGCTGTGGCACGACCTCGGGCCGGGTCCAGCAGGAGCTGGGTCAGGAAGGCTTCAACAGCCTGGTCCGCTACGCCCATGACCGGGGTATCACCTTTATCGACATTGCCCGGTCCTACCGGACGCACTCAATGCTCCGGGAGGCCATCAAGGGCCTGCCGCGGGAAAAGCTCTTCATCCAGACCAAGATGGGCGGCAATCCCGAAAAGCCTCTGGAGCAGATCGATCTCTATCGCAAGGACTACGGCGTCGATTACATCGACAGTCTGCTGGTCCACTGCACGATCACCCCGAACTGGGAGGAAGAACGCAAACGGGTCATGGACGCCCTGCAGGAGGCCAAGGGCAGGAAGATCATCCGGTCTCATGGGGTCTCCTGTCACAGTCTGCCCGCTCTGACACGCGCGGCCGAGCTCGACTGGGTCGATGTCAACCTCGTGCGCGTCAATCCGCAGGGCGTGCTCGTGGATACGCCGCAATCGAAATCCTGGAACGCCGAGAGCAACCCGGCGCATGTGCCGCCCGTCGTGGAGCAGATCAAGCGGATGCGCGACAAGGGCCACGGCATTATCGGCATGAAGATCATGGGCGAGGGCCGCTTCACGAATCCCGAGGACCGCGAGAAGTCCATCCGTTTCGCCATGCAACCCGGCCTGCTCGACTGCGTCACCATCGGTTTCAAGAGCCCCGCCGAGATCGACGAGGCGATCAAACGGATGAATGGCGCCTTGGCCGAGCAGGCGTAAGAGAGTGTCAAGTGTGAAGTGCGAAGCATGCTTCGCGCAAAGAGTGAATCGCAAATAGTAATTAGTAAATCGACCTGGAGAGCCTATGATGAAACGCAGCCACCTGACCGTCGCTCTGTGCATTCCCGTGCTCGCCTTCGCGGGCCTGATGGTCTATGCCGGGGAGTCCAACAAGATGAGTCCTGAGTTCCGCAAGCAGTTCATCGACAACTTCCACCGAACGAGTCTCAACACGGCGCCGGAGGACGCCATGATGCTCCGCATCCTCGTCGCGAGCTCCGGCGCCAAGCGCGGCGTGGAGGTCGGCACCGCCACCGGGTTCGGCGCGATCAATATGGGGATCGCCTTCGAGCGGACCGGCGGCCACCTCTGGACCTTCGACATCAATCCGAAGGCTGTCCAGGAAACGCAGGAGAATCTCAAGAAGGTGGGTTTGGAGAACGTCGTCACCTGTGTCGAGGGCGACGCCCTCAGGACGCTGCCCAATGTGGAAGGTCCCATCGATTTCGTCTTCATCGATGCCCTCAAGCGCGACTACTTCAAGTATCTCAAGATCCTTGAGCCCAAACTGAAGCCGGGCGCCATCATAGTCGCCGACAACGTCATCGTCTCGGCCAGAGACATGAAGGACTATCTGGACTACGTCCAAAACAGCCCCAGCTACGACACGGTGATCATCCGGGCCTCCCTGGAGAAAAAGGACGGCATGTCTATCAGCTACAAGATCAAATGAGGAGCACGCGCTGGGACGCGTGCCGATGAGTTCGAGGGAGGTCTTATGGGGCCGTTCACGCGACGCTCGCTTCTCAAACAGGCGGGCGGCGCCGCTTCGGCCGCGGCCGCCGCACCTATGTTAGCTACAGCATGGCTCAGTCTGGTTCGGGCGGATGCGAAGGGCTATTTTGATTCGACGTTCGGCATCACGGACGATCTGTGCCGACGTGTGCTGGCCGTTGCCCTGTCCAAAGGGGGGGACTATGCCGACCTGTACTTCGAACATACGATTCGCAACTGGGTCATGCTCGAGGACGGCAAGGTCAACCGGGCGTACAGTGATATCGCCCTCGGTGTTGGCATTCGGACGGTGAAAGGTGACCAGGTCGGCTACG
The DNA here is from genome assembly GCA_964354535.1 of uncultured Pirellulales bacterium. Lineage (GTDB taxonomy): Bacteria > Planctomycetota > Phycisphaerae > Sedimentisphaerales > Anaerobacaceae > PLanc-01. The sequence goes on from CAYHAJ010000405.1 coordinate 2,035, forward strand.
GGTTCACGCAGGAACTGGCAGAGAAGTCCATGTCGGCGGCGGCTTCCACGGCGGCTACGATAGCCGAGGCTAAACCCCACGAGCCCGCCGGACAGTTTGCAGCGCCCACCTTCCGCAACCACTACCCGCTCGACAAGCTCCTGACGTCCGTGCCGCTCGAATCGAAACTGCCGCTGGTCCAGGCGGTCAATGACAAGTGCTTCGCGCTGTCCCCGCTGGTCGTCAAAGTCAACGCAGCGTTCCACGACGAGCAAAAGCGGATCATGATTGTGACCAGTGACGGCGTGAAAGCCGAGGACCTGCTCCCGAAGAACTACCTGTCCGCCACCACCGTCGCGGCCAAGGACGGCAAGTACGAACGGGCCTCCTGGAATCTCGGCGGCCGCAAGGATTTCTCTTATTACACCCCTGCCCTCGTGGACGAGGTGGCCAAGGCGGCGGTGGATCGGGCCTTGATCCTGTTCGAGGCGGTGCAGCCGCCGGCGGGCGAAATGCCCGTCGTGCTCGGTCCCGGTGTCACGGGAATCCTGTTGCACGAAGCGATCGGTCACGGCATGGAGGCGGACTTCAATCGCAAGGGCATCTCCACCTATGCGACCATGATCGGCAAGCAGGTGGCCGAGCCGTTCGTGACGATCATCGACGACGGCACGAATGAGGGACTCGCCGGCTCGCTCAACGTCGACGACGAGGGCATCCCCGGCCAGAAGACCGTTCTCATCGAGAAGGGCATCCTGCGCAGCTACATGCACGACCGGATCTCCGCTAAGCACTACCAGGTGGAGCCGACCGGCAACGGCCGGCGGCAGAGCTACGAGCACTACGTGGTGCCACGCATGCGGAACACGTATATGCTCGCCGGCGCCGCCACGCCCGAAGATGTCATCAAGAGCGCCGAGAAGGGCATTTACGTCCAGGATGTAAGCAATGGACAGGTCAAGATCGGCGAAGGTGACTTCGCGTTCTACGTGGCTCGGGGCCGCATCATCGAAGGCGGTAAGCTCACCGCCCCGATCAAGGACATCAACATCATGGGCAACGGCCCCAAGATGCTGCGCAACGTCACGATGGTGGCCAACGACCTGGAGATGTCCCGGGGCGGCGCCGGCTTCTGCGGCAAGGACGGGCAGGCGGTCCCCGTGGGCTTCGGCCTGCCGACCTGTCTGGTGAAATCAATGACCGTGGGCGGCGTGAAAGCCTGATCGGGAGAGAGGGGACTATGAACCAGGAAATGCACGATCTGGCCCAGGGGTCGATCCGGACGGTGAAGGCGGCCGGGGCGAACGATTGCCGCGTGAGGATCCAGAGCCAGCGCTTCGTGGAGCTCTCCTACCGCCAGCGCAAGCCGGAGAATATCAAGGAGGCCTCCCAGCGGGGTCTCGAAGTCGAGATCTACGTCAGCGGCCGGTATTCGAGCCAAAGCACATCGGATTTACGCCAGGACGCTCTGAAGGACTTTCTCTCCAACGCCGTCACGGCGACGAAGCTGTTGGCGGAGGACCCCTACCGCACGCTGCCCGACCCCAAGTACTACGAGGGCCGCACGCCGCTCGACCTGGGAATCCGAGACGCGGCCTACGAGGCCTTCTCCCCGAACGACAGGCACGCGCTGGTCAAAGCCGTTGAGGACACCTGCCTGGCCAAAGGCGGGTCGAAGGTCATCTCCGTCACCGCGGGCCAGTACGACGGCCACTCGGAGGAAGTCGTCCTGACCAGCAACGGCTTCGAGGGCTATCGCGAGTCGACGATCTTCGGGGCCGGGGCCGAGGTGACGATGCAGGATGAGGGCGACCGCCGGCCCAGCGCGGGTTATTTCGCCGCCTGTGTCAAGAGAGACGGCGTGCCTGCGCCTCAGAGGATCGGAGCCTTGGCTGCCCAGCGGGCTCTCGACATGTTGGGCGCACGAAAGATCAAGACCGAGACCATGCCCATCATCGTCGAGAACCAGAACGTCCCGAGGATCTTGGGCGGTCTGCTCTCCCCCATGTCCGGCCGGAGCATCCAGCAGAAGCAGTCGTTCCTTGCTGACAAAAAGGGCCAGAAAATCGCCAGCGAGCGTCTGACGCTGATCGACGATCCGCTGCTCGTCGGAGGCTTGGGCAGCCGGCTGTTCGACGGCGACGGCCTCGCGGCGAAGAAGCGGGTTCTGATCGATTCCGGCGTCCTGGAGGACTTCTTCGTGGACTGGTACTACAGCCGCAAGCTGAACTGGGAGCCGACAACGGGCGGCTCCTCCAATCTGATCATCCCGCCGGGCCGTCGCTCGGTATCGGAGATCATGAAGGACCTCGGTCGCGGCATCCTGATCACGGGTTTCATCGGCGGTAACTCCAACTCGACCACGGGCGACTCCTCGGTGGGCATCATCGGCCGACTCTTCGAGAAAGGCGAGCCGACGCAAGCCGTCGCCGAGATGAACATCGCCGGCAACCACCTGGAGTTTTGGAAGAAGCTCGCGGAAGTAGCCAACGACCCCTGGCCCTACTCCTCCCTGCGCACGCCCAGCCTGGTCTTCACCGACGTCGTCGTCTCCGGCGTGTAGCGATTCTTGTAATTGAATCTCGAATCCGTTACTATTACATCATAGGGATATGGGGATTCTTGAATGCCGACGGTCATGAGAATTGGCCCGTACCGGTTGTATTGGCACAGCCACGAGCCGAACGAGCCTCCTCATATCCATGTAGATCGAGAACACTACTCCGCGAAGTTCTGGCTCAGGCCTGTGCAACTGGCACGTAATGTCGGGTTTGCGGCTCATGAACTCCGTACTATTGAGAGATTAGTGCTGGAACATCAGCATGAACTCTTGGAGGCATGGCATGGGTATTTTGGCGCCGAACGCTGATGAACGAGTGAAATCCGTTAGATCGGACAATGACACGCTGAGTGTCGACTTGATGGACGGCCGGACTATTACGGTGCCCCTCGCATGGTACCCAAAACTTCTCAATGCGAGCCAGGAGCAGCGGGACCACTGGGAGTCTTCGGGCGGAGGCTACGGCATTCACTGGCCGGACATCGACGAAGACCTCAGCACAGAAGGGCTGCTCCGCGGCGCCCCCGCCCCGAGGAGCCAGTTCATCGAAGCGAAGTCGTAATAGGCGTCTCTCTGTCTCTGTGCCGAACGACTAAACACCCCTGGTCACGTGCAGCGACAAACTCGGCCCCTAACCCGACTTCGCGGATTCGGCTGGGTTTTGGATTTTTTTGAGGCGGAAATCCTTCCTGCCGGGGTCGAGAAAGCGGAGGGACGACCCGTAACCCGTTGTAGTGAAGACCCGGCCTCTTGGCGGCCTTGCAGGGGTGGG
>CAYHAJ010000406.1:0-37286 GCA_964354535.1 uncultured Pirellulales bacterium
AGGCGAGTTTCAAGTGGGAAGTGTCAGGTTTGAAGTGGGATGGACGTGCGAAACAAAGCCAATTTCTCTGCAAGTGCTTTGCAGAAAAAGGGTTAGGCGGTATGGTATTGCAGTTGGTTGGCCCATCGTGCCATCATAGGGGCGCTGGGTGCAGGAGCCTTGTGCATGAACTCATAGGGGAGATGTCCGATGAACCGACGAACCTTCTTGGGATGGACCACGTTAGGGACGGCACAGACATTCGTGGCGGGTCGCGTTCTGGCGGATTCGACTCAGCCTTCACGGCCGGCCCCAGGCGCCTTTCGTGTGCGGCGGTTTGAGTGGGAAGAAGCCACGATAGGCGACCTCCAGGCGGCCATGGCCAAGGGCCGCGAGACGCCGGTGTCTCTGACACGGGCGTATCTGCGGCGGATCGAAGAGCTCGACCGGCGCGGGCCGGCACTGCGGGCCGTACTTGAGGTCAATCCCGAGGCCTTGGCGATTGCCAAGGACCTCGACGCCGAGCGTAAGGCCAAGGGACCGCGCGGGCCGCTCCACGGCATTCCCGTGCTGCTCAAGGACAACCTCGGCACGCATGACCGCATGACCACCACCGCCGGGTCCCTGGCCCTTAAAGGTTCGATTCCACCGCGGGATTCGTTTGTGGCCCAGAGGCTTCGGGAGGCCGGAGCCGTGATTCTCGGCAAAACCAACCTGAGCGAGTGGGCCAACTTCCGGGGACATCGCTCGTCTAGCGGCTGGAGCGCCCGCGGCGGCCAGACCAATAATCCTTATGCCCTGGATCGGAATCCTTCGGGTTCCAGCTCCGGCTCGGCGGTGGCCGTGGCCGCCAACCTGTGCCCCGTGGCCGTGGGCACGGAGACCGATGGTTCGATCCTCTCGCCTTCCGCCCTGTGCGGGATTGTGGGAATCAAGCCCACGGTTGGCCTGATCAGCCGCAGCGGCATCATCCCCATCGCACACAGCCAGGACACGGCCGGACCTATGGCCCGCACGGTGAGGGATGCGGCGGTACTGCTCGGGGCCATGACGGGCGTCGATCCGGCCGACGCCGGCACGGAGTCCAGCCGGGACAAGGCTCATGCGGACTACACGCCTTTCCTTGATGCCAACGGCCTGCGCGGCGCCCGCCTCGGCGTGGCCCGGCGCTTCTTCCGTTCCGGCTCCCCGGCAGCCAAGGTGCTGGAGGCAGCGCTCGCCAAGATCAAAGAGCTGGGGGCCACGCTCGTAGACCCGGCGGACGATCCTCCCCTGGAACGGTTTGGCGACGCCGAGATGACGGTCATGCTCTATGAGTTCAAGGCCGACCTGAATGCCTACTTGGCCTCTCTGGGGCCGGGGGCTCCGGTGCACTCGCTCGCAGAGATCATCACCTTCAACGAGCGGAACAAGGACCAGGAGATGCCCTTCTTCGGCCAGGAGCATTTCCTCGAGGCGCAGGAGAAAGGACCGCTGACCGACAAGGCCTACCTCGATGCCCTGGAGCGCTGTCGTCGGTTATCGCGAAAGGAGGGTCTGGATGCCCTCCTGGATCGACATCGGCTCGATGCGGTGGTCGCGCCTGCGGGTGGACCGGCGGGCAAGACGGACCCGGTGTACGGAGACCGTGACGCGGGCGGAAGCTCCTCACCCGCCGCGGTGGCAGGGTATCCCAATATCACGGTGCCGGCCGGATTCGTCTTCGGTCTGCCGGTCGGCATCTCGTTCTTCGGGCGGGCCTACAGCGAACCGACCCTGCTCAAGCTGGCCTATGCCTTCGAGCAGGCGACGCGGGTTCGCAGACCTCCGACGTTTGCCCGCAGTGCGGATTAGAAAGGAGCACCCGAACAGCTCGACCGATGACAAGAGAAAGGGCCCGCGCATCTTGAGGAAAGGAATTGCGCGCGGGGCTCCCCCGTGTTTGTCCATCCTCCGGCACATTTTGTGGCGTGCTTCGACGCGTTAAGGCTTGTGCGGATCGCCCGCGACATGGATACTTGGGCGTGGTGGTGTGCCGCCAGGGACGAGCCCTGACGGCATCACCAGGAATCAAGAATCTGAGATGGAGGTTGCTGGCTCATGCGAAGGCAAGTACTGTCGATGGTGGCCGGTCTGGTGGGGCTGCTGCTGCCGGCTTCCGTGGTTCCGGGAGGGCAGATTGGGGACCCCAAACGCGATACATCGCGTTTGGGAACCCTTTCCGGGGAGCTCAAGGTCTGGCACAAGGTGACGATCACGTTCGATGGCCCGCAGACGAGCGAACGGGCCGAGCCCAATCCGTTCACGGACTATCGGCTTGTCGTCACGTTCACCAAGGGTCAAAAGGCCTACAGCGTGCCCGGGTACTACGCGGCGGACGGTAACGCCGCCAACAGCGGGGCGGATTCCGGCAACAAGTGGCGGGTGCACTTCGCCCCCCCGGAACCTGGAGCGTGGGACTATCGGGTCTCCTTCAGGAAGGGACCCGGCATCGCCCTCAACAACGATCCCGGCGCCGGCGCGGGGTACATGGAGGGCGAGACGGGCAGGTTCGTCGTCGCGCCGTCGGATAAGACGGGACGCGACTTCGGGGGTCAGGGCCGACTCCAGTATGTCGGCGGGCATTACCTGCGGTTCGCGGGCACGGGTGGGTACTTCCTCAAGGCCGGGCCGGATGCCCCCGAGACCTTCCTCGCCTATGCGGATTTCGACGGCACCGCGGCCCGCAAGAAGAACGTGCCGCTCAAGACCTGGCAGCCTCACGTGCCGGACTGGCGACCGGGCGACCCGACGTGGAAGGACGGCAAAGGCAGGGGCATGATCGGGGCCCTGAACTACCTGTCCGGCAAAGGCTGCAATGCCTTTTCTTTCCTCACCTATAACGCCGGAGGCGATGGCGACAACGTCTGGCCGTTCATCGAGCGCGACGCCAAGCTGCGGTACGACTGCTCCAAGCTCGACCAGTGGGGCATCGTATTCGACCACGCGACGCGGATGGGCCTGTACCTCCACTTCAAGCTCCAGGAAAATGAGATCGACGATAACCGCCGGGGCAACAAGAGCGAGCTGGGCCTGGTGCCGGAGTCGCTCGACGGCGGCAAACTCGGCATCGAGCGCAAGCTCTACTGCCGCGAGCTGATCGCCCGGTTCGCGCATAACCTGGCGCTCAACTGGAACATCGGCGAAGAAAATACCCAGTCGACCGAAGAGGTCGTGGACATGGTGCGCTATCTGCACGACACCGACCCCTACCGGAACCACATCGTCATTCACACCTTTCCCAATCAGCAGGAGAAGGTCTACACGCCGCTGTTGGGCAATAAGTCACTCCTGACCGGGCTCTCACTGCAGAACAACTGGAACCAGACGCACCAGCGTACGCTCCAGTGGGTGACCGAGTCCGCCCAGGCTGGCCGGCCGTGGGTCGTCGCCAACGACGAGCAGGGCTCCGCGAATCTGGGAGTGCCGCCGGACCCGGGCTATCAAGGTTTCAGCGGCACCGCCGGCCAAGGGAACGATGCCCGCGATCTGCATGCCATCCGCAAAGCCACCCTCTGGGGCAATCTGCTGGCGGGCGGCGCCGGGGTCGAGTACTACTTCGGCTATCAGCTTCCGGCCAACGATTTGAACTGCGAGGACTTCCGCAGCCGCGATAGATCGTGGGACTACTGCCGGATCGCGCTGGAGTTCTTCCATGCCAACAAGGTGCCGTTCTGGGAGATGAAGAACGCCGATGCCCTGGTGGGCAATTCGAAGAACGACAACTCGAAGTACTGCTTCGCCAAGTCGGGCGCGGTGTACGTCGTGTACCTGCCGAGCGGCGGCACAACGAATATTGACTTAGGCGCAGCCGCCGGAACTTACTCTACCGGCTGGTACAATCCGCGCACCGGCGGCGCACTGCAAAATGGTTCCCCGGCGACCATCTCCGGGCCCGGCGTGCAGTCCCTCGGCACGCCGCCGTCTGATCCGCAGGAAGACTGGGTCGCTTTGATTCGCAAGTAGCATGGACGTCTCGCCCCCGAGTCCAGATTCACGGGCAAGATGCCCGTGCCGCGAAAGGCAGAATGATGACAAAGAAGCATCGTATCGCCGTTGTTCCCGGTGACGGGATCGGCTGGGAAATCGTCCCCGTCGGCGTCCAGGTGCTCCAAGTCGCCGCTGAGCGACGGGGCTTTGAGCTTGCGACGGAGACATTCCCCTACGGAGCCGCCTACTACAAGAAGACCGGCAAGTTCCTCCCGGACGATGGGCTGGACATCCTCCGCAAGTTCGACGCGATCTACTTCGGGGCGGTGGGCCTGCCCGACGTGGATGACACGCTGCCGGCCAAGCTCTTCACGTTCCACATTCGCAAGAGCTTCAACCAGTACGTGAACTACCGGCCGGCTCGGCTGCTGCCGGGAATCCAGGGCCCCTTGCGGAACAAGACCGCGGCGGATATCGACTTCGTGGTCATTCGCGAGAATACCGAGGGTGAGTTCGTCCAGGTGGGCGGGTTTGTTCGGCCGGAGGCGCCCGAAGGCTTCGCCATGGACACGAGCGTGTTCACCCGCCGCGGCGTGGAACAGGTTGCCCACTACTCCTTCCAGCTCGCGCAGCGGCGCCGGCGGCGGCTGACCAGCATCACCAAGTCCAACACGCTCATCCATTCCCTGGCGTTCTGGGACCGGGTGATCGAACAGGTGAGCCGGTCGTATCCGGATGTGACCTACCGCAAGATGTACGTGGATAACGCTTCGGCCAACTTCGTGCTGCACCCGGAGTACTTCGATGTCGTGCTGACGACCAACTTCATCGGCGATATCCTGAGCGACCTGGCCGGCGCGATCATGGGCAGCCTGGGCCTCGGACCGAGCGGCAATATCAACCCGGAGAAGCAGTACCCGTCCATGTTCGAGCCGATCCACGGCTCGGCCCCGGACATTGCCGGCCAGGGGATCGCCAACCCGATCGGCACGATCTGGGCCGGCGCCCTGCTGCTGGAGCACTTGGGCGAAAAGCAAGCCGCGGACCTGGTCGTGCGCGCCATCGAGAAGACGGTGTTGGATGGCGTTCTTACGGCAGACCTGGGCGGGACGGCCAAGACGGTGGATGTCGCCAACCGCGTAATAGAAAATGTAGGGGCGGGTTTGTAAACCCGCCCGTACGGAGCGATGCAGCCATCATGCCGCGCATCATTGATTTGACATTGCCTCTCGAGAATAGCCTGCGGGGCATGTCCATCGAGCCTGCCAAGACACTTGAGAAGGATGGCTGGAATGCCACGACATTGCATCTCTACTCCCACTGCGGCACCCACATGGACGCCCCAACCCATTTCGGTGTCTCCGGCCAGACCATCGACCGGATTCCTCTGGACCGGTGCATGGGTCCGGCTTGGGTCGTCGATCCCGTCTGTAGGGTGGGGCTTGCCCCACCACAATCCGTATCACAAGAAGAATCGGTGGGGCAAGCGGGACCCCAAACGCGAAGGATTCGCGTTTGGGAGCCCGACCCACCCTACGAATGCGCCTTGATCCGCGTGGCTGACCTGGGGCAGATGGCTGACAAGATTCGAGAAGGCGATGGCCTGCTCTTGCGGACCGGCTGGAGCCGGCGGGTCCACGAGCCGGCCTATCGAGATGAATTGCCGAGAGTGAGCTTGGAACTGGCCCAGTGGTGCGTGGCCAGGGGAGTCCGGATGCTCGGCGTCGAGCCGCCGTCCGTCGCCGATGTCAACAACCCGGAAGAATTGACCGCCGTGCACAAGGTCCTCCTCCAAGCGGGTGTTGTTATTGTCGAGGGATTGGCCCATCTCGACCAGATTCGCCGCGAAAAAGTGACCTTCATGGCCTTCCCGCTGAAAGTCGCCGGCGGGGACGGCGCGCCCGTGCGGGCCTTGGCTATTGAGGAATAGAGGTACGGGCGGGTTTCAGACCCGCCCCTACGAAAGGAACTGATTCATGAAACAAGATTACTTCCATCGGGTCGCGGCGTTGACGCCGACCAAGATGTGGATCAACAACGTCACGCCCGAGGAGGCGGACCTGGCGATTGCCGCCGGAGCGATGGGCTGCACGCAAAACCCCTCCTACACCTGGAGGATGCTGACTCATGAAACGGGCAAGGAGCACGCCCTGGCCCTGCTGGACGAGACCCTCAAAGAGAGCCGGGATGACAACGAGGTCGAGTGCATCCTGCAGCGCAAGCTCGTCAAGCGGGTGGCCGAGCGATTCCTGAGCGTCTACAACCGGACGAACAGCCGGCACGGATACGTCAGCATCCAGGGCGACCCGATCCATGAGGAAGACCCGCAGGTGATCATCGACGAAGGGCGCAAGAATCGCCGGATGAGCCCCAACATCATGATCAAGATCCCCGCGACGAAGGCGGGCCTGGAGGCGATGGGCATCCTGATCGAGGAGAACACGCCTCTGAACGCAACGGAGATCATGGGCTTGAGCCAGGTCATCGATGTCTGCGAGATGTATCACAAGATCACGGCCAAGACCGGGAACCAGCCCGTCATGTACTATTCGCTCATCACAGGCATCTACGATGAATGGCTCCACAAGGAGGTGGCGGCCCAGGGAATCGACATCGCGCCGGACATTCTCTATCAAGCGGGTATGGTCATCGCCAAGAAGGTCTACCGCCTGGTACACGACCGCGGCTACTCGCTCGGCTTCATCGGCGGCGGCGTCCGGGGACTCCAGCATTTCACCGACATGGTGGGCGGCGATGTCTGCATCACCATGAACTGGGGCGGCCAGGCCGAGGAGTTGCTGAAGCTTAATCAGCCGGTCGTTGCCCGGCTATTCAACCCCGTGCAGGACCACGTTCTCGATGAGCTGCTGACCAAGGTGCCGGGCTTCCGGCAGGCTTACATGGAGGACGGCCTGGAGGTCGAGGAGTACGAGGAATTCGGGCCGGTCCGGTACTTCCGCGACATGTTCATCGGCGCCTGGCAGAATACCCTGAAGTTGATCGCGGAGCGCCGTAAGGCGCGCCTGTAACGTGAAATGTGAGGTGTGAAGAATGTCATTGCGAGGAGCGCCGCGAGCTTGCCCCCGCGCAGGCGGGGGAAGCAATCTCAACCCTTAGCGTGAGAGATTGCTTCGCTTCGCTCGCAATGACATGCTTCGGAATTCGATGCGGGTCTCCACCAACATGAATCACGAATCGACACTTGCCAGAAGCACGACGACCCTGATCCCCAGCCGGTACCTGCTGGTGGTCCTGACGTTTTTGTTGTCCCTGCTTCTATACATCGACCGCGCGTGCATCTCGGCGGCCACGGATTCGATCCGCCCGGCCCTGGGATTCAGTGAAAAGCAGATGGGCTGGGTCATGTCGGCCTTCGCCCTGGGCTATGCCCTGTTCCAGACGCCGGGAGGTTTGCTGGCCGATCGGTTCGGACCGCGGGTCGTCCTGGCGGCCGTGGTCGGTTTCTGGTCGCTCTTTACCGGTCTGACGGCCACCGCCTGGAGTTACGTCTCCATGCTCACCGTGCGATTTCTGTTCGGGGCGGGTGAGGCCGGGGCCTTTCCGACGATGGCCCGGGCCTTCTACACCTGGATTCCCATGCCGGAGCGGGGTCGCGTGCAGGGCATCAACTTCTCCGGCTCGCGCCTGGGAGCGGCCTTCGCGCTGCCCGTCGTCGCCTGGATGATCGACGCCTTCGGCTGGCGGGCGACCTTCGTCACGTGGGCCGTCATCGGCTTCGGCTGGGCACTGCTGTGGTACCTCTGGTTCCGCAACGACCCCGCCGATCACCCGCGTGTCACCGCCGCCGAGCTCGACCACATCCGCAAGACGCGCCAGCAGGCCAAAGACGACAAGAGCGACCAGCCGAAACTCTCGACGTCGGTCTTGCTCCGCTCCCGCAATATGTGGCTCGCCATGGTGCAGTACTTCTGCAGCAACTTCACCTTTTTCTTCGCCCTGACCTGGCTGTTTCCCCACCTGAAGAAGACGTACCAGCTTGAGCCGGTGCAGGCGGGTTTGTTTGCGGCCGCTCCGCTGATCTGTGGAGCATTCGGTAACTGGTTCGCCGGCGGGCTGGTGGACCGCATCTACAAGGGCAACAAGTGGGTGCGGTCGCGACGGGCGCCGGCGATGCTGGGCTTTGCCCTCTCCGCCGTCGGGCTGGTCGCCAGCGTCTACATGGACCGCCCGTTCACGGCGGTCATCTTCCTTTCCATCGCGATCTTCGGCGCCGACATGACGTTACCCCCCTCCTGGGCTTTGTGCATCGACATCGGCCGCAAGCACTCGGGCGCTGTCTCCGGGACCATGAACATGGCCGGCAACATCGGTTCCTTCGTCACCGGCCTGGCGTTTCCCTACCTGAAGGCCTGGACCGGCTCGGTCGTCCCGTTCTTTTTCGTCGGCGCGGGTTTGAACCTCCTGGCCGTCCTGCTCTGGGCGTTCGTGCGGCCCGATAAGGGATTGGAAGAATATTGACAAAAGAAATCGCAAGCACCAAGTACCAAATTCCAAACAAATCTCAAATCCCAAAGCCCCAAATGCTGACGCCACGCGGTGTGCTGGTTTGGAATTTGGGGTTTCGGTCATTGGAATTTGTTTGGAATTTGTGATTGGGTGCTTGGGATTCTGCGTGATCCTGGAGAATGGACCATGACACAGTTCAAAGGCGTGTGCGTCGGGGCGGGGTACTTCAGCCACTTCCAGTACGAGGCCTGGCAACGGATTCCCGAGGTGACCATCACGGCCCTGTGCAACCGTGACGCCGCACGAGCGAAGACGATCATGGAGAAGTTCGGCATCGCGAGGCATTACACCGACTACCGCGAGATGCTGGAGAAGGAGAGGCCCGACTTCGTGGACATCATCACGCCGCCTCCGACGCACCTGGCGATGTGCAAGACAGCAGCGGACCTGGGCATTCACGCGATTTGCCAAAAGCCCCTTGCCCCGACTTTCGAGGAAGCCCAAGAGATCGTTCGCTGCACCGCGCGGGCGGGCATTCGATTCATGGTGCATGAGAACTGGCGTTTTCAACCGTGGCACCGCGAGATCAGGCGACTCCTGCATTCCGGCGCGATCGGTGACAAGATCCACATCCTGACCTTCCGCTCCCGCATGGGCGACGGCTGGGGCCCCAATGCCTACCTGAACCGTCAGCCGTATTTCCGGGACTATCCACGCTTGCTCGTCTATGAGAATGGCGTCCACTTCATCGACACCTATCGTTATCTGGCGGGCGAGATCAGGCGGGTGTACGCCGTACTGAAGAAGCTCAACCCCGTCATCGCGGGCGAGGACTTCGCCACCGTGGTCTTCGAGTTCGAATCGGGCGCTACCGGGCTCTGGGACGCGAACCGCTACAATGAGAGCAACTACCCGAGCCCGCGCTACACGTTCGGCGAGTTCCTCATCGACGCCAACGGCGGCTCGATCCGCCTGTACCACGACGGCCGGCTCACCGTCCAGCCGCTGGGACAGCCGGAGCGGGACCACGCCTATCATCACGAGAACCGCAATTTCTCCGGCGACTGCTGCTACACGACCCAGCGTCACTTCATCGACCGCCTGTGCGATGGCGCCGAATTCGAAACGAACGGGCCGGATTACCTCCGGACGCTGGCCGTTCAGGACGCCGTCTACTTGTCCGCGGAACGGGGAGCACCCCAGGGGATTTCCTATGGCAGGGACGATGCTCGCGCCTCATAGCGATAGCGGAAGCGTCCGTCCGGCGCGGCGTCACCGTCTACGTAAGCGTTCAAGATATCCCCCGGCGTCTGAGCGTTGTCGATCCACTTGAACTCGATGGCAAAACTGCCGCGTTGGATGCCCAGCAGCCGCCTCGGCACTGCAAGGTGGAGCTGCGTGCCTTCCACCCGATAGGCCGCGGCGCCGACCTGCTGCCACTGCCAGCCGCCCCGGCACACCTCTACGGATGTTTCCGTGGCGCTGGAGGCGTGGCCATTCACGCGGAAGTCGAAGCTCTCCCAGTTCGGCGCCGTAGAGCTATGGACGTCAAGGAGCAGCCACATCCAGTTTGGATCTGTGTGTGTAGAAATGGGTTTGTCCGTCTGAGCATAGAAATAGACATTCTGGTCGTCGCGGACTACCTTCAAGATGCGAAAATCGTTGCGGCCGGAGTTAACGACATAACGCTTGCCCCCGCAGCCAGGGAAGTCCCGTGGCAGCGTGTCGAGGCCGTGGTCGCGGTACGTTGGCTGTACCTCGTCCCATTGGCCCAGCGGGCCCGAGAGGTCGATCGTTTGGGCGCCGGACACCTGCGGCGGCGCCGCCATGCCTTTGAACCATCGGATGTTCGCCGCCATCTGGAGGTAGTAGTTGTCGCCATAACCGCCCTTCATCATCTCCACATCGCGGCTGAATTCCAGATTGAATTGATCGCAGAAGAGGGCCGGCCCTTCCTTCTGGTTTAACTGCATGGCGATCCACTCGTTCCAACCCGTGACAAAGACGACGTTCGGGTCCAGTTCCAGAGCGCGTCGCCACTGCTCTTCGAAGTTCAGACCGTACCTGTGCGCATCCGGCCGAGGATCGACGCGGCCGTCGTGAAAACTGCGGCCCCGGGCCCAGCCGGTGCTCATCATTTCGACCCGGCCGGTCTTCTGGTGCAGATTCTGACCCACGGAGACGTTGACCTGCTCGGGCCGGGACGAGTCCCGGTCATACGAGTAGACCTGGGGATATGTCGCCTCCCAGTGCCACGCATTGTGCGTGTTGACCAACTCGAAGGGCCAGTGGGCTTTCCGCAACGTGAAGAAATCCGAGACCTCCTTCGACGCCTGGGCCGGGTCGCAGAGCAGCAGGGGTTTGCCCTGCCAGCGAAACCACAACTGGCGGTAGCGCCCCGGCTTGTACAGCAGCTCATAGATCCTCTCGGCAGTCCGACCGGCCTGGGTGTTCACCATGAAGGCGATCTGCGGCACGCACTCCCCGAGTTGCCGCTGCTGCTCGAACACCTCGCACAGGCGCAGGACCACGTCTTCGTAGAGCACCGCATTGGTCGTGTCGAACACCAGGAAATCCACGCCCGCGTCCGAGAGCAGCGCGGCGTGGCGGCGCAGAACCCAAGGATCGTCGCTGCGATAGTAGCCGAACAAAGGCTCGCCCCAGAAGTGATAAGCGTGGACCGGGCCCCACGGCGGCGAGGCGTTGGTCTGCCGAGCATCCGGGTGATCTCTCAAGATTTGGGAGTTGTCATAGACCTGATTCAGGCGCAGCCAGAGAAAATAGAACACGCCGACATAGCGGTCGCTGCGGAACGGACGCACGTCCGACACTTTGGGCATCGAGCGCCCCAGGGCATCCGTACCATACAGCGCCGGCGGCGGTACCGCCGTAGGGGCAGGCCCCCGTGCCTGCCCTTTGACAATAGGGCCACCACAGGGGGTTGCCCCTACGAGAACCGCACCCGCAAACCACAATGACAAACCCAACCGACAGATCATTGTCATCCTCACTGCCCTTCCGGTCCACGAACGACCTCGACACCCGCCGGGGCTGTGACTTCACTCTTCACGCTCCCATCGGCCTGCCGGGTATGCCGGACACGGATCAGACCTTGACGGACCGGGAAGGTGCCTTCCGCCCATTCGAGGTCGCCGAGGTGCGGCGCGATCCTGATCTTCGTACCGCCCGGCTCCAGGATGGAGATACCCAGCACGTGCTCGCTCAGCCAGGCCGTGGGTCCCGAAGCCCAGCCGTGGCAGAGGCTGTGGCGAAAGCCTTTGTAGCAGTAGTTGCCGAAATCGCCGTGCATGTCCTTCTTGCCCTCGGGCACGAGCTCATCGATGCGGGCCGCGTCCTTAGTCCAGGCGAGGTCGAAGTCCTCCCAAAACGTGGTGGCGCCCAAGTCCAGCATGCCTCCCCAGTAGGCGTGAATACAGTCCAGACCGCCCTGGATATCCCCGGCTTGGGCGCGGGCCTGGAGGACGTAATAGCCGTAGAAAGTACTCATGCGCGCCGCGCCGCCGACGGCGAGGACCTGTTCATTGAGCTGGTGGGCATCCCGCAAGCCGGCCAGAGCCAGGAGAGCCGCCGCCTGCTTGCTGGGCCCGGGGTCCGGGACATACCGGCGCAGACGGGAGGCCGTGTCCCGGCACTGGCGAGCCTGGTCCGGCTCCTGGAGCACGTCGCAGAGTTCGGCCCCGGCATCCAGGGTCAGAACAAGCAAGGCGTGCAGACCGGCGTGCGTGGCTTGCTTGTCAGCACTGGAAGGCCAGTCCAGGAAACGGCCTTCCGGCAGCTTCTCCCGGCCCTTCGCATCGACACACGTGCAGAGCTGCCGCAGCAAGGGGACCAGGTAGTCCCGTTGTTGCCGCAGGTACGCCCGGTCCGCCGTGTAGCGGTACCATTCGCGATGAATCAACACCCACCACATGGAATAGGAGCTGATGCCGTTCATCCACTTGGGCAGCGGGGTCTCGTCGCGAACAAGGTCCAGGCTCCGGGGAATGATGTCGTGGTCGCCGAACACCGCGAGGATCGTCCGGGTTTCCGGGTGCATGTCCCCGATCCAGACGAGGCGGTCGCGCTTGATGCCGTCCCACAGGTAGTCCTGCATGTTCAGATGCACCGTGTAGGCCCCCGTCTGCCAGATGCGATTGAGTCGCTCGTCGCTGCAACGGAAAGAGCCCTTGTATTCCAGGTCGCGCATGAGCGACACGGCCCGCAGGCCCACCAGTGGCACGGATCGCCCCTGGTCCTGGAGGTCCAAGCGCACGAAACGGAAACCCGTGTTCCCGATCTCCAGCGTGCCGAGCCACGGCGCCAGCACCGATTGATCGCGCACGGCGTGATCGTTCGTGGCGTTCCGGGCGCCGCCGATCTCGCTCATGGCCTCACTCACGGATTCGCCAAACCGGACGCGCAGGCGCGCGGGCGTCTGGTCTTTCATTCGCCCGACCATGATCTGTACCGCCCCATGCAATTCCCGGCCGAAATCCACGAGCACGCCCCCACCGTCGTGCAAGACACAGGGCCGGCCGTTCTCCAGGGTCACCTGGCCGCGGCCGGCCGAGAGCAGGGCTGGCGTGTTCTCTACCGTAGCGCCGGGCGACTGCCAGACCACGCGCTGCGGGATGACATAGCGGCGCACGCGCGGATCTTCGACCCGCCGCGAATCGGAGGCGGCCCGGGCACTCACCCAAGAAAGGCCAAGCAGAAGTAATACGGAGACGATTCTCAAATTACCGATCATGCGACACCAGAAAAAGAGATTTCAGATAGGGCAACGAGAGCTGAATCCGGGTGAAGTCGACTCCCGACCGGCTGCTGTAAGTCGCTTGGATTGGCTGGATCTTGCCGGTATGCGGGTCCCAAGCCTCCAGGGCATGCCGGCCCCGCAGAATGACAGCACTCTCGGTCAGTTTCGAGTTGAGATTACCGAAGAAGTAGATGTGGCGGCCCTTCCAGCCCTTGTGGATGTAGCGGAGGGTCCCGGGCTCGAAGGCCACATCCGGCACAGCCTTGGTGGTGTCCAGCGCTTCACGCAGGGTCTGTGCGGTCAGCGTGCGGAGATGAACCGCGCAACCCCCCTGGGGATTTCGGCGAATCACGACGCTTTCCCCTTTGCCGGTTTCCGGCACGACAGCCCCAAACAGCGCTGCCACGGTCCGGACCACGTCATCATCATGGCCAAACTCGGCGGACTTGGAAGGGAGTTGGCCGGTGGCAACCACGCTGCCGCCCTGATCGTAGAAGGCCTTGATCTTCTCGAGGCTGCTCCAACGGATGGTCTTGTGACCCGGGAGAACCAGGATGCGAAACCGGCCGGGATGAATACGGTTGGGCAATACCAATTGACTGCCGTCGAGGGTGCATCTGGATTCCAGAACCTCGGGGTGCAGGAAGGTGTAGTCCCGGCCCAGATCCACAGCCAACAGTTCGCCCACCGCGACGTAGTCCGCCTCCGGCACGGCCACGCCGCCTTGATAATAGCCGAGGGGGCCGTCCAAGTGGTGGCTGCCCTGCAAGGTAGCAATGGGGTAAAGCACCGCAACATCGGCAATGTAGGCCGCCTCATTCTGCAGAAGAACATTGAGCCGGGCCAGGTACGTGTTGAACTCGGGCAGCCTCTTGGCATAGAGCGGATTGCGCCAGGACAGCTCGGGCTTGAACGTGACCTTCCGGTCGTCATACCAGACGGCGTGGGGGATCAGCAGATTGATGCCTTTGGTGTACTGCTCCATCGCCACGGCGTAGATGTCGTCCCACCCCAGGTTGCCCATGGCGCCGTAGGTTTCGGACATCACCAGGGATTTGTCCCAGTTATAAGCAGCCGAGCTGACGATCTTGTAGAAACGCTCCGCCGGCCGGTCGCCGCCGATCTTGTCGATCCCCGGGATGTCGAGATGCTGAAAGCACTTCATCAGGTCGCCCGAAACCGACACAGGATTGACCACCTCTTCCTGGTCCTGGTGACCGGTGGCCCGGATACCGTGGGCATGGCACCAATCCTGGATCCGTTTTGTGAATCCCGTCGCGTACAGCTCCGCGCGAAAGCCAAAGAGATAGTTCCGCGCCGCCTGGGTTTCGGGACCGATGTCATACCAGAGAGCGGGATAGTAGGGCCCTGGGTCAAAGCCATGTCGGGTTCTGAACTTCTCGTTGAACTTGTCCGTCCAGGTTCGGCCGCCGGCGCGGTAGAGCGTCGGTTCATCGAAGAAGGTCGAATCGATCGTCGTGCCAAAATGGGCGGCGAAGCGATCGTAGTAGGCCTGGTGCGTGAGGTCGATGAACCGGTCCACGGCCTCGGGATCGAGATAGTCGCAGATGGGGTCCCCATCCATCACGCACACGAAACACATGACCTTCCAGGGGCCGGCCGGCGCTTGCCAATCCAATTGACCATCGTGAACGGCGTCTGTCAGGTCAATCCGTTGCATGGTGGCGGCGTTCATGGCGACAACGGCCATCAACTTCCCCGGGGGCAGGGCTTGCACCCATCGAGCCGGACCGCTGATCTGCCCTTCGTGCTTGTCCAGTCGCTTGATGGTCAACGAGGGCCAGCGCTGGGCAAAGAGACTGGTGTCACTGGAATTCCGCGACCCCGCCGAACCACTGGGAAAGCCGTACTCGTCATAGAGGGACAAGGTAAGCCCCAGAGTCTTCGCCTGCTCCAGCGCCGCCCCATAGACGGCGAAATACTCGTCGCTCAGATAAGCCGGCAAGAACTCCTTGCCGAACGGCAAGATGCCGAATCCTCCATAGCGACAACGATCCCGGGCCTGGCGCATCTGGTCTTTGACCGTCTCCACGGTGACCCGGGTATTGTTCCAGAACCACAGCGGACGCGGCCAGTAGCGCTGCGGAGGTTCCGCGAAGCGCTGACGCAGGTCCTGGTCCACCGCTGTCTCCGGACCGACCGGCGTTGGGGAAAGCGACGCGGTGAAGCCCGTACTCGACGGTGCGCCGCCAAGGCGCGCGGCGCCGCACAATACGATCGGGATAAGGAGGGTGCAACCGGTGCCGATGCTTGTTCTGCTTGAGGACATTGTCTTCACGGCAGATACCTCTGGCGGGTCCGTCTCAGTTGGGCGGACGCGTTCTCGTCCACGCACGAGCGAACGACCTCGATCATGGCGGGGACATTGTCGTAGGACCAGATATCCTGGTGCCGGCTCGCGGCACGCGCTTTGTCCAGGTGCGGCAAGGCCAGCTTCGCGGCCGGGCCGATACGGGCGAGGGCAAGCAGGGTCTCGTTGCGGATAATGCGGCTGTCAAAGGACAACAACTCGATCAGAACCGGCAGCGCGGCATCCGCACGGCCCAAACCACAGAGCGCCTCGGCTGCCGTCAAACGCACGTCCGGCGAGGGATCCCTCAACGCTCCGAGCAAGTCCGCGGCGGCAGAAGCGGCCTTCTCGCGCAACGCCAGTAGACCGACGGCCCCCCAGCGCCGCACGGCGCAATCACCCGCCTTCAGCACCCCGCACAACTGCGGGATCGCCTCCGGATCGCAGCGGTTGGCAAGATTGGCCGCATCGAGCAGTTCACGAATGGGATGACGCGCGGGATCAGCACCCATTTCGAGTGGGGAGTCTTTCTCGGAACGAACATAGAGCTCGTATTGCGACAGCAGGCCGAGGTCGTGGTTCTCCAACATCCAGCGCTCGCACGCCGCCCGCATCCGCTCCAATGTCGCTCGATACTGTGGGTCACCGGCGAGGTTGTGCATCTGGCCGGGGTCGCGGGCAGTCTCGTAGAGCTCTTCGACCGGTTTACTGCGGCGGAAGAAGCCGGCCTGTCGTGTGCCGCTCTTGAGCTTGCCGGCTTCGGCGCACTGCCGCCATTCTTCCAGCAGGTACGGCGCTTTGTCCCAACTGTACTGAATCGCGTCCCAGCCGATATGCGGCATGAAGTTGCGGATATAGTGGAAGCGTGCGTCGCGGACCATCCGGCTGGTGTCCAAGTCGGCACCGTCGTGAAAATCCCGCGCGGCTGATAGATACTGGCGCGGGGCTCCGGCTTTGGGCCCGAGGAAGACCGTGCCTTGCATGTACCCGGGGATTTTAACCTCCGCCAACGAGAGCACGGTTGGCGCGAAATCGAGGAAGCTCACCAACCGGTCGCTGACGCCGCCGGGCGAGCACGACGCGAGGTGCGCCCATTTCCTGGGGAATCGAACAATCAGCGGCACATGCGGCCCCTGATCCCAGAGCCAGACTTTGCCGCCGGGGATGCCGTGGCCATTGTCGCCGAAGAAGAACACAATCGTGTCGTCCGCCAGACCGTCATCGGCGAGCATCGTCAGCAGTGTCCCCAACTGTCCGTCCATCTGGGTGATCCGGTCGTGATATTCGGCCCAAATCTCACGGACGGCCGGTGTATCGGGGTGATACGACGGCACGTGCATCTGGGCGGGGTCGTGGAGGCGTGCCGCCGGGGCTTGGACGCCTTTGGCTTTGGCAGGTGGCCGGTCCCCTGACGGGCGCTGTCCATATTGACTCTGGTGCGTGCAGGCGAGGTTGATCTGGCCAAAGAACGGTTGGCCGGTGCCGCGCTGACGCCATTCGATGCCCTGCGAGGCGACCTTATCCCAGGGCTTGTCCTTCGGCTCGAAGTTGTAGTCGAGCTTCGCGCCGCCGCCCCGGCTGCCGTTGAACGTGTAGTAGCCCGCCTCCCGCAGCAGGGTTGGAAAGCACCTCACCAACTCCGGGTTCACCCACATTTTGCCCCGATGCTGAAAGGTGCCGAGCCGAGTCGGATAGACGCCGGTGACCAGTGCCGAACGACTGGGTGAGCAGCACGGATGAATGGAGAAACAGTGGCGGAAGCGCACGCCTTCGGTGGCAAACCGGTCGAGATTCGGTGTGACCGCATCGGGATCACCATAGCAGCCCAGGTTCGGGCAGATGTCCTCGGCCGTGATCCACAGGAGGTTGGGCCGCGGAGAGGGCGGGGCGTCCACGGCCGGCAGCGAGGCCAGAGGAACCAGCGCCATAAGCACTGCCACCCATTCCCTCTCATGGCGTCCCATTTCTTCCGGTCCTTTCCGCCAAGGCGGCAGAGCACGCTGCGAATAGTCCAAGCTCAAAACAACATGAACTCGGCGATGGTCGGACCGCCCGGGGCTCTCACGATGTTCAAGCGAAAACGCTGGGCGGTAACCGGTTCGACCTTGATCGACCAGTCCGGGCCAATGGTCCCGCCCGTGTGGAAGGTCTTCCAGGCCTGGCCGTCGTGGTACTGGAGCTCGAAAGCCTGCACCCGCTGGAACTGCTCGGGCTCCTCGATAACCACTTTCTGGACCTTCGCGGGCTTGCCGAGATCAACCTCCAGCCAGGCCGAAGTGGTGCTCGCGGTGGTGGCCCAGCGCGTGTGAAGATCGCCATCGACGGCCTTATCCGCCGCGTACAACTGACTCCTCCCGATGACGGTGGACGCGCTGGCCTCCTTGCCGGTCGCCAGAGAATCGCCGCTGCCGGCCACAGCCACAGGTGTGATGTCGAAGGCGCGACCCTCGACAGTCAACTCGATCACCGTGACGATTGGGTCGCGCTGCGCGGCCGGCACGTCGATCTCGATTCCGCGGTCCGTGCGCTGCATCGTGGCTGCGCCCCCACTGAGCACGTTGACGCTCCGGATGGTTGTGGCCACCGCCGGCAGGACCAGAGGCCCTGCTGCGGGCCAGCTCATGACGTACAGGTAGACCTTGTTGTCCTTGCAGGTCGAGGCGCCCCATTTGCCCGGTTTGAAGGGACCGCCCCGCGTGCCATAGACACCCTCGCCATACTTCTTCAGCCAGGCGCCCATCTCGCGCAACCGCTGGACCTGGCGCGGCTCGATCCGCCCATCGGGCATGGGACCGACGTTGAAAAGCAGGTTGCCGTCGCCCCCGGCGGTGTAGAGCAGGGTCTGGAGGCACTGCTGGAGTGACTTCATGTTGTCATTGGGCTTCCAGGCCCACTGCCGGCAGATGGTCATGCAGGTTTCCCAGGGCCGGTCGCGGTTGAAGCCGCCGACGCGTTGCTCCGGCGTATCGAAGTCGCCCGGCAGACCGCCGCGATTGTTCAGAACGATGTCCGGCTGGAGCACGCGGAGCATCTGGAACGACTGCTCCGGCGTATCCCCCCAGAGGTTGCGGGGGCTATCCAAGCCGTCGAACCACAGGATATCCACCCGGCCGTAGTTCGTGCAAATCTCGCGAAGCTGGGCCAGATAGAATTGCAGGTACTTCGCGTGGTTCTCCGTGGCAAAATCCGCGTGATACCAATCGCGCGGCGAGTAATACCAGCCCAGGGCCAGCCCCTGTTTGTGGCACGCGTCGGCCAACTGCTGACAGACGTCCTTCCCATACGGCGAGTCTTTGCTCGTGATCTTATAGTCCGTCTGGCGCGTGTCGAACATGGAGAAGCCGTCATGGTGCTTGCTGGTGAAGATCAGGTACTTCATGCCGGCGTCCCGCGCGATCTGCACCCATTCGTCCGCGTTGAAATGGACGGGATTGAAGGTCTTGTAGAGATTGTCGTATTCGACCGCAGGGACCTCGCCGGTCTTGGCGTCATTGCGGCCGCGCCGGGGGCCGCCGCGCGACCAGCCGATCTCGGTGCCTTTGAGGCTGACCGGGCCCCAATGGATGAACAGGCCGAACCGCATGTCCTGCCAGCGGCGGATGGTTTCCGGCTGGGCCTGTTGCCACCCGGGAGGGGACTGATTCTCGGTGGATTGCGCCGGTACGGAGCAGGCCCACAGCAGAGTAGTCGCCAGGAGTGTGACAATACCTGTCGTGATTGGCCGTCCGGTGGATATTGGGCTTCTCATTCTCATCTCCTATTTGTATTGTATGGACTATTATGCCCAAACCGGCCCACGGCGGCTATTCGATTTTACGTCCGCACCATTCGATTTTGCGACGCGCGGGTATGACGTATTCCGGTTAAGATATCCGATGCCGATGCGGAGGTGTAGAATGATCACTACATGGTTCCATCCAGGGGTCCGACTGACGGGGTATGCCATGATGCCCTCCAGGGCGGCAAGACGGGTCCTCGGGCTCCCATTGGGGAGCTTCTTTCTGTGGGGGCTTCTGACCAACGTGGCGGCGGCCGAGGTGCGCGTCCAAACGTACACGTACAAGCAAGTAGGTGACCTGGAGATCAAGGCGGATGTCCATCGTGCGGACGACGACACGCTCAGACCCGTGGTCGTCTGGATTCACGGCGGGGCCTTGATCCTGGGGGGCCGCGGCGGCATCGATGCCCGGGTCAAGAAGATGTTTCTGGAGGCCGGCTATGCGCTCGTGTCAATCGACTACCGTCTGGCCCCGGAAACGAAGCTGCCGGCCCTTCTGGAAGACGTGGAGGACGCCTTCCGCTGGGTCCGGGAGAAGGGGCCGGAGCTGTTTCACGTTGACGCCGGCAAGATGGCCGTGCTGGGCGGTTCCGCCGGAGGATATCTGACTTTGGCGGCAGGGCACCGGGTGAAGCCGTGTCCCACCGTGCTGGTGGCGTTCTGGGGATATGGCGATTTGATTGGCGATTGGTACAGCAAGCCCAGCCCCCATCCCCGTCATCAAAGCCCCAGGATGACCATAGACGAAGCCCGGCAGCAGGTCAGCGGTCCGCCCATCGCCAACGCCAGGGATCGCAAAGGAGATGGCGGAGCGTTCTATCAGTTCTGCCGGCAACGAGGAATCTGGCCTCAAGAAGTGTCCGGCTGGGACCCGCACACCGAAGCAGAGAAATATTACCCCTACATGCCCGTCAAGAACGTGACAAGCCAATATCCACCGACGCTCCTGATTCACGGCACGGTGGATACTGATGTGCCCTACGAACAGTCGGTCCTGATGGCCGACCAATTCCGCAAGTTTGGCATCGACCACGCGTTGCTTACAATCTCTGGTGGAGAACACGGGCTGGCGGGGGGCGATGCCAAGGAAATCGATCAAGCCTACGAACAGGCATTTCGATTCGTTCACCAACGGCTGGCGGGTAGTCAGGAGAAACCGGCCGAGACGGCCCGTTCCACCGTGAAGATCAGTCCGGGGGAAAAGGAAACGGAGCGACGCAGATGAGAAGATCAGTGCCATTGAATGCAAGGACCGCCGCAGTCAAGACCGCTTGCCGGAGGGCACGATGGTCAGCCGCGAGTATGTTGACCCTCCTGGTTGGCAGTTCGCTTCTTGCGAAGTCGGCTGCGCCACAGACTATTGCGGTAGCGGAAGGAGAGCGGTGGTGGGCCGGGGTGATCAGCCAATCTCACCTCATGCCTCTGCACGATAGACCTTACGTCTTTGACTCCTATGGCGATACGGCCGGAAACCAGATCCAGCCCCTGCTGATCTCAAACCAGGGACGCTACCTCTGGTCCGAAGACCCGTTCCGCCTGGAGTTCCGCGCCGGGGTCATTCATCCGTCTTCGCGCTCGGGAACGATCCAGACGGGGCAGCACGGATCCACTCTGAAAGAAGTCTATCAATACATCAGCCACCGATTCTTTCCTCCTACGGGCAAGATCCCTGACCCTCTTCTATTCACGCGTCCCCAATTCAACACCTGGATCGAACTGACCTACCATCAGAATCAAAAGGACATCCTGGAGTACGCCGGGCACATCATCGAGCATGGCTTTCCGCCCGGCGTGCTCATGATTGACGAAGGTTGGGCCGAGGATTACGGCAATTGGGATTTCGCCCGGGCCCGCTTCGACGATCCCCAAGCCATGGTCCGAAAGCTGCACGAGGACGGGTTCAAGATCATGCTCTGGGTCTGCCCCTATATCACCCCCGACGGGATCGTCTACACCAACTTGCATCTCGGTCAGGTCGAGAAGGGCAATACGGTCTGGATTCTCAATCGGGACAACCCCTCACAGCCCGCCATCCTGCACTGGTGGGATGGGTTCAGTGCGGTTGTCGACCTGACCAATCCCCAGGGCCGACAGTGGTTCAAGAGCCAACTGGATCGCCTCATCTCGGCCTATGGAGTCGACGGCTTCAAATTCGACGGCGGCGACGCGGAGCATTACTCGGCCGGCGCCATGCTCGTGCCGGCCAAGTCCCATCTGGAGGTCTCTCCGAATAGACATTCCGAACTCTTTGCCCAGGTGGGCCTGGATTACCCCCTCAATGAGTATCGCGCCTGCTGGAAGATGGGGGGCCAGCCGATTGCCCAGAGACTGCGGGACAAGAACCACACCTGGCAAGACCTGCGCAAGCTCATCCCCGGCCTTCTCAACCAGGGCTTGATGGGATACGCGTTCACGTGTCCCGATCTGATCGGCGGAGGGGAGTATCTCTCCTTCCGCAACCTGGACCAGGTGGACCAGGAGCTGATCGTCCGCGCCGCCCAATGCCATGCCCTCGCGCCCATGATGCAGTTCTCGGTGGCGCCGTGGCGGGTCCTGGATAAGAAGCATCTGGAGATTTGCCGAGAGATGGCCCTGCTGCATGCACGCATGGGTGAGGAGATCCTGACCCTGGCCCGGGAAGTCGCACAAACGGGCGAACCGATCGTACGCCACCTGGAGTATGAGTATCCCCATCGAGGCTACGTTGATGTCAATGATCAGTTTCTCGTGGGCCAGAACATTCTCGTCGCGCCGGTCCTTGAGAAAGGGGCGACCAGCCGGATGATCCGCTTTCCGCCGGGGAAATGGAAAGGGGATGATGGGGCCGTCGTGGAGGGTCCTGTGATTCTGAACGTAGCGGCGCCGCTGTCCCGATTGCCCTGGTATCGCAGGACCGAATGAGACCCGCCAAGGCCTGTGCCACCTCCTTCGGCGCGATTCGGATCATTGGGAAGCAAGAACCGGCTTATCAGGGATTGCCGGCGCTGCGACCGCCGGCAGGCTGGGCGGCGCGACGTTGGCGTCGCCCAGAAGGTA
The DNA here is from genome assembly GCA_964354535.1 of uncultured Pirellulales bacterium. Lineage (GTDB taxonomy): Bacteria > Planctomycetota > Phycisphaerae > Sedimentisphaerales > Anaerobacaceae > PLanc-01. The sequence goes on from CAYHAJ010000406.1 coordinate 22,276, forward strand.
TTGGAACATCAGATAGTCAACGAGCTCGTGATAGGTGTACCCCACCTGCTTCATGCAGCGCTGCGTATACTCCGCGACGAACGCCCCCGCCGCCCGAGCGCCGGCATTCGCAAAGACCTCGGCGGCAGCCTTCTCCAGTTGCGGCTGCACCCCAAGGAACCCCTCTTCTGCGGGCCGTACGACACGCTCGATGTCTCGCCTGGCATCCTGGTATCTCAGGTTATCGGCCAGGCTGTGCACGAACCGGAAGTTCCACTGCGTCTGCGTCCTGTCGGCCCTGGTGAAGTTCGCCGGATGGTCCCACGTATCGGGCAGATCCGTGACGGCGCCGTAGACCGGGACAAAACAACTGGTATACGCCGGCCCGTAGGCAAACCAAAGACAGTCGCCGATCTCGTGCGGCAGCCCATCCCGCAGTTGGACCACGAAGACATATCCACTGGTAGGCGTACCGATGGCGCGCTCCGCATGAATCCCCAGAAGCTCGAACAATTCCGGAGGACCCCAGGGTCGAGCCAGACGGCTCTTCTTCCCGCCGGGCTTGAAGGCCGGATGTTCGGTCACATCGAACGGGGTCCCCTCATAACCGTCTCGCATGAGGTTCATCAGCGCTTCAACACTGACCGGCTCTTCCGGCTTGACGGAAAACGGATACCGGTCCGCCACAGGGTCGCCCGTGGCCACCAGTCCCAGCGACGGGGCGATCAGACTCAACGCCCGCCATTCCCGCAAGGAGTTCTCCCGGCTGCCGGGGCCCCCGTAGACCTCGCTCCAGACAAAGGGCTTGCTCTTCTCCCGGAATCCGAGCGATTCCGCCAGGGAGAAGATGTTGGGAGAGGCCAGGAAACGGTCCGAATTCGCCGGGTCTACTTTGCCGATGCGGCTGCGGTTCGCGCTGCACCCTACCTCGCCATCGGGAATCCGCTGGGCGCACCACACCCCGCCGGGCCGGCCGCAGGCGGCAGTCCAATCCGCCCCCGGGCCAAAGATTTCCATGAGCCAGACTTCCTTCTCATCGGCAATCGGCAAGGCGACCCCGGCGTGCGGAGCACGATAGTACTGAAAGCCATACTGCTCCACCATCGAGCCGATGATCCGAATGGCCTCGCGCGCCGTCCGGGCCCGCATCAGGCCGTTGGCGATGAGGGAGGTCGTCCAGTGGTTGCTGTTGGGTCCCACAACGCCTTTGGAACAAGCCAGGCCGGAGCGCATGGGGATGAACTCGATGGCGATGCTCACTCCGAACTCGTTCATTCCCCCGGTCGTCATACTCTCGACATTGCCGGCCAGGAGGATCGTGCGGTAGGTTCTGTCAATCGGTAAATAGCCGACCAGGTCGTACCCCTTCTTCACATTAGCCTGGTATTCACGGTAGGTCGTGGGCCGGGGCAGGTTCCAATACATGGGCAGCTTTGTGCCGACGGGATACTCCTGCGCCGGCACGACGTAGATCAAGCCCATCACATCGCCGTCACAGGAACTCGCCATCAATACCGAGCCATCGCCCGTGGCCTGTTTGCCTACCATCACCGTCGTGCAGGCATAAGTCCGTGACGCCACGGCCCCCATCGCACTGTGAATCAACAGCACAAAGGCTGCGCGCTTGACCCAGACGGTGTTGTCGATCCGCGTCATACGTGACCTCCCGGTCAAGGCTCAGATCTCCCATCCCTTGCGGAAATAGCCGTGAACTAAAGGCTCCGCCTTGGGTGAATTGATCGCCCGCATGTTGGGACCATCCCAGTGAATCGTCTCCCCGGTCCGCAGTGCTACCGTCCCCAACAGAACCAACTCCGTCAAATGGGCCGCATAGTCGAAGTTCGAGCTGGCCGGCGGACCACCTTTGCAGGCATTGATCCAGTCACGATGATGGCCCTGGGAACGACGGAGAGTCTGGGGCGGCTGTTTGTATTCCTTCATCTTCTGCTCGGGGATGATTCGCGGCGATTCACTCCAGGACCCCGACAGAATGGCCCCCTGATCGCCCACGATCAGCGATCCGCCCAGGCGGGGTAGGTCCCGGTTGGGTTCCAGGCAGTCGGGACGCGGCGGCATCGGGCCGCCGTCGTACCAGAATACATCGACCTCCGGAGACGGGCCGCGGGCCGGGAACTTGTAGTGATACAGGGCCGCCATGGGTGCGGTTTCTGTGCTCAACTCCGAGGAACTGGCCTCGATCATTGTCGGATGTCCCAAGTCCAGGGCCCAAGCCGCCGTGTCCAAGGTGTGGCAGCCGTAATTGCCCAGGGTCCCACTGCCGAAATCCCACCAGTAGTGCCACACCAAGGGAGCATAGGCGGGATGGAAGGGCCGTTCCGGAGCGGGGCCCAGCCAGAGGTCCCAATTCAATCCCTCCGGCACCGGCGGCGTTTCTTTCGGGCGTTCGGTCAATCTCATGCGCGGGGGTCCGCCCTGCCAACCATGCACCTGCCGCACCTTGCCGATCGCCCCATCCCGAATCCACTCGACGGCCCGGCGGATGTCGTCCGACGAATGGCCGTGGTTGCCCATCTGCGTGGCGACCTTGGCCTCACGGGCCGCCGCGGCCAAGCGGCGCGCCTCGTAGATCGAGTGGGTGAGCGGCTTCTCGCAATACACGCCTTTGCCCGCCTGGATCGCCGCCATGCAGGCGACGGCATGCACGTGATTCGGGGCCGCGATCAGCACGGCATCGATGTCCTTCGCCGCCTTCTCCAGCATCACGCGATAGTCCACGTAGACGCCGCAGCCGTGCGGACCCGCGGAACCGGCTTGGCGAAAGTGGTCCTCGAGGGCCTTCAGTGCCGGTCCTCGCCCACCGTGGTGCCTGTAATAGAGCTTGCTATTGTCCCAGAACTCGGCCGGGTCGCAGATCGCCACAATCTTGACATCAGGGTGCGTGAGGAGGGTCTTGATGTTCGTGATCCCCTGCCCGCCCGTGCCAATCACAGCCACGTTCAACTGCTCGCTCGGCGGTACTCGTCCGGGTCCGCCCAGGACGTAGGAAGGGACGATACCGGCCATGGTCACTGCAGCGGTCTTGGCAAGCAATTCACGACGGCTCACGGTGGGCCCCCAAACGCGACGCATCGTGTGTGGGGTCCCGGTTTGGATCTGGCGCATTTCGCGGCTCCCTATGATAGAACACGTTGACACCCCGTGACGTGCACAGGGATGAAGGTACACCGCGCCGGCCAGGCTGTCAACGGCCCGATCCCCGCAGGGCAAATGCGAAGTCATCAGATGGCACAGCGACGAAGCAATCTCTGGTCCCATAGATGCAGAACTTGCGAAAGGCCGCGTTCGACAATCATGGACGGTCGTCACCGAGCTGATGGCGGATCGTGCTGATATCCTTTCCGAGACTCCGTTCAAAGACCGTCATATCGGAACTGTGCAAAATGATGTTGAGACCCTTTTGCGCCCATTTGACTTGCAGGTCGCAGTGCCCCGGGAAATGAATTCCGATCGCCAGGCCCTTCTGGCTCACCTTCGCGATGATCTCCGCTACGGCCGCTTCGAACCGCGGATTGTTGTACTGCTCGGGCACTCCGAGACTCACGGAAAGATCGTGAGGACCAACGATGACGCCGTCCAATCCGGGCACGGCCAGGATCTGATCGAGTCTCTCCAAGGCCGGCACACTCTCAACATTGATCAACAGGAACTTCTCCGCGTTCCGCTGATTCAGGTAGCGACTAAGCACAGGCTCCAGGGTCGCACGGTTCTCCAGTACCGCCTCCAGCCGCTCGCCTTTCAAGGGCCGCAGTTTCGTCGCACCGACAAGCTTCTTCACCTGCTCAGGATCTTCGATGTACGGAGCCAGCACGCCCACCGCTCCCCCATCGAGAATCTGACAGGCTTCGTACGGATCGGGAGAAGGAATCCGCACGAGGGGCGGCAATCCGAGCGCCGTGTAGGCCAGACACATCCGGGCGACCGTCCCCCGATCCAGAGGCGTGTGCTCGGTGTCGATGAAGACGAAATCGACGCCCGTCCGCTGGACCGCCGCCGGCCAGAGGGGAAAACTGGAGACGACCATGGTGCCATAGAGCTTTTTGCCGCTCTTCAACTGCTGCAAGAATCCGCTGCTCTGCACTTGCCTGCCTCACGTCACTTCTTCAAAAGCCAGATTTCGCTGATCCGCGACTGCTGGCGCCAATTCAGATGAGACTCTTCCGGCATGTCCCAGGTCACGACGATCTGCCCACTCTTGGCCGCCTCCCGTGGGACGGGAAACTCCTTGAACTCGCCAATGCCCTTGCCATAAAGCGTAGGCGGCACACGGTTGCCATTGATCCGGGTCAGGGCTTCACCATAGCCCGTGATGCGAACCGCGTAGTCGGCGCTCGGGTCGATGTGCTCGTACCTCACGGCAAGCGGCCAATCCATGCTCACTTGCCAGGACAGCCGCCTGCGGCTGAAACCGTCATCCCACCACCAGTGCCCTGGATTGGGATTGCGGACCAGCAAGGGGTCCGTATTCCCTGCTTCGCCGCGCACCACATGAGGGGACTTCGCGACATTGCCCACATCGTCGTAGCAACTGCCCGCCCCGGGATTCTCCCAGGTGCGGATTTCCTCCAACCGCTTCACCCGCGCCTGCTCCGATTCCATGGCACGAATCTTCGCAAACTCGTCCTCCAACCACCAGCGATTGTTCAAGGGATAATCGAGGTGATCGAGAAGCGCACCACGCTCCGCGCCGCTGGCCTGATACTTCGGGACGCTCGTTTGCAGGCCGATGCTCCGGAACAGGGCCTCGCACAGGGCCACCACGCGCCCGCGCAGGTCTGGTGCGGCCGGTTCTTTCACCGCTCGGTCGAGAATCTGTTGGGCATCCGCCATGACCTTCCGGCTCCGGCTCCCTGCGTGGGGGGCCCTGCCCAAGGCAGCGTTGGCCTCGTCTTCGAGTGCGGTTTCATACAGGAGTCGCCGGCGTGTGTAGGCGTCGTAGAAGCTGCGCAGCAGGCACAACTGCCAGCGCCAGTTGTCCTGCAGTCCCGGCGCCCTGCTGTCCAGGACCTGCCAGTGCGACAGCGTGCTCTCCACAGCCCCATTCGCGGCCAAGGGACCTTCCCAGTTTTTCTCCAGGGCCAGGATGCCGTCCGCAACCGGCTCGGCCAGATCGGGCCGGAAGAAGACACGGACATAGTCTTTCAGGATCTCACGCACTGGAGCCTCGGGGTCCCAGCCCCGCGCACTCCAGATCACCTTGTTCACATCGTCGTGAATGCCGTCGGAGTAGGAGAGAAAGCCCTCGGTATAGGACGCCAGCCAATTGTGGAGATGGGCGTAGTACTCCGGCCGGGGATTCGGGCACTCGCGGCCCAAGGTCAGATTGAAGGCCGGGTCCCACCAGGGGACGGGATATTGGCACCGCACGGTGTGCGTGATGTCGGGGTAATGACGAAGACGGTAGTCCTTGGGAAGGCGATTCCTCGTTTCCGGAATGGGCGGGCTGGACGGCCCGGCCACCAGTCCGCCCAACCACTCGGGCTTTCGTTGCTCGATGTACCGGTAGACCTCGTCCACTTGCGCCCCCTTGAACCACTGGAGCGAGAGCCACACCTTGGCCCTCGGATGCTGAGCCTTCAGCCGCTGCCCGAGGTCTGCAAGGAACGGCAGCAGCAGGGTAGGCGGATTCGCGCCGGGATCGCCGCCCGGCACGAATACCGCGTCCAAGCGCGGACACGCCCGGTACAGGGCCACATGCTTCTGGAGCTCGGCCGCGCGCTTGGTCTCGTCGCTCAGGTCAAAGACCACCGGCGTCCAGACCCAGTAGTCGAGATCGTAGCGGTCGCAGATTTCGCTCAGGAGCCGATTCATCTCGTCCCGTGAGACGGTCATAGGCGGACTGGGCTGGTCATCCTCAAACGGAATGTTCTCAATGCAGTTGCAGCCGAAGATAATCAGATCGCGGATATACTGCTCGTAGGTGGAGGCATTCCAGGCATCGTAGGAATTGGCGCGGGCGCGGTAGCCCAGTTGGTGGCCTCGAATGAGATGGGCCGGTGCGGTGCAAACGTCCGTCGTATCCGCCAGAGTGGCTCGCCCCGGTCCCCATTGCAGCAATCGCAACAGGCGTCCTGCTCCAAAAAGCACGCCGCGCGCATCAGCGCCGATGACCCACACTACCGTCCCGGTCGCGCTGTTGTGTTCCACACAAATCCGGTATCCCTCTTTGCGAAGCTCGGGCAAGTCCTGGCCGGGACGGCGTGGGACCTTCAGACCCGCGAGTTCCTCGGCGTTGGCCGTGGCCAGCACGATGGCCGGTCGCGTATCGGGGCGGTGGGTGGAGATCTCCCACGTCAATTCCGTGCGCTTCCGTACTTCCTCCTGCAACATGCGTGCGGCGCTGGCCTCTCTCCACTGTGGTTTCTCCGTGACCAAGATCACCGCCTCGCGCAAATCTACCTGCGCGCCATTCGCGATCGGGACGCGCCCAGCGACGAGGCAAATGAGTAGGAAGGTGATCCGCGCGCATCGAGAGTCAGCCATAACGCCACTACTCCTCAACCATCATCGTCGTTTGTCCAACGCGAGCCTCCGCGCCGCGCACGGATGTCATCTTAGCGAGGCTGTCTAAAATCTCAACCTTTTCGGTCGTTGCGACGGTCCGGACGGCTTTGACTTGATTCATAGCTTTGTGGTGCGGGATCGCTTGCGTCCGAGGATGGCACTGGCTATCATGGCACTTAGTGTTGCCCAACGCCCCTCCGGGGTCCTGGGCAGCGGGGTTGGAACGGGGCCCCAAACGCGACCAGTCGCGTTTGGGAAGGGCTCCCACCGGCGAAACAGGGCCGGTGGGGACCCGAACCCAACACAGTCTGGGGTCCCCAACGCAGGATCGCGCGTTGGGGGGCTCTCTCACGGGAGGCACATGCGATGAGTACGAGAGTCCTTGCGGTGCTGCTGGCCCTCTCCGCCGGCGCGGCACTCGCCGTACCGATGAGCGTTCAGGTGCGTAGCGGCAAAGTGCGGGCCACTCCTTCTCAACTGGGCGCCGTGGTCGCCACGGTGGACTATGGGGCCGTGGTCCAAGCCGACGCGGCGCAGAACGGCTGGTATCCGGTGACGACGGCCGAGGGCAAGAAGGGCTGGCTGCACGAATCGGCCCTCTCCAAGAAACCTATTGCCCTGCGTGCCGGGACCACTGATGCCGCTACCGGCGTCTCGTCCGATGAAGTCGCCTTGGCGGGCAAGGGCTTCAATGAGCAGGTCGAGGCCAAGCTCCGCAGCGAGGGTAAGCTGGACTACACCTGGGTGGACCGGATGTCGGCGCTCAAGGTCGATGCGAACGAAATCTCGCAATTCCGGACGCAAGGCCATCTACCGGGAGGTGACCGATGAACGCATTTCAAGGCAAAAGTGACAAGGCAAAAGGGAAAAGGCAAAAGGAAAAAGTAAGAGCGGTGGGCCGCCGGCCCTTTTTACCCTTTACCTTTTGCCTTTTGCCTTGCTTCCTGGTCCTGATGGTGAGCCTGCTGGCCGGGCTCCTGTGCTCGCCTTCCGAAGGGAAGTCGCGGAAGAGCGGCGGTATCGGGGGTATCCTGTCCGGCGACCAGGTGGAATCGATCCTGCGTGGTGCCAAGGCCGTGCAAAAGACGTGGGAGAATCTGACGCCGGAACAGGAGTACTACATCGGGCGGGCCGTAGCGGCGCAGGTGTTCCAGACCTACCGGCCGTTGGATCAGCCCTCGGCCAACGCGTATCTGAATGTGTTGGGGCAGTCATTGGTGGTCTTCTCCAGTCGCCCGGAGACGTTCGGCGGCTATCATTTCCTGCTGCTGGACTCCGACGAGATCAATGCGTTTGCCGCTCCAGGCGGTCTGATCCTGGTGACGCGCGGCATGGTGCGCTGCTGCGAGAACGAGGACGAGCTGGCCGCAGTGGTCGCGCACGAGATCTGCCACGTGGAGAAGAAGCACGGACTTAGCGCGATCAAGCAGGGGCGCTTGACCGAGGCGTTCTCGATTATCGCGGCGGAGTCCGCCAAGCAATCGGGCAACGATCAGTTGGCGGCGCTGACACGCGAATTCGAGGGGTCGGTGGGGGACGTGGTGAAGACCCTCACGACCAGCGGTTACTCCCAAGGCCAGGAACGCGACGCGGATGCGGCCGCCGTGCGGCTGCTGCGGCGCGCCGGGTATCCGGAGAAAGCGATGATCACCATGCTGCAGCGCATGGACAAACGGCTGGCCGGTGCGCGGGGGCTCGGCTTCGCCAAGACGCATCCGTCGGCGCGCAGCCGGATAGACTCGCTCCGCAAAGCGGTCAAGGATGCGAAGGCTGCCCCCGATCCTGTCCGGCAGCAGCGCTTCTCACAAGCCATGCAGCCGGTCACCGCGGGCCAGTAGACCACGCGCACTCGTAGGGGCAGGCCCCCGTGCCTGCCCAGGGCAACCACGGGGGGTTGCCCCTACAGGTTCTGCGTCTGGACCTGCTTCGGCGGGCGGAAGAAGGACATGGCTAAGCACGGCGGCAAGTATCTGCGGGGAATAGTGGTCGGCCTGATCGCCGGGGCCACGGCGTTGCTCCTGTGGCATCTGGGTTGGCTGGAATCCTGGGAAGCCCCCACGTGGACGTGGCGGGCCCGGTTCTTCTCGCAACGCGAGACCCTCGCGCCCGACATCAAACTGATTCTCATCGATCAGGCCAGCCTGGACTGGGCGCAGCGTGAAAATGGGTGGGGCTGGCCCTGGCCGCGCGAGGTGTACGACGCGATCTCGGCGTTCTGCAAGCGGAGTGGCGCTCGGGTGCTGTCCCTGGACCTGCTCTTCACTGAGCCATCGGTCATCGGAGTGCCGGACGACGAGGCTCTGGGCAAAGCCCTTCGGGCAGGCACGCCGGCAGTTCTGGCCCTCATGCCCGGCGGGAGTCGCACCGCCTGGCCGGATTACGTGCCGCGTCCATCGCTGAAGCTCGACGTGCCCACCCTGACGAAATCCGACAACCTGCTGTTTCCGGTGGCGGAGGTGGCCGCCGGCGCGGCGGCAACGGGACATGTTGTAGGCGTGCCCGACGCCGATGGCGTATTCCGGCGGGTCGCACCGTTCTGCCGGTTCGACGGGGCCGAGATCCCGGCGCTCGGGCTGGCGGCGTGGCTGACCGCACAGGCGAAATCACCGTCTGTCACGTCCTCGGCCGGGCAATTACGGGTGGGCGACAAGATCGTTCCTCTTGACCGGCGCGGCAATGCGATCCTGCGCTTCCGCGGTCGCGATGGCTTGCCGGAGGCGGTCTCTGCGGCCGCCGTCATCCAGTCCGAGCTCCGGTTGCGTGAGGGCGAGACGGCGTCGTTGTCACCGGAGACCTTCAGAGACTCCTATGTCTTCCTGGGGTGCAGCGCGCCGGCGTTGCTGGACTTGCGTCCGGTCCCGGTCAATCCCAAATGCCCCGGCGTCGTCCTTCACACGACGTTCGTCGACAACCTGCTCACAGATTCCTTTGTCGCCGACGCGCCCGCACCAATAGTGATCCTCGGCGTGATGGTCGCCGCCCTTGCCGCCTCGGTCTCCCTGACCTACGGGGGCAAATGGTGGCAGGCGGGGCCGCTTTCGGCCGTGTGGGTGGGGGCACCCATGCTCGTCGGTCTGGCCGCCTACGCGAAGGGATGGTGGTGGCCCGTCGCCGCACAGGAAGTGGCTGCCGTCGCCGGGCTGGCCGGTGCCCTGGCCATGAACTACTGGGCGGAGGGACGCCAGAAGGCGTTCCTCAAACAGGCCTTCGTCCACTATTTGAGCAGTGAGGTGATCGAGAAGATCCTCCGCGACCCCAGGCATCTCCAACTGGGCGGCGAGAAGCGCGAATTGACGATCATGTTCACGGACTTGGCGGGGTTCTCGTCGTTCTCCGAGAGACTGGGCCCGGTCGAGCTGACGGCATTGCTCAACGATTACCTCAGTGAGATGACAGACCTCATCATGGAGGAAGGCGGCACGCTTGACAAATACGAGGGCGACGCGATCATTGCGTTCTGGAATGCACCGCTGGAGCAATCGGACCATGCGGTGCGTGCCTGTCGGGCGGCGTTGCGCTGTCAACGGCGACTGGCTGAGCTTCGGGAGATCTATCTGCAGCGCACCGGAGCGGCACTGCGGATGAGGGTGGGGCTCAACACCGGTGAGGTTGTAGTCGGCAACATGGGCTCCCGCAAGCGCTTCAACTATACGATCCTGGGTGACGCCGCCAACTTGGCGTCGCGTCTGGAGGGCGCCAACAAGGCGTTCGGCACGGAGATGATGGTTTCCGAGAGTACCTGGCGACAAGCGTCGAGCCACTTCCTCGGCCGCAAGCTGGCGGACCTGCGCGTGGTGGGTAGAAAGACGGCCGTGGCGGTGTATGAGATGACGGGATTCGCGACCGAGGCCGCGCCGCCAAGTTGGGAGGCGTTTGCCGAGGGGCTGGATCGTTTCCGCGCGGGCGATTTCGCCGGGGCGAAGGAAGTCTTCGGACAATTGCCTGATGATCCGGCGGCACAACGCTATACCCAGCGCTGCACGGAACTTTGTGCCCATCCTCCGGCCTCGTGGGATGGTGTATGGGGACTGACGGAGAAATGAGCCTGCGACTCTTCATCGGTGGAATGCGCGGCAGCCGGCCCGCGATCGGGAGCGGCTTCGATGAGTTCGGCGGCGACACGACCTCGCTGTTGCTGATCGGCTCGCAGGGGGAGCGACTGGTACTCGACGCCGGGACCGGCATGCGTGCCATTGCCGAGCAGTTGGCCCGGATGGAACCGGGCAAGGTGACCGTACTGTTCTCGCATTACCATCTCGATCACGTGGCCGGCCTGATGATGAACCCCCTGTTCTACCGGCCGGACTGGTGGTTCAACCTCGTGGGACCGACCTTCCCCGATGGGGGCGTCCGCGAAGCCGTGACGCGGCTGGTCGCCCCGCCGTATTGGCCGGTGTCCTGGGAACGGATGAAGGCACACTTCGAGTTTGCCGGATTGAGTCCAGCCCATGCTTTTCTACCGATGCCAGATGGGCTGAAGCCCGTCCTCATCCTCCGCCAGAACTTGCATGTCCGTGGTTGTCCTGTGCCCCATCCGGGCGGGTGCATGGCCTACCGCATCGACGACGCCGGCGGCGGGAAGTCGGTGGTCTTCGCCACCGATCTGGAATGGCGCAAGCGCACGAGCGAAGAAGAAGCGGCGTTCCTGGCGCTGTGCCGCGAGCCGAAACCGGCCGATCTACTCATTATCGATGCGCATTTCGCTGAGAAAGACAAGGATGCGTTTGCCGGGTGGGGGCACAGTTGCTGGGAAGACGGTCTGGCCATCGCCGAGTCGGCCGGCGTGCAGCGCGTGCTCCTGGGGCACCACGCCCCGGAGGCGGACGATAAGCTCCTACGCGCCGTGGAGCAGCAAGTGAAGGAACGTTCGCCCGGCAGCATGCTGGCGCGGGCCGGACAATGGTTGACGGTTGGTAGTTGAGGAATCATCATGCCGGAACAGCTTGCGGCAAAACTGCCTTACATTCAGGATGTCGCGTTGGCGCTGGGGGTCCTGTTCGTGGCCTACCTGCTGACGATCCCGCTGCGGCACCGCTATACCTCCTGCGACGGCTCGGACGCGCAGCGTCCCTTCGGGACGAGGGAACCGGTCCGCCGCTCCGGCCGCCAGTTCCTCGGCGTGCTGCTGGGCTACCCGGCGTTCTCAATCCTGGCACTGGCACTCTCTCTTCCCGCGATCCACTGGCTCTATCAACCCGTCGCGAAACCGTATGATCAGGCCTGGCTGCTATTCTGGGGTCTCTACGCCATGGTCAGGCTTGTCGAAGGGCTGTTGGTCGAAATCTTCGTGCAGATGGGCCGGCCCTGCCCGCTCAGTCGGCTCAGTCGCGGCCTGCTGCGTCTGGCGATCCTGCTGGGCATTGCCTTCCTGCTGATCCGGTACCAATTGAACCACCAGATCGGCGTGCTGCTGACCTCGACGGCGATTGTCACCGGCGTCATCGGCTTCGCCATGCAGGGAGTGCTGGGCAACCTGCTGGCGGGCATGTCGCTGCACGCCTGCCGGTCCATGGCGGTCGGCGATTGGATCGAGGTCGATGGCACGATCGGACAGGTGACTCTCGTCAATTGGCGCGAGACGCGGCTGCGGACGACGGGCGGGCACATCGTGATCGTTCCCAACGGGAAGCTCGCCGATGCGACCCTCCGCAATTTCTCTTCGCCCACGAGTCTGCGCCGACACGACGTGCCGGTCTCGGCCAGCTATGGGGATGCGCCGGGCGATGTCATCGCCGCCCTGCTGGAGGCTGCCGATAGCGTACCGGAGGTCGAGAAACAGCCGGCGCCGGATGCCTATGTCACCGCCTTCAAGGACTTCTGCATCGATTACGTGCTGCGGTTCTATTCGAAGCAGTACGAGCGTCGTACGCCCGTCGAAGGCCACGTCATGCGGATGATCTGGTACAAGTTCAACCGTCGGGGCATCGAGATCCCCTTCCCCATGAGCGGCCGCGTGCTCGACAACTTCATGCAAGCGGTCCACGCGCAGCGTTTCGAAAAGCCGCTGGCGTCGGAGATCGAGCGGATCGTGGACGACCTGGTGCGCAGCGATTTCGGCCGCAAGCTCCTGGCCGGCCCCGACGGCGTTTGCCTGCTCAGCCGCGAGGAGCTCAAGGCCGTGGCGCGGGACGTCAAGCGCACCCGCTTCACGCACGGTGAGGTCTTGATGCGCCAGAACGAGGAGGGAGAGACCTTCTATGTCCTGGTCCAGGGCAAAGTGCAGGGCAGCATCACCAATTCCGACCCCCGTCCCGTCGAATTCGAATTGGCGCCGGGCGCGCTGTTCGGCGAAATGAGCCTCCTGACGGGTTTGCCGCGCAGCGCGACCATGACCGCCCTCACGAATTGTGAGTTACTGGAGTTCGACCGCCCCGCCTTCTCCCACCTGCTGTCGTTGCGGGAAGAGATCCCGCGTCTGCTTTCGGACCTGGCGGCGGCCCGCGCCGCCCAGAACGCCGCCTCGCTGGAGAAGCTGCGGGCCTCGGCGGTGGTTCCGCCGGAACTGGCACGGGACGGCATTCTGCACCGTCTCAAGCGCATGTTGGGTGAATGGCGCGGCCATCCGTAGGGGTAGGCCCCCGTGCCTACCCAGGGCAACCACGGGGTCAGGTTGGGGCCCCCAACGCACAATTCCGCGTGGGGACCCCTTCCCAAACGCGATCCCATCGCGTTTGGGGTCCCGGTTGCCCCTACCGGGCTAACAACGGAGATGGTACGAACATCGGAAAGGAGAAAAGCATGTTACGAGTCCTCTGTGCGTCCGTTCTTCTCATTGGCATGATGCAGGATTCCACGTCGGCCTCGGAGAAACCTGCGGGAGGCTCCGCCTCTCGGGATCGTGGCGTCGTAGAGCCAATGGTGGAACTGGTCCTCCAGAGCCAGTACTTGAATCTGCCGGTCAAGAACGGAGCCCCCAAACGCCGAATGAGCGTGACCATCGACGGACAGGTCGTTCGGGAATTCGAGATCGAGCTGGCGGAAGGCGAGCCGGACTTCTGGACCTTCCTGAACATCAGCACCTTCCGGGGGAAGACTGCCACGATCCGAGTGGCGTCGCTGCGCCCGGATTCCGGGGCGTGGCAGGCCATCGTGCAGAGCGACACGATCAAGGGCGCAGAGGATCTGTACCGGGAGAAGCACCGGCCGCAATTTCATTTCTCCTCTCGTCGCGGCTGGAACAACGACTCGAATGGACTGGTTTTCTACCAGGGCCGATACCACCTGTACTACCAGCACAATCCCTACGGCTGGAACTGGGGCAATATGCACTGGGGGCATGCCGTGAGCACGGACTTGGTGCACTGGCAGGAGTTGCCGATTGCTCTGTATCCGAAGAAGTTCGGCGATTGGTGCTTCTCGGGCAGTGCGGTCGTGGACAGCAGCAATACCGCCGGTTTCAAGACCGGTGCGGACGACGTCATCGTCGCCGCGTACACGAGTACCGGACGAGGGGAGTGCCTCGCGTACAGCAACGACCGGGGACGCACATTCATGGATTACCCCGGCAATCCCGTCGTCACTCACAAGGGCCGCGATCCCAAGGTTATCTGGTACACGCCCGGCCGGCATTGGGTTATGGCGGTCTACGACGAGCAGGACAAGTCCCGCGGCATCTCCTTCTACACGTCCACCAACCTCAAGGACTGGCAATTCCGCAGTCGCATCGACGGCTTCTACGAGTGCCCCGAGATCTTCGAGCTGCCCGTGGACGGTAATCGCAATAACACCAGATGGATCGTGCACGCGGCAGACGGCGACTACGTGATCGGCCGTTTCGACGGCAAGACCTTCACCGCGGAATCTCCCAAACAGCGCTGGAGCTATGGCAACTGTTTCTACGCCTCTCAGACCTTCAACAACCTCCCGCCCGAGGATGGCCGGCGCATCCAGATCGCCTGGGGCCGAATCGCGACCCCTGGCATGCCCTTCAACCAATGCATGCTCTTCCCCTGCGAGCTGACCCTGCGCACGACCGAGGACGGCGTCAAGATGTTCGCCGCCCCAGTGAAAGAAATCGAGAGACTCCATGGCGACAAGTACACCTGGACCAACGAGCCCTTGAACCCGGACAGCAACCCGCTGGCCGACCTCCGGGGCGACCTCTTCCACCTTCGCGGCCAGTTCGAGGTAGGCAACGCCAGTGAGTTTACCTTCGTCCTCCGAGGTACGCCCGTCGTTTACAGCGTCGCGAAGCAGGAATTGTCGTGCCAAAGCAAAACCGCCCCGCTGAAGCCGGAGAGCGGCACGATCCAACTCGAAATCCTGCTGGACCGGACCTCAGTAGAGATCTTCGCCAACAGGGGAAGGATCTACATGCCCATCGGCGTGATCCCGGCGGACGACAACCAGTCTTTCCAACTCTCTACGAGAGGCGGCCCGGCCAAGATCCAGTCACTGGAAGTCTACCGCCTGCGTTCCGCCTGGGAGTAGGCTTCGCGGAAATCCGGGGCTCTCTTCAGCAAAGGCATGGAGCACTCATCGGCTCGCCTCCCGAGGAGGTCTGAGCCGGC
>CAYHAJ010000407.1:0-8244 GCA_964354535.1 uncultured Pirellulales bacterium
ATTATCCTGCCAAGATCAAGGTAACCGACGAGCAACTGGGGCAACTACGCCTCAAACGTCACGAATTCCACGGCGAATGGAACTACACCCTGTCTCCACGGAAGTGAAAGTTGTTCAGGTTATTATTGCGCAGTCACTAAGACTCGTGGCAGGAAAGCGGGCGAGGACTGGGCCAAGATCCAGCGAATCTATAACCTCCGTGACCTGGCCTCGCGTCCCTTGCTGCTGGAGATGATCGTCAAGTCCCTGCCCCACCTGGACGAGGGCCAGCCTGTCAATGCCGCCAGCCTGTACAAGGTCTACACGAACCTTTGGGTACAGCGAGACTATCGGATCGGGCGGGTGGTCTTGAACCCCGACACGAAACTGACTCTCATGATGGAATTGGCCTGGCGGATGTGGGCCGACGAGAAGACGACCTTCTCCACCGCCGCGCTGCTCTCGTTCGTTTCCACGGTCCACGCGGGCAAGGCGGTGGACTTCGGCGATCAGGAGGTGGACGACATCGTGGGGGAGGTGCGCGCCGCCTCATTCCTGCGGCGCAGCCGGACCGGGGACGAGTGGCATTTCATGCATCGTTCCTTTGCCGAGTTCTTCCTGGCCCGCAAGATCCTTGACACGGCTCGCCAGGGCCGGGAGGCCATGTGCAAGGTCCTGAATACTCGGCGTCTGGACCGCAAGGTGATCTACTTCCTCACGCTGCTGGATGACGCAGAGGCGCTGCGCGGGCCCCTGCAGGACATCCTCACCAGTCCCTACACGTCCAATGTCTCAGAGAACGCTCTGCAGATCCTCTACTGGAGCGGGCGCATCCGATGCGATATGGAAGACAAGGTCGAGGACGTCCCGAAGTTGCGGCAATGCCTCGGCCTGTGGATTCCTCCGCACGTGCAGTTACATAGTGCCCAATTGCAGGAAGCCGTCTTCGAAGCAGCGCCCTTTGTTCAGGCCGACTTCAGCAGTGCGGACCTGACCAAGGCCAATCTGAACCGCACCGTATTTGAAGGCTGTTGTCTCGATGGGGCCATCCTTGCGGACGCCAGGGGGGAAGAAGCCGTGCTGACGGATTGCCGGGCCCAGGGGGTTGTGCTCACCGATGCATCTGTTAGCGGGTCTTTTCTGAGGGCTTGTACCCTGGCTGCTGGGCTCGAAGATGCCGCCCGCTCCGGCGCGAGCACTGCGCGCACGAGAGGTCTGTATATCGAGTCGGCAGGTCAGGTGCGGGACCTGGAAGCGGTCGTTCAGCTTGGCTCGTCGTCCGTCGTGACCACGGTTGCGTTCAGCCGGGAAGCCGGCCTGCTCGCCGCAGGTGGAGGCGATGGCATCGTTCGACTTTATCGGATGAGTGATGGCAGATTGCTGCGGACCCTGGAAGGGCACCAGAACGGGGTCCGGAGCGTGTCCTTCGATCCGACGGGCCGGACGCTGGCCAGCGGCAGTTGGGATCAGACCGTCAAGCTGTGGGAGTCGTCCAGCGGCAAGCTGCTGCGCACGCTGGAAGGGCATCAGAACGGGGTCAGTAGCGTGTCCTTCGATCCGACGGGCCGGACGCTGGCCAGCGGCAGTGATGACAATACGGTCAAGCTGTGGGAGTCGTCCAGCGGCAAGCTGCTGGCGACACTCGCAGGGCATTTGGGCCCCGTGGCATCGGTCTCCTTTGGCGCCCAGGGCAAATACCTCGTGGCCGCGGGCTCGGCCGGGCGGCTGCAATTCTGGGACTTGGACTGCCTCTCGACCTTTCTTTGTCTCTACACCTTCGGCCCCGGCGCGCGGCTGGCCCTGCTGCCGGACGGCCGCTTCGACGGCACGCCCGAGGCCCTGCGCTATCTCTGCTACACCGAGCGCGGCACATGCAACTCCTTCACCGCCGAGGAACTGGTCAAGGAGTTCCACGACCCCAAGGCCGTGCAGGAGGTCCTGGCCAAATACACGGCCTGATTCTCGCCTCTTGCGGCGCTCACGCCCGCGCTTGCAGCGGTGAGAATTTCGGCAATATTTTTGATTTTTGCACAACATACAGGCCTCGAGAATCGTCTTCCTATATGTAGGGGCAACCCCCCGTGGTTGCCCAAAACGGATAGGGCAGGCACGGGGGCCTGCCCCCTACGAGACGATGGTGTCTCTTGCGGTTTCTTGCGTTCTTTGCGGCTGTCTGGACTTCTGTTGGTTGTGTCCTTCTTGTCACAACAACGAGATGTCGCGCCTAGGTCACACAGAGACAATGCCCAGCCCCGGGCCGGACATGGCTCGGCTGCGGCTCCGTACCGCAACGTCGTAACATCTTGTCTTCTCGCAAAGATATCTGAAGGCAAGCAGCGTAAATGGTTAGAACTCAAGGAATTATGTCTCGCGCTAAGACGCCAAGAGCGCCAAGGATAAGACCATCAGTATCTCTCTTCTTAGCGTTCTTTGCGTCTTGGCGAGAGAATGGCTTTGGTTGCGGTCGCAAGCCGCGCTGGGATCTCTGTGTCTCGGTCGTGAAGATTCGTGCAAGACAAAGCCAAAAGGCGGTAGTCGGTAGTCAGTTGTCAGTTGAGGGACCGTGTACAAACGAAGCCAATTTGCAGGGTTCAGCCTCAAGGAGTCTGGGACGTGCTGTACCAACAAACCCAATTTCGAAGGGTCGGACGAGATGGAGGGGACCAGTTGCGCAAAACAAAGCCAATTGGAACAGGGATCAGGGGTCAGTGGCCTGACACCCGATACCCGACCCCTGACCCCTGGACCTTTGTGCGAAACAAAGCCAAACTTGGGCAGGATGGGGGATCTGGGGATGGTGCATCACGAACCCTGTTGCGCAAAACAAAGCCAATTCGGCGCGGGGCGAATCGGAGACCAAGTGCTTGTCACACAATGGATTAGGAGAGAAAGCGCGAACGGTGCGGCGATGAAAAACAAAGCCAATTTGGCGGGAAGAAGGCAGCAGGGAGCAGGCAGCAGGCTGGTGACGAATCGTGCAGAGCAAAGCCAATTCCAGAGGGGCCGCCGGAGCCGCTGGCCAATTGTGCAAAACAAACCCAATTCCCAGCGGACAAGGTGTCCCATTATTCCAGTATTCCATCATTCCACCACTCCAATCTCTGCGTGTTGTGCAAAACAAAGCCAATTCGCGACCATGCCGCAGGGACGGGGGGCGAGGGGTGTGCCGTACAAACAAAGCCAATTTGCCTCCGGTGGGTGGGGAAGACCATCCCCAAGGCCCGAGGCCTTGAGGCTGCCACCCGTCACGGGGGACAACTGCGCAAAACAAAGCCAATCTCCGGCGGGTGGGATACCCCAGTGTGTGACTATGTTACTATTCCCGCATTCCAATCCGCCGACACGGGGCACGGGGGCAAGAAACAGAGAAGTCCCGCCCGGGACGAAAGAACGCCCTGGGCATGGCACCGGCCTTCTTTCGCCCCTGCGGGGCTTTCGATTTGTTGGCCCTTGATCCCCACCGTTGAAACGGTGGGCTATGGTCAGCCGTCCCTGCGGGACTATCTGGCGTGGACGGCCGGGAGCGGTCCTCCGCTCTCCACCGGGGGGCGCGAGCACGGTCATGCACCTCCGGCGTGGCGGCTGCTTGACGGGGTTTGCCGGCAGCTATAGACTCACGCCAGCGCCTGTTGGACTGGCGATGGGCGACACCGGCAATCGGTATGGAAAGGAGAAGTCATGGGTAAGAGGATTCTGGTACGAACGCTTCTGTATTTCACCGTGATTTTGCTCGTACTGACTGGGGCGGCGTGTCAGTCCATCACGAAAGCGCCCGCGGGCAAGGGGGACGTGGTCCAGGAGCCGTACCTGCTGGATACGGGTCTGGTGTCGCGGTCGATCTGCTTTGAGAATCCGACGGGTGCCCCGGGCGAGGGTGGCAAAGCGGCGAGCAAGCTCGGGGTCGGTCGTAAGGGGGCGCCGTCGATCACGCTCAAGGCCGGGCAGGAGGTGCAGCTCTGCGACATCGAAGGTCCCGGTACGATTCGGCATATCTGGATGACGGGGCCGCGGAGTCCGGCGAGTCTGCGCAGCGTCGTGATCCGGGCCTGGTGGGACGGGCAGACGCATCCCAGCATCGAATGTCCCATTGGGGACTTCATGGGCTTCGCGCATGGGAAGGTGATGCCTTATTTCTCTGCGGTTCATTCCTTGGGGAGCAACGCCGGGATGAACATCTGGCTGCCCATGCCGTTCGCGAAGAGGGCGAAGTTCACCCTGACGAACGAGGGCAAGGAGAATACCGCGCTGTTCTACCAGATCGATTACACCATCCACGACAGCCTCCCGACCGACGTGGGGCGGCTGCACGTGCTGTTCCGCCGGGAGAATCCTACCACGGAGAAACAGGATCTCGAGTTGCTGCCCCAGCGAACTGGGAAGGGCCGTTACATCGGCGCTTTGATCGGCATTCGCAACCTGCATCCCAAGCAGTGGTGGGGCGAAGGCGAGATCAAGATCTACATGGACGGGGACAAGGAGTTCCCGACTATCGTCGGCACCGGCAGCGAGGATTACGTGGGTCTGTCGTACGGGATCCAGCAGACACCGTACCTCTACAACGGCTGCAATCTCGACCAGAACAACTTCATCTCGATGTACCGCTGGCACCTGCCCGACCCGATCTACTGGCAGAAAGAGGCTCGGATCACCATCCAGCAAATCGCCTGGCAGAAGGGGCTGGCGGAGACGCAGGACGACTGGTCCACGGCCACATTCTGGTATGAGCCGGTGCCGAGCGCGCCGCTGCCGGCTATGCCCAACGTCGAGGCGCGGACGGCGGATATCTGGCAGGAGGTGAAATAACGAGGATCTTTGGAACCGCAACTTGTCATGCTGAACGGAACGAAGTGGAGTGAAGCATCTGGCCCGCGACGGAGAGGGATGTATCGCTCGCGTGAGTGGCATTCACGCCTCACGCCAGATCCTTCGCTGCGCTCAGGATGACAAGAAGAAATACAATGCAATGGAAAGGGATACTGATGTCGAAGAATGTGATTGTCGCGGTGGTCATGGTGGCACTGGTGCTGGGTGGCTGTCAGCAGCCGGCGGAGAAGTCAGGCTCGGCGGCCGTCGCTTCCCAAAAGGGGTCCAAGGAACTGTTCAATGGCAAGGACCTGACCGGGTGGGAGGCCACCGGCAAGGCCAAGTGGGTGGTTGAGAAGGGTATGCTTGTCGGGACCCAGGGCGAGAATAACGCCCCCGGCGACTTGTTCACGACCCAGAGCTTCCGCGATTTCGAGGCGACCGTTGTCTACCGGGCCGAGTGGCCGTGTAACAGCGGCGTGTGGTTCCGGTTCCAGTCGCCGGGCCAGGCATACCAGGCCGATATTCTGGAGTACAAAAAGCCGGAAGCGTATTCGGGGACGCTGTATTGCCCGGGATACAAGGGGCTCTTTCTGGCGGCCAATCTCGACAAGACGCTGGAGAATCGCGCCGGCTGGAACACGATCAAGATTCGGGCCCAGGGCGATCATCTCCAGATCTGGCTCAACGGCCGGCAGACCGCCGACGTCCACGACACCCGGAGCGATTCCGGCAAGATCGGCTTCCAGGTCCATCCCGGCGCTGAATTCGGCCCGATGAAGATCGTCCTCCGCGAGGTGCTGCTGAAGGAACTGTGAAAACCTTCGCCGCAATGAAAGCCGTGTTTGTCTGACTGCGCGTCCCTGTCATTCCCGCGGAGGCGGGAATCCAGGCGCGCCGTGGGTTTCCTGGACCCCCGCCTGCGCGGGGGTGACAGAGAAGGCCGCTTGGTGCCATGCCTACGCTCCCGTAGGCATGTCTTTGTCCCTCGCACGGCGCATGTCTGCGCCGGCACAGACATGGCACCCAAATCGGTGTCAGAAGGAAACGTATGGGCGCTTACTTGTCCGCGTCGGAGCTCTTCTCTATCGTCCTTTCGCTGGTTCTCACTGTGCCTGGGCTCTCAGCGAGCGGTCCGCAGGTGATCGACCTGGCGCCGGACCTCGCACCAGTCCGGGAGAAGTATGACTTTCCGGCGCTGGCCGCCGCGGTGATTGTGGACGGCAAGCTACACGCGGTCGGCATGGTCGGCGTGCGCAAATACGGCAGCGAGGTCAAGGTCGAGCCGAACGATCCCTTCCACCTGGGCTCGTGCACCAAAGCGATGACCGGCACCCTGGTCGGCCTGCTCGTCCAAGAGGGCAAGCTGAAGTGGGAAACGACCCTGGCGGAGTACTTCCCCGATCTGAAGGACAAGATGCACCCCGACTATCGGGCCGTGACGCTGGTCCACCTGCTGTCTCATCGGGCCGGCGTGCCGCCGATGACGAACGGCTTCGCACCCCTGAACGCAGCACAACTCCTGTACCTCCGGCTGATGACACCGTCGCCCGCCGCTCAGCGCAAACAGATGACCGAGATCGTCTTGAGCCAGCCCCCGATCCACAAGCCGGGCGAGAAGCAGGAGTACTCGAATGCGGGCGTTTCCATTGCCGGGGCCGTTGTGGACCGGGTGATGGGTGCGGAGTACGAAGCGGTCCTTCAGCGTGTGCTGTTTGAGCCCCTGGGGATCAAGTCCGCCGGCTTCGGGGCCATGAGCACGAGCGGTCCGATCGACGCCCCTTGGCAACATCGCCAGCAGGGCGACAAGGTTATTCCCGTTGAGCCGGGGCCGCTGAGCGACAACCCTCCATTCATCACGCCGGCGGGGCGGGTGCATTGCTCGATGGGCGACTGGGTCAAATACGTCCAATGTGTGCTCAAGGCCATGCGCGGGGAGGAGGGTCTGCTGCCGGCCGGCCAGGTCCGGCAGTTGAAAGAGCCTCCTTTCGGCGGCAGCTATGCCTTGGGCTGGGGCATCGCCCAGCGGGATTGGGCCGGCGGCAAGGTCCTTACCCACGCCGGCAGCAACGGCATGAACTACTGCGTCGTCTGGGTCGCACCTCTGAAGAACTTCGCGGTGCTGGCCGCGACGAATCGCGGCGGCGACGGTGCCCCAGAAGGCCTGGACCGTGTCTGCTCCGCCATGATCAAGAAGTTCCTGCTCGATAAGTAGTGCGTCGGCTACTCTGATGCGGTCGGCGTATACGGGACATCGTCTGCTGGTGACGTGGACCTCCCAACGAATGCCCCGCTGCGTGGCTTCCGGAAACAGCGGGAGCCATGCTTTGGCGTGCCGGCATGGCTCCCGAGGATCCATCATCAATAATCAATTATCCTTCTTCCATCACTTCCCCGCCTTGTACTTGGCCCAGTAGTCGGGGAAGAACTCTTTCGCCTTGGCGGCGAGCTCCTGGTCGCTGATCGGGGTGAGGCGGCCTTCCTGCTCGTACTGGTCGATCACCCAGCGGGCCAACTTGTGGACCTTGATCTTGTTGATCCGTTCCTCGTCCTTGAGGCCGAAGAAATCGTTGATCCAGTGCGTCACGCCGTCGGCGCCGCTCTTATCCGTGATGGCGACGCGGGGCGGAGCGCCGAGCAGTTTCTCGGTATTGAAGATATTGTAGATGCGCTCGTCCTGGCGCAGGCCGCCGGCGTGGATGCCGGCGCGGGTGACATTGAACGCCTTGCCCGCGAACGGGTAGTTGTCCGGGATCGGCAGGCCGATGGACCGCATGTAGTCGGCCAGGGCGCTGATCGCCAGCGTGTTGATGCCGTTCAGGCCCCCTTTGAGAGCGATGTACTCGAAGATCGCGCCTTCCAGCGGCGGGTTGCCCGTCCGCTCGCCGAAGCCGAAGAGGGTCGTATTGAGGGCATGGCAGCCGTACAGCCAGGCGGTCGCGCCGTTGATGTGGACCTTGTGGAAGTCGTTGTGGCCGTGCCATTCGAGCCGGTCGCCGGGCACGCCGCAATCGTGATTCAGTTTGTAGATCAGCTTGGGAATGCTGCGGGGCAGCTCGGCGCCCGGATAGCTGATGCCGAAGCCCATGGTGTCGCACAGGCGGATCTTGACGGACAGTGCCTCGGGCGCTTTCTCGCTCATTTCCATGAGCCGGTCCACGAAGGGCAGCACGAACCGGTCGATGTCCGACCGCGTCACGTCCTCCAGATGGCAGCGGGGCCGCACGCCCGCGTCAAACGCGGCCTGGACCACCTCGCAGTAGGAGTCCATGCACTCCTTGTGGCTGCGGAACTTGAGCTTGTGGAAAATATGGTAGTCCGAGCAACTGGTCAGCAGCCCGGTCTCCTTGAGGCCGACCTCTTTGACCAGGCGGAAGTCGCCTTTGACCGCCCGGATCCAGCCGGTGCATTCCGGGTACTTGTGGCCGAGCGCCCGGCACCGGTCGAGCGCCTCGCGGTCGT
>CAYHAJ010000408.1:0-23901 GCA_964354535.1 uncultured Pirellulales bacterium
AGAGAGGTAACAAAGGAATTCGTATGGGTACGCCGATTGTCGAGAAGGTGGTCGAGCAATTGAAGGACCTGCCACAGGAACTCCAGTGGCGAGTGTTAGAGTTCGCGCGGGCCTTGGCTCAGTCCACGCCGCATGGTGTCCCCGGCCGACAGTCGCTGCACCTTGCGGGCACGATATCGCCGGAGGACGCCGAGTTGATGCGTGAGGCTATCGAACAAGGCTGTGAGCAGGTTTCGGAATGAGCCGATTGCCCCAAGCCGCTGCGGACGAAAGCCCGGAAGGGTTGTTGAGACAAGCCTTCCGGCGGAGCGGGTATGTCCGCGTCGTGGATAAAACACTTCGAAAGGAGATGGGGCAGAAATACAAGAAGGGCTATGAAGTTCGTCTCGTGGTCAAGACAAAGCGCGAGCTGACACAGATTCGTCAACTCCTGCGTCAAGTCGGCTTCAAAACCGGCAAGCCTTTCGAGAAGCACAGCCGGATGGTTCAGCCCATCTACGGCAAGTCAGCGGTGGAATGGTTCTTGTCCACTTCCCTTGGGTAGGCTCTATCGAGGACTGTGCTCCTGCACCTCGATGATCTGCGCGGACTGCCCCGGACGCTCGAGCCTGAGCTTGATCGCACCTTGAGTCGTCACACCGTCAGCCCTGAGCAAGGCATTGTCATCAGTCGGGAGCAGGGCGGTAAGATTGTTGTCGGGCAATGACGCTTTCAGCACGTAGCCGCCGGGAACGGGTTCCAGTGCCGCCTGCCGTTCGATCCTGTCCTTTGCCCGGTGCGGCCGGTAGAGGGTGACGAACTCCATGTGCGTGTCGCGCGTTGCGGTCTTGGCGGTCAGGTGCCACTCGCGCAGTTTGATACGGGGACGGGGGTTGGGGTCGTATTCGTTGGTTTGGTCGAAGGTGAGCTTCTGCGGTGTGAGG
The DNA here is from genome assembly GCA_964354535.1 of uncultured Pirellulales bacterium. GTDB lineage: Bacteria > Planctomycetota > Phycisphaerae > Sedimentisphaerales > Anaerobacaceae > PLanc-01. The sequence goes on from CAYHAJ010000408.1 coordinate 924, forward strand.
AAAGCAATATCGCAGAGAACATCCCCATTCTGCGTGACGATGTTGCCTTGGTCGCGGACCTCGAACTTGTTGACGGCGTGTAGCCAGTATTCGTAAGTGGATGGTTCGGATGCTTTCAGGCGATCGTAGATGACGACGAGGTCAGGCTTGACGAAGAGGATCGCGCGCTTGAATTGCTCGACGGGCGGATTGTAAGACTTGCTTGCATCACCGATGACGACATCGAGTTGGGGCGTGGTGAGAAAGGCCGTGATCCGGCCCTGGGCCTGGACCGTGTGCTTCTTCTGGTACTTGCCGTTGACGGTGATGCAGTTGGTCGAACGGGTGGTCCACATCCAGTTGGTGTGGTGCGCACTGCCGTAGATGTCGCGATAGCCGGAGTAGATCAGAAGCCGCTCGCCATAGGCCCAGAGCAGGAAAGAGTTGTTGGATTCGTAGCCGTGCGATTGGGTGCCGAAGGGACTCGACTTGAGCACCATCTGCACACTCTGCGCGGCATCGGTTATGTTGCCGTTGAGACAGGCTTGTCCCGTGCCCGCGAAGAGACGCGACGCCGGGAGATCGCCAGGGGGCTTGGCTTGGACTTTGGGCAGTTGACCCCGGATGAAGCCGATGTAGCCGCCGGTGGGGACCGGCCCGCCGAACTGCTCGACGTACCATTGCCAGTGCGGGTTCTGGGCCTGGGCGGCCAAAATGCTCATCAGGGGGACGTTTGACTTGGCGGTCCTTCCCGCCGCCAGATCGCCGAAGCCGCCGCCGTCGTTGCCCGGCGGCATCAGGTACATCGCATAGTAGCCGATCTTTGAAAAGAACGGCTTCTTGTAGGCGTCGATCCCCATGGCCTCGCGCATCACGTCGGCCCACCAGGTGAACCGGCTCAGATAGCTGGCCCAATAGGAGGCGCCCTCGTGCCAGCCGCCGTCATCATCGCTCCAGACGGGGTAGACGTTGAAGAAGACGTTCATGGCGAACCACACCCAGTCCTCGGCACCCTCGACCTCGCCGAGGAAAGCGATACCGATCTCGCCCAGTTTGTGCCAGGCCCGGTTGGAGTGGCTGGCGTAGGGCTGCCACAGGTGGCGCGGGCACAGGTGGCTGTACATCTCGTCCCCGCGAATCTTCATCACCTTGCGGCAGATGTCCTTCTCCTCCTCCGTCAGGAGGTCGTTGACGAACGTGTACGTCCGTGAGAAGTAGTAGTTGTAGGGCATGCCGGCTTCGTCGTTGTAGCGGTAGCCCGTGCTACCCTTGGGGTCCCACTTGGCGCATTCAAGCAAAATTCGTTTCGCTTCCTGCCCGTACTTCTCCTGGCCGCCAAGCAGCCGGGTGAAGGCGAGGGTTGCGGCGCTGTTGAGGACCTTGATCGTGTATTCCCGGTTGCCCCACCAGATCACGCGCCATTCCTCGCTCTTGGTGTCGGTCCCCGGCGGGTACTTTGGCGGCTCGGTCGTGGAGGGCGGATTGGCGAGGACTTTGTCACACTCTTTCACAAGGGCCAGATACTCGTTCCTCATCTCGCCGCGCGCCAACTCGCGCAACCGGTCCAGATTCTCGGGACGAAGGAACAATCGCGGGTGCGTCTTCGGGATGCGGGCGATCAGCTCCTGTCGGTTGGGCATCGGCATCGGTACGGCATTGTCCGCAACCGTGAAGGTCCGTGCCTTGCTCCAGTCGGTATGCCGGCCCTCCTTGTCTGTGCCGCGATAGTGCCAGACGTAGTCCCCTGGGCCAAATGGCTTCGGGGGGCAATACACGTTGAATCCGATGTCGGCGGCCCGGTAGATGACGGCCGTGAAACCGCTGTCGCGCGCACATTCGATTTCCCACGTCATACCCTGCTGCGGCCGCCAACTGAAGCTGGGCGGGTCCGTCGGTGCGAGAGTCCCTTGGTCGGGTCGATAGCCCCAGGTCTCGGGCTCGGCCGGCCGCTCATCCAGCTTCGGTGCCTGCGCCCTTGCAGAACAGGCGAGCGCCAGCAGGACAAGGACGGGTAGAGTGGGTCGGTTCTTATCGTTTCTTGTCGATTTCATGCTGCAACATCGCCTCGTAGAGGGACAACTGGATGTCGAGGATCTGGTCGAGCGTCACCTCGCAATTGCCGCGGACACCGTGAGAGCACTCGAACGTGAAACTGGCTGCACCGCAGATGTGGTAGAGGGCACTGGTCAGATTGAAGGACGCCGGGTTCTTGCCGCCTTCGGGACCGATCTTGAAGAGACTGCCGAAAGGCAGTTGCCGCTGGTCCAGAAGAGCGTAGCACTCCTTGGCGAGGGCGAGGATATCTTGCTGAACCTCGGTCGGCACGTAGGCCGGCCGATAGACAGCCGGTTTGGATTCGTGGCTGTGCAACGAAACGACCAGGTCCGGCCCTTCCTCCCGGGCGATCTTCAGGAAGGCGGCGGACTCCGGCCCCATGGGGGCGAAGAACTCATCGTGCATCGGGTTGATGCCGGCGTCGTTGAAGTAGCAGCCCAGAAAACGGACGTTGTCGCCCACCATCGGATGTTGCCGCTTGCACTGGGGCCAATCACAGAACGTGTCATCCGTCCAGGTGCCCTGGCCCCAGAAGCGCACGTCGTCGTCGCCCATCCCTTGCAGGGCGCGCGGCGCGAAGCGCGCGGTGCCATCCGGATTGCCCGCCGGGACGATCAGGAGCCGGCAGCGGTCACCAAGCTGTCGCAGCTTCTCCTGGGCTTTGCCCCGCAGGTCTTTGCCGGTCTCCATAATCTGGATCAGGTTGACCAGTCCGGTGAGGCCCTCGACCTCCTGACCGTGGACGGGACCAATGAACAAGAGGACGGGCTTCTTCCGCGCCGCTTTGTCCAGGTAGGCCGCCGCCTGGTGTCCGCCGATGGCGGAGTTGAAATTGGCACGATGAGTCACGATCTCCTTGTCACCGAACGCGACCATGTGGATCGGCCTGCCACCCGGTGTAATGCCGAGGATCGTCCATCTGCCTCGTTCGAGATGTTCGAAACGAGAGGCCAAACCTTCGACATCCCCAATCCAGAAGTCCGACAATGGCCTCTCGGGAATCCTTGCCTTGGCCTGGGCGTACGTCAGGTGATCGACGCGGGCCGGGGGCTCGGCGGCGCGGGCCAGACCCAGGGAAAGCAGAACGCAGACTGGTACGATTGCTTGCGCGACGATGGCCTTGTTCATTCTCCACCTCCAAAGCATGATGGCACAGAACGGATTAGCCCAGCAGCTTCTTCTCCCACCACTTGAGGTACTCTTCGTCCGAGATGTCCGGGGACAGACCTCGGTGCTCCATTTGTTTCTTGTACGACTGGGCCATATCCTGCTGCCAATAGGCGACCACCTTGGCGTCTTCCGGCTTCTCGCCCTGGTCTCCGGTCGATCTGATCCAGGCATCGAGTTTGCGGCTGTGCGCGCGGAGAACGTTGCGGAACTTGCGGTTGTCCGCCAGATTATGCAACTCGTGGGGATCCTTCTGCAGGTCGTACAACTCCTCTTTCGGCCGGGCGGGAGCCATGAACCGGGCCTGCTCCGGCGTGAGCTTGCCTTCTTTGTTCAGGACCTGCATCAGCGTCAATACGGGATATTGGAGCTTCTTGTAGGCATTGAACTGCGTGTAGGGCCGGTCGGGATAGTAGTTGCGGATGTATTTGTACTGCTTCGAGCGCACGCAACGGATGCGGTCCACCGTCCCGTCGCAGCGGTCTCGCGCCGCGAAGATGTAGGTGGGCGCCTTGCTCTTGGGGTCGAGGAAGTTGCGGCCCTGCATGTACTTGGGCGGTGCGATGCCGGCGGCCTCGAGGAAGGTCGGCCCAAGATCGATCGCGCTGAGGAAGTCTTCCACGACAGTCCCGGGCTGGATACGTCCCGGCCAGCGGATGAGGACCGGCATGCGAATGCCCTCGTCGTAGAGCCATTGCTTACCGCGGACGTGGGGCCGGCCGTGATCGCCAAAATACATCACCAGGGTATTATTGGCGAAGCCTTCCTTCTCGAGCCATTGCAGGGCGACCCCGATCTCCCGGTCGAGGAGCTGGACGGATTCGAGATAATCGGCCCAATCCCGGCGCGCGAGCGGATGATCCGGGTAGCAGGGGGGCAGCTCGACCTTCTGGGGATCGATCGGATTCCTCTTGTCCCGCTGGAAGTCGCGGTGCGTAAAGCTGAAGTTCATCTGAGCGAAGAAGGGCTGATCCGGCTGCCGCTCGGACCAGTCGGTGCCGTCGAAGGGCGCGGCCGTGGGGATGAAATTCCAGTCGGTCTTGCCCGGCTGCTTGTAGTTCAGGCCCGCGCAGTTGCTGGTGTAGTAACCGGCCCGCTTGAAGAATTCGGTGATGACGGCCATCGGTGGGGGAAGGACGTAGCCATCGTCGCGATGGCTGCGATGGTTCTGGGCGTCGATACTGGTCTGGTACATGCCCGTCATAAGCGCGGAGCGTGAGGCCGAGCAAACGGGGCCGGTGGCGAAAGCGTTGGTATACCGGGCCCCTGCGGCCGCCAGTCTGTCCAAGTGGGGGGTCTTGACCAGCGGGTGGCGATAGCAGCCCAGATCGGGCGAGGTGTCCTCGGAGATCAGCCAGAGAATATTGGGCCGGTTTTTGGCCTGCGTGAGCCGCCTGAGCAATTCTACCCGTCGGGCCCTCTTAGGGTCTGTCGCGCAGCCGCCCAAGAGCGCCGCGGTCGTCCCGCAGCCGATTGTCTTTAAGAAGTCGCGGCGTTTCATGCGTGGCACTCCGTTGCATTGATTATTGATGATTTATGATTGATGATTTAATGGAAAGCGAGCCGGTGAGTTCGGATATCCGGGTCACGTTGTGCCGGAGGCAGTACTCCGCAAGGCCATCGATGATGCGCAGTGTACAATCCGGCTGGATGAAGGTGGCTGTGCCGACGGCCACGGCCGTGGCGCCCGCGATGAGAAATTCAATGGCATCCGAGGCCGTGCGAATCCCACCGAGGCCGAGAATGGGAATACCCGCCTTCTTTGCCACCTCGTGATAGACCTTGTTCACGAGATAGACGGCGATCGGTTTGATGGCTGGCCCGGACAGACCGCCCGTACGATTGGCCAGCACCGGGGTTCGCGTCTCAATGTCGATGACCATCGCGGTGAACGTGTTGATGAGGCTCAGGGCGTGCGCCCCGGCCTCGACCGCGGCTTGGGCGATGACGCTGATGTCCGTCACGCAAGGCGAGAGTTTGACGATCAGAAGCTTGTCGCCGACGGCTTGGCGGACGGCCGAGGTGATCGCGCCGACCTGCTCCGGGTCCCGCCCGAAGCTGATGCCGCCCTTGGCCACATTCGGACAACTGATGTTCAGCTCGAAGCCGGCGATGGCTGTCGCGGAGGCCAACCGCTCGACCACCGCCACATACTCGTCGATCAACTCGCCCGCGACATTGACAAACACCGGCACTGACATCCGGGCGATGACGGGCAGCTTCTCCTCGACGAAGCGCTCCAGCCCCACGTTCGCCAGACCGATGGCATTGAGCATGCCCGCATCGGTTTCGACGATGCGCGGCGGGGGATTGCCCTTGCGCGGTTTGAGAGTGATGCTCTTGGTGATGAAGCCGCCCAAGCGGTTGACGTCCATGAAGTCCGCCAGCTCATCCCCATAGCCGCACGTCCCGGACGCCGTGAACACCGGGTTCGCCAACCGCAGCCCCGCAAAATCCACCGAAATGTCAACCGCTGCTTTCTTCGTCATGCTCCAATGCTTCAAATACGCGGGCCCTATCCACGATCGGACTGGCTTGTCCTTCTTTGATCGCCCTGAGCAACCCGATTTCTTCAATAACCTCAGCCGGTGGGGCAAAGACCAGAGTCCAAGCGTCAAAGACCGGGCCGTCCTGGCAACAGAGTTTGTAGACCGTCTCGGCGGAGCCTTCGACCCGGCACTCGACGGCGCAGCTTTGGCAGACGCCGATGCCGCAGGCCATTCTTCGCTCCATGCTGATTTGGCAGTCGATCTCCCGCTCGGCAGCGAGCCGTGCTGTCGCCGCCAGCATGGCCTCCGGGCCGCACGCGTAAATGATCGTCCCTGCCGGCGACCAGTCCCGCTGCTCGTCCAGCCAGTGGGCGAGTCGCTCCGTGATGAAGCCTCGGCGACCGGCAGAGCCATCGTCGGTGGCTACGGCGGAGGCGATGCCGAACTTCGCAAACGCCGGAATAAACGAGTCGATCCGCTCCGGCATCTCGTCGAACTGGCCCTCGAACGGCAGCGAGGCGGCGGTTTTGGCGCCCACGAAGGCAATGACATTCATGCGCGGGTGCTCGGCCCGGAGCAGCTTCGCGAGGCAACGAATCGGTGGGGCGCCCATGCCACCCACGACCAGCAGGGCGAGCCGCTTGCCCTGCGGCACCGAGAACCCGTGGCCCAGCGGCCCGACGATGCTGAGCGAATCGCCTCGGCTCACGGTGGTCAGCCGCATGGAAGCCGGTCCGAGCATGCAATAGAGAAGCTCGGCGGTGGTCTTGTCCGACCCGGCAGTCACGTCGGCAAAGCTGAAGGGTCGGCGCAGCAGGATGTTTCGCCTGGAGACATCCCGCAGGTCCGGCGGGATCCGATCCTCGGCGGGCAGGCCCAGGTTTGACACGTCCACCTGGAGGAACTGCCCCGGCTGGAACTTCGCGAAAGCCTTGGCCCCGGCGCCGGCGAACTCCAGGTCCATGGTCCAGAAGCACTCGCGGATACGCCGATTGGACGTGACCGTCGCCGTGAAGATCCCCTTAGCCATCGATGATTGATGATTGATGATTGATGATTTCATTGGAAGGCCCGGACATCCCTTTCAATAATCAATTATCCGTAATCCATAATCAATCATCATAACAGATCCTCATAGACCCGCACGCCGTCCACGACTTTGCAGACGTGGGCGGCGTACTTGTCCTTATAAGCGGGTCGGCTGCGGGGGTAGGCGGCCTCTACCGCCTTCTTCACGGCCTCGACGCTCTCGGCCCGAACCAGGGCGCCCGAGGCCCCTTTATCGCCGCCGCCCAACATGCGCTCGCCGAGCACGCCCGGCACGGTGCGAACGGCGTCGCACATCGTCTCCAGCTCGGGCCCGGAAATCTTATAGTCGTCCCGCAGGCCGAGTCCATCCTGCCGGAAGATCGCGCCGACCGTCTCGATCTTGCCGGACCGCCAGGCGTCCATCATCTGGTAGAAGCGCTGCTGGGCGTGGTAGATGTAATCCAGCCGGGCACAGTGATTGGGATTGCTCCGGCCGAACTGGTCCATGATCTTGTGGTACAAAGCCTCGTCCTTGATGTCGGCCAAGCAGGTGATCTTGTACCCGGCCTTTTGGAGGATGCCGACCAACTCTTCGCATTCCCGCCGGCGCACTGCATACGTCGATTTTTCCAGGCCGGGCCGGTCCGTGCCTGTGTCGAGGACGACGATGCGAAAGTCCGTCGCTCCCGGGCCGATGGGCACGTACTCGATGGAGCGATCCTTGGGATTGTAGTAGGTCCCCATGCCCTCCTTGGCGAACAGGACCATCGTCTGGTCGAGCTTGCCGCAGGGCGAGCCGATGTAGTCGTTCTCGACCGCCTGGGCCAGATCGACGATCTGAATCTTCTCGTGGCGAGGGCGTCCCGCCCTTGAGTCAAGAGCAGTCCTGTCTTCGACCTCGATATCGTTCACGTCGAACAGCGACAGAATCAGATTGACGCAAAGCGACGCCGAGCGGCTCATGCCCCCGCCGGGGATGTTGCCGAAGAGAACGCCGTCGATGCCCTGCTTCAGCTTGAATCCTTCCCGCCGGAGGATGTAGTCGATCCCGTAGGGGAACCGGCCCCAGGTCTCGGCGACAGCCGCCGACTTGGGCGCAGGCACATTGCCGATGGTGTATTCGATTCGCCCGTCGTGGGGGAAATTGCCGCTGAAGAGCCGGACCTGGTTCGTGCCACTGGGTCGATAGGCCAGCCAGATGAACCGGTCGGTGCCGACGCCAAACAACTCCGTGCCGTTGTAATCGCCGTGCTCGACGCCGAGACAGAACCGGGATGAAGTCCGCCGGACTTTGCCGCCCGCGATCTTGATGCCGTTTTCTTTCGCCAGTTGCCCCAGCCTGTCCAACGCCCCCTGGTCTTCCTTTGTCAGTTCCATCCGGACCTCGAAAAAGCGTGCGCCGATCACGTATGTCCCAACGATGCTGTTGAAGCAGCACGGGCATCATGGGGGTCCCTCACGCCTTGTTTCGCGTTTGGGAACCCACGCCCATGCTACATATAACCGACTCGATCCCGGCGAGCAAGCCTCTTACCGGGTGCAGCGGCGTTCCTGCGCAAGCGTCTGGGCCGGTCACGAGATTCTTCGGCGTTCCTATTGACCCTCCCGCAGTAATGGGTTAGAATCTTGGTCACGGGCGAAGGGGAATTCGATGCGTCGGATGGTTGATTTGAATGACATTGTATTGAAGCCTAGGGCGGGGCGTCGCGGGATCCAAAGCCATGTCCGATGCGAATAGGGGGAACTCCGACGCTATTGCCGACCGCCTCCACGCGCAGGCGGAAGCTGAGTCTCTACGTATCACCGCCCATGCGCACCAAGAGATGGTCGAGGAAGACGTCTCTTTGGAGGATGTGACTATGGTGCTGCGTCGGGCAACGGTGCTTGAGAACTACCCCGATCACAAGCGGGGAGCTTGCGGTCTGGCCCTCGGACAGACCGGGACGGGGAGATTTCTGCATGTCGTCTGTACGACGTCGCTGGACGTTGCGATCATCATTACCGTATATGAACCGAAGCCACCGAAGTGGGTCACTCCATCGCAGAGAGGCAGGAAAGAATGAAATGCAGTATCCAGGGTTGCCCGGGGAATTATGAGCACCGACTCATCGTTCATACCGTCAAGCGGGGCGCGGACGTGATTGTCTTCGAGGATGTCCCGGCCGAAGTATGTGACGTGTGTTCGGACACGCTGCTGACTCCGGAAACCGTCCGCCATCTGGAGAGGCTGATGAAGCAGGGGAGCAAGCCCCACAAGCATGCTCTCGTCTACGTGTACGCGTGATAGTCACGTGTGAAGGGGAATTCGATGCAGGCGGCCGTCAGCTTTCATAACATACGCCACCGGTGGGAAATCCAAAGGCGTCTTATACGGTCAACAAGGCAAATCCCCGCATCTTATGCGGGTCCGTCTAATTATTGTTCGCAGGCGGAGGAAACGAGGCGATGGCTCAGAAAAGAAATGAGAACCTGCTAGCCGAGCTTGTCCAGCAGGTCCAGTACGTTGACGAGCTCGCCACCGTCGTTCTCAAGGGACACCTCGTCCTTGAACAGGTGCTCGTCCGGATCATCGGGAAGTTCGTCCATCACTCGCAGCATGTCCCTGATCGACTGCAATTCGCCCAACGCGTTGGCCTTGCACGATCGATGTCCTTGGATGAGGCCGACAACTCGATGTGGGATCTCCTTCTCGCCGTGAACACCCTTCGGAACAAGCTGGCCCACTCTCTTGAATCAGCCGAGCGACAGAAAGCGTATGATCGCCTCAAGGAAGTCTATGTCGCAGAGGTCGGAGATGCTAGGATTGCTGGTGACGAGGAGCCTCATCACCTGGCTCTCTATGCTCTCGCCCACTGTCTCGGATTCCTCGGATCGTTCGAATCGGAGGTCGAGAGATTCAAGGAGCATGTTGATGCTATGGACCGTATCGTGAACCCCCACCGTCACGGAAGCGCCAGTGCCTGCTAGCAAGCCGATCCAGCGGACCGGCTGCGCCGGCCGCTGATCGGCAGTCCGTTCGGCAGCACGAAAGCGGAGGCTCGAAGTGGCCGACAAGAAATCCAAAACTCCAGCAGACTTCGTTGAGAAGATGGCTGAGGCGGGGTTCCAGGTCAAACCCTTAGACCTCTCCGGCATCAGCCTTGACCCGAGCGCCGGCAGGCCGCTGTTTGAGACTGTGCTGCTCGACTCGATGTTGTTTCGCTCGTTTGTCAGAGCGTGTGTCGATGACGGCTTCATGCCGCTGGAGCTTGTGCCGAAGCCCTACCGGCGGAAGACGGTCGGCTTCCGAAATACACGGCAACTCTGTCTCCAGGCCATGACCCTCTTTGAGACACCCATCTTCTTCCTCGGAATGGAGGAAATGGATCTCATGAGCGGAAATGATCCCATTCAGAATGACCCATTCAAGATGCTGCAGTTCATAAGCGAGAAGCTCGGCGTGCCTTGGGTCATGGGTTCAGGGTTCATGTCTTCCTTGCCATTTGACAGCTATGAATGGTTGGACGTGGAATTGGACATGCGCGTTGTCCTGCCGTTCCTGCCCTTCACTATCGAGTGGATGAGACTTTATGACCCGTTCTACAGGAAACTACCCGCTAAGAGCATCGAAGCGCTGGTCTTCATTCGCGCCGCTCATGATCGCGAACGCGCTATAACAGAGACATCTAAGTGCTTCCCGAACCTATCGCGGAATGAGGCCAAAGCATTCCTTCGAGACACAATCGCGCGGGTCTTTTGGTACTCGACACGACACGCAACGTACTTGAAAGAGGCGACGAAGAACCAAGCCACACCGTACTTCTGCATGAACCCTCCGGGAACGACAGAGCTATCCCACTCGAAGAAGGAGGTGCAGGTTTTCAAGTTGGCGCTTGCCTCCATTGCTGAGGGTGGACTGCGTGTCCCCGAAGTCAACACCCTGGACGCTGTGGCTGCATTGCGTGAGGAACCCACAATAGTACAGTTCCGCTCGAAACTCAGCGAATGGATTGACTTGGTGGAATCTGCTGACCGCAACGCAATCGAAGAGATAACTCGCCAAGTCAAAGATGCCGAATCGAAGATGAAGGCCCTGGGAAAACTGACGAGAATGGGGGAGGTACTCACTTACTTTGCCTTACCGGTGGGTATAGCTGAGCTACTAATTCAGATTCCGGTTGTTGGCATGAGTCTCGCGGCTGTAGGGATTGGCTTGAGTTTGTCAACAACGAGGCTGAAGAAAGAATTGGGGTGGGTACGTTTTGTGACGGGAGCCTGAGCGATGAGATCTGTCAGTATACGAAGGTAGACGACAATGCCGAACAGCCGCCTGCAACACTACGCCGGTTCCGCTGCGCTCCACCGGCGAGGTTGAGGCGGGCCGTTTGGCGCGAGCGGATCAAGCGCAAACCAACACCGACGTTATGAAACCAAATCCTGAGCCGAAACCGACCGTGGTTGAGCGGCTTGTGGGGCTGTTGTCTTGGGAGATCATCTCATGATCCGAGCAAACGGGAAGACCCTCCGGCATTCTCCGAGGGGCGGTTGGCTGGGCCTCATGGCGACCGGGCTCCTCGCGTCGCGGATCGCCGTCGCCGGCGGGGAAGGGGTGTTCGATGTCCGCGCGCACGGGGCGGCGGGCCATCATTCTGGGCTGTCCTTGCCTCTTGAGTCGTTTCGGGTTGGCTGTATAATGGTTTGTCCGTAGGGAAAGAGGTATGGATTCAGGCTGATGGGCGGCCGGCTGTGCAGGCCCAACGCCCGCTTTGGGTTGGAGATTTGGATATGGCAGACGCACCGAAAGCAAATGCGGTAGTAGGACAGCCGGTGGCGCTTGGTCACAGATCACCTGACTACCCGATGATGCCATGACGAAAACCGTGTACGTCGAAACCAGCATCCCGAGTTTCTACCACGAGAGGCGAAGCGAGCCTGAGATGGTGGTTCGCAGGGAGTGGACGCGCGAGTGGTGGACTCGCGCGCAGCGGCGGTACGAACTCGTCACAAGTCCCGCTGTTGTAGATGAGCTCGAACGCGGAGATTACGCCAGTCGCAAAAAGTGCCTCGAACTGATTGAGCGGTTACCGCTCCTCGCAATCGAACCGGCAGTGATGGACATCGTCGACACCTATATCGCCCGCCATGTCATGCCGGTCGATCCGGCAGGGGACGCACTTCATTTAGCTCTTGCTTCATTCCATCGGTGCGACTTCCTGGTCACCTGGAATTGCCAGCATCTTGCCAATGCGAACAAGTTCGGCCACATCCGTCGAGTGAACACTCTGCTTGGCCTTTACGTACCGACCTTGGTCACGCCCCTCGAGTTGCTTTCGGAGAAACACGATGAAACCTGATCCGGGCCTGCAACCGACTCGCAACATCCGACTCAAGATATCACGCGAGTTCGGCAACGATCCACGTCGCCTCGTCGAGTACTACATGGCCTACCAGCGCAAGTTTGGGGCGCGTTTGCGACCCCCACCTGGTAGGGGCCGCGAAGTTTCCGATGAAGCCGCCGAACGGCAAGGCGTTCGGCGCGAGCGGATCAAGCGCAAACCAACACCGACGTCATGAAACCAAATCCTGAGCCGAAACCGACCGTGGTTGAGGCGCTTGTGGGGCTGCTGTCTTGGGAGATCATCTCATGATTCGAGCAAACGGAATGACCCTGCGGCATTCTGCGAGGGGCGGTTGGCTGGGCCTCATCGCGACCGTGCTCCTCGCGTCGCGTATCGCCGTCGCCGCCGGGGAAGGGGTGTTCGATGTCCGCGCGCACGGGGCAGCGGGGGACGGCAAGACGCTCGATACCGCCGCGATCAATAAGGCGGTGGACACGTGTGCCCAGGCGGGGGGCGGGCAGGTGCGATTCCCGCCCGGACGGTACGTGTCGGCGACGGTACACCTCAAGAGCCATGTCACGCTGTACCTGGAGCCGGGCGCCAGGTTGATCGGCGCCAAGGACCCTAATCTGTACCAGCATCCGACGCTGCCAAGCTTCCTGCCCGAGGCCAAGTGGGGCAAATGGCACCGGGCGCTGATCCTCGCGGACGGCGCGGAGGAGATCGAGATCGCCGGCGCGGGCGTGATCGACGGCAATAAGGTCTTCGATCGCACCGGCGAGGAGCGAATGCGCGGGCCGCACACCTTCGTGTTCGTCAACTGCCGCAATGTGACGGTCCGCGATGTCTCGTTCGTGGACTCCGCGAACTACGCGATCTTCTTCCAGATCAGCGATCACGTGGATATTCGCAACGTCAAGTTCACCGGCGGCTGGGACGGCGTACACTTCCGGGGCGCACCGCAGCATCCGTGCAAGGACGTCAGCATCGTCGGCTGCCGGTTCTATACGGGCGACGATTCGATTGCGGGCCGCTACTGGGAGAACGTCGTCATTTCCGACTGCATTGTCAACTCCTCCTGCAATGGCATTCGCTTGATCGGTCCGGCGACGCACCTGATCATCCGCAATTGCCTGTTCTATGGTCCCGGCGTCCACCCGCACCGCACCTCGAATCGCTACAACATGCTCGCCGGCATCAATCTTCAGCCCGGCGCCTGGGACAAGACCACTGGCGATTTGGATGACGTTCTGATCTCCGATATCACCATGCAGCATGTGTCAACACCGTTCCATTTCATGATGAGGCCTGGTAATACGGCCAACCGGATCGCCGTCACCCGCGTGACAGCCACGGGTGTCTACCGTGCCGCCTGCTCCGTCGAAAGCTGGGCCGAGGCCCCGTTCAAGAACGTGACCTTCCGCGACGTGGATATCGAATTCGAGGGTGGCGGAACCGTCGGCAAGATCCCCACGCAAGTCAAATCCCCCGGCGTCGATGCCCGACCGCTGCCGGCTTGGGGCTTTTACGCGCGCAATGTCGAAAACCTGACGTTCGAGGATTTCCGCATGACCTGTACCAAGCCGGACCCGCGGCCGGTAATGATCTGCGACGACGTGAGTCAACTCACGCTCGACACGTTCAAATTTACTCGGTGCAAAGATGTCAACGAGCCGATCGTGTTGAACCGCGTCGGGAACGTCCGGCTCACTAACACGGAGCTTCCCACTGGGCCGAGATGATTGTGGGGGCGAAGAGCCGACCTTGACCCTCGGAAGGAATCTGCATGGCGAAGGGTGAAGCTGTTGATGAGGCGTCCCATCTTCGGTGAATGACGCACCCCCTCGCGCAGGCGGGAATCCAATTACGCTGTGATTCTCGTGGACCCCCGCCTGCGCGGGGGTGACAGAGGGAGGGCACACTCGGTCTGGTTGAGGCACTCTGGGCTGCTGCCACATCCTCGTCTTCATCGCGGAAAATAAACGGCCCCAAAATGATGAAGCAGGGGGGCCGTTCGTGAAGTGGCTCTCTTTACATCGGCTGTTGGACGGCTTTCCCATCACCTTCTTTCACTTGGCCAATCCGAGGGGACTGAAAATCACGTAGAAGGCCAGAGTGACGATCACGATGACAATCCCGGCGACCAATGCGCCGCGGGATGACGCCAGGTTCAGGTTCGACTGCTTCTTGAACTCAATGGGCTGAGGCAGCGGCCGGACCATCGTGATGATCCACATGACCACCAGGCACAGGCCGAAGCAGATAGCCATGCGGTTGAGGAATTGGATGTCGGGGCCGATCTTGTAGCGCCCGGCCAGGTACATGCCGCCGTAGGTAACAATATTGGTCAGCAGTCCGGCCACTCCGGCGATCGGGGGGGCCTTTCGCACGACCAACCCGAACGCGAACACCGCCAGAATGCCTGGCGAGATCAGGCCCTGGCTCTCCTGGATGATCGTGAAGATGCTGTTGCTGATCTTCGGATTGCCCAGTTGCGGGGCCAGCAGGACGGCGATCAGGGTAAATACGAGCACCGAGGCGCGACCCAGGAAGACGACAGTCTTCTGTCCGGCATTGGGGCTGATGTACTTCTTGTACACGTCCATGGTGAAGATCGTGGAGGCCGCGTTGAGCATGGCGGCCAACGAACTGACCACCGCTCCGAGCAGAGCGGCCAGCACGAAGCCGACCAGACCGGTCCTCTGGGGGAGCACGCTGCTGAGCAGTTGCCCCAGGGCGGTATCATACTTGTAGGCGATGAATTTCTCCGTGTGGACGCTGGCCTGCGCCGCCGCGGCGGCCTGGATGACCTTCTGGTTGTAGACCTGCAACTCCGCCGCCAGCTTCGGGAATACTTCGTCCCAGGTCTTGTCATCGGATTCGAAGACCGTGTATGGCTCGGCGGTAACCTTGGAGAAGTCCGCCTGCGTCAAGGGAAGCACAAACGGGTTGTCCGCGAGTGCGGCCCGCATGGACTCGCCCTCCGGGTACACGGCCAGCAGGAATCGGCCGGTCGGCCAGGCGGCAATCCTCTCCCGGTCCGGCGCTTGCGCGATCTCGACGAGCTGGGTATCCGGGTTGGCCTTCAGGTACCGGGCGATGACCACGGCGTTGTCCGTGACGGCCTGGTTCTGCATGTCGCCCGAGAACAGGTTGAACGCCATGATGCCGGGCACCACGATCACGAACGGAATCACCAACTTCATGAAGGCGGCGAACATGATCCCCTTCTGCCCTTGGGCCAGCGACTCGGACCCGAGGGTTCGCTGCGTGATATACTGGTTCAGGCCCCAGTAATAGAAATTGGGAATCCACAGTCCCAGCAGCAGGGCGGTCCAAGGCAGGACCTTGTCGTTCGAAGGCAGGAACATGTTCATCCGGACGCGGTTCAATTCCCAGAAGCGGTCAATCGCCCCCGTTTCCGGGCCGAAGGTCTTATAGCCGACAGCGCCGGTCTGCACGTTCTCGACAAAGGCGAGGGAGCCTTGCGTGGCTCCTAACGCCCGGAACGCGAAGTACATGATGACGCCGCCACCTACGATCAACGCGCTGCCCTGAATGAGATCCGCCCAGGCACAAGCCTTCAGGCCGCCGGCCGTGACGTAGATCATGGCGATCAGGCCGATCACCAGGGAAGCGGTCCAGATCGGTATCGTGTAACCCTGCTCGCCCATCTTGGCCGCCATCGTGCTGATCGTCAGGGCCCCGGAGTAGGTCACCGACGCCAGGAGCAGCATGTAGATGAATAGGGTCGCGACCGCCATGATCGTCCGGGCTGTGGCGTTGTAACGGACTTCCAGAAACTCCGGCATTGTGTAGATGCCGGCGCGAAGGAAGTAAGGCAGGAAGGCAAAGGCGACGACCACCAAGGTGATGGCCGCCATCCACTCGTAGCTGGCGATGGCCAAGCCGACGTGACTGGCGGCATTGCCGCTCATGCCCACGAATTGCTCGGAGGAGATGTTGGCAGCGATCAGAGAGAAGCCGATGAGCCACCATTTGAGTCCTCGACCGGCCAGGAAGTAGTCTTCCCCGGTCTGTTCCCGGCGGCTCTTGAGCAGGCCGGTCGTGATCACGGCTGCCACAAAGGCGACGAATACGGCAACGTCCAGGAAACTGAACTCCAACCTCATACCAAGTCCTTTCCTTGCAGGGCGCTCGTGACCTTGGGGGACAGGCAAACGCCCGCATTATATTCACGCGGGAATCGCCCGCAACTGAATCCTGCACAATCTTGGGGAAGCGGCGCACGGGTCAGACGCCCGCGGCCTTCCGAAAGGCTTGCGGCAGGGCGTCGATGAGGTCGGTCGCGATGAGACTGACCTGGCCGAGTTCTGAAGCAGCAATGTCCCCGGCCAGGCCGTGGACGTAGACACCCAGGACAGCGGCGTCGAAGTTGCTCAGGCCTTGGCCCATGAGAGCCGAGATGACACCGGTCAGGACGTCGCCCGCGCCGGCGGTGCCCATGCCGGGGTTGCCGGTCGTATTGACATAGAGCCTCTCACCGTCCGTGACGACCGTGCCGGTGCCCTTGAGGGCTACGATAGCCTGGGTAAGCTGGGCGACCTGTGTTGCCGTCTGCTGGCGGTCCTTGGGCATTTCCTCGCGAAAGAGGCCCGACCACAGCCGCTTCATCTCGCCGGGGTGCGGGGTCAGGACCAAGTCCGCTTTGCGCTTCCTGGGCCAGCCTGAGAGCCTGCTGAGGTTGTTGAGACCGTCGCCGTCGATGAGAAGACGCAGACCCTCTTGTTGAATTAGGGCCTCGACGACGGAGCGAAGGCCGGTGCTCTGGCCCACGCCTGGACCGATCGCCACCACATCGTTCTCTTCGGTGGCGTTGAGAATGGCGTTGATCGCCTTGGACGATATGCGTCCGGCGGCATCTTCGGGCAGGGGGAGCGTCGTGTAGGAGGGTTCGATGGCCGCGACGATGGGCAGGGCACTCTTGGCTGTCGTGATGCGCACCAGTCCCGCCCCGGCTCGCAGTGCCGCCCGGCCGACCAGAGCGGCGGCTCCCGTCATGCCGATGCTGCCCGCGACCACGAGGACCCGGCCAAACGTCCCTTTGTGCCCTTCGACCGGTCTGGGCGGGAGTCTTGGGACTTCGCGCACGATCTCCATATCCTACCCCGTTCCGTCGATCTTCCGGTTGATCATCGTAGCGGTGACCGCCGCGGAAAAGCCGTTGTCGATGTTGACCACGGTGATGCCCGAGGCGCAGCTATTGAGCATGGTCAGCAGGGCCGACAGGCCGTGAAAACTGGTGCCATACCCGACACTGGTCGGCACGGCGATCACCGGGCAACTTACCAGCCCGCCCAGCACGCTCGCCAACGCCCCCTCCATGCCGGCCACGACGATGATGATATTCGCCTGCTGAAGCTTGGGCAGGCAGCCGAAAAGCCGGTGCAGTCCAGCCACCCCGACGTCGCAGGTGAGCTCGGTCCGCTGGCCCATGATCTCGGCGGTGACCTTGGCCTCCATCGCCACAGGCATATCGGCTGTGCCCGCCGTCACGATGGGCAGAACACTCTTTGAGGCTGGCAGTTCCTTCTGCTCCAGGACAATGGCTCGGGCCATCTCTTCGTATCGGGCTTTGGGGAACTTGCCGGTCTTGGCGAGGGCTTCGAAGACCTCCGGCTGAGCCCGCGTCGCCAGGACGTTGTTGCCCTTCGACGCGAGCGACTCGAAGATGCGAATGATCTGGTCGGTCGCCTTGCCGGGGCAGAAGATGACCTCCGGAAATCCCCGGCGAAGCTGCCGATGATGGTCCACACGGGCGAACCCCAAGTCTTCATACGGCAGATGGCGCAGCTTCTCCATCGCCTGGTCGATCTCGATCTGGCCGCTCTTGACCTGCTCCAGTAGTTGTCTCAGATGCTCTGGCTGAATATCCAGTCTCCTTCAACCATGTAGCACCCCCGCCCGCGGGGGTGATTTTCCCAGCCGGGGGCGGCTGGGGCACATAAGTCATCCGTTCGCGCTCGGCTCCAACGTCAGCGGCGCGAACAGTCCGGCCTTGTACTTGTGATACGCCAACGAGGCTACCATCACGGCGTTGTCCGTGCAATAGGCTTTCGGGGCGACCAGCAACCGTCGTGGCGGCTTGCTCTTGTCGCACATCTTCTGCATCGCTTCGCGGAGTGTGCCGTTCGCGGCCACGCCGCCACCCAGGAGCACGGTCTTGGCCCCGATCTTGTCCGCGGCCCGCTTGGTCTTTCTGACCAGCACATCGATGACCGCTGCCTGGAACGAGGCGGCGATGTCGGCGATCTCCTGCTCGCTCATCGAATCGACCCGGTTCTGACCCTGCATGTCTTGCCCTCGGCAGTAGTAAAGCACGGCGGTCTTGAGGCCGCTGAAGGAGAAGTCCAGGGAGTCCCGGCCCAGCATCGAACGCGGGAAGCTGATCGCCTTCGGATTACCTTTCTTGCCGATCCGCTCGATGTTCGGCCCACCGGGATAGGGCAGTTTCAGGATCGTCGCCACTTTGTCGAACGCCTCCCCGGCCGCATCGTCGATAGTCGAGCCTAAGAGCCTCAGTTCCAGCGGCGAATCCGCCTCATAGAGGCACGTATGCCCCCCGGAGACGATCAAGGCCACCGCCGGCAGTTCCAGCTTCTCCTCACCCAGCATCGCCGACTGCAAATGCGCGTGCAGGTGGTTGACCGCGATCAACGGCTTACCCCACATGAAACTCAGCGTCTTGGCCGCGGTCACGCCTACGACTAGGGCGATGGTCAAACCTGGCTGATTCGCCACGGCCACCGCGTCGATCTGGTCCTTGTCGACGCCGGCCCGTTCCATCGCCTCGGTGATCACCGGGTAGATCTTTTCAATATGAGCCCGCGAAGCGATCTCCGGCACCACGCCGCCGTACTTTTCGTGCAGCTTGGTCTGCGAGGCCACGACGGATGACTTGACCTCGCGCCCGTCGGCGACGACAGCCGCCGCCGTTTCGTCGCAGCTCGTCTCAATACCTAAAATATTGATTTGTTTTTGCTCCATTGTCACGATTTTAGCCTCACGTCCTGGTTCTGTCAATCCAACTCGCGGGCCGGTATGAGGCGTGTGTGGTCACGCGAGGAGACGTCTCAGGCAAGTGAGAAGGGGCAAGGGCGAGGCTGTAGCGTGGGGCAAGCCCCACCCTACAGGCTGCCGAGCGCGCTTGAAACGGGGCGACCATCCAGATACCATGCTTTGATGCTTACCCTGATCAATACGAATCGCATGGTGCCGGCCATTGGGCCGATTGGACTGGAATACGTGGCGGAAGCGGCGGCTCGCGCGGGTATCGAGGTGAGCATCCTCGACCTTGCCCTCCGCGATGATCCCGAAGAGTCGCTTCGCGGGCATCTGTCCAGTCGCAGCCCCACGCTGATCGGCCTCTCCTTTCGGAACGTGGACGATTGCTTCTGGCCCAGTGCCCAGTGGTTTGTGCCAGGGCTTGCCGACCTGGTGCACAAGATACGCGGGCTCAGTCAAGCGCCGATTGTATTGGGCGGGGTCGGGTTCTCGGTCTTCGCGAAGCAAATCGTGGAGTACACGGGCGCCGATTTCGGCGTTCATGGCGACGGCGAGCAGGCTACGATCTCCCTCTGTCGCCAGTTGCAGAAGGGGCGGCAGTTCGAGAAGGTGGAAGGGCTGGTCTGGCGAGCCGACGGACTGATCCGAAGCAACAAACCGGCGTGGCCGGCGGAGATTTCTCTGTCGGCGCGCCGCGAGATGTTCGACAATCGCGCCTACTTCGCCCAGGGCGGGCAGTGCGGCTTCGAGACCAAGCGCGGCTGCAACCGCCAGTGCCTGTACTGCGCCGATCCGCTCTCGAAGGGGCCTGTGCCGCGTTCGCGAAGACCTTCGGAGGTTGCGAATGAGATCGAATCGCTGCTGGCCCAAGGGATCGACGTGTTGCACACCTGCGACGCGGAGTTCAACGTGCCGCGCAGCCACGCGTTGGCTGTCTGCGAAGAGATGATCCGCCGCTCGCTTGGAGAGAAGATGCGGTGGTACGCTTATCTGGCCGTGACGCCCTTCGATGCGGAACTGGCGGCGGCCATGCGAAAGGCCGGCTGCATTGGCATCAATTTCACGGGTGATTCCGCCAGTGCGGCCATGCTCGGCACGTATCGCCAACCCCACCGGAAAGAGGACTTGGCCACTGCGGTCCGCCTATGCCGCGAGAACGGGATGAAGGTGATGATCGACCTGCTGCTGGGCGGCCCCGGCGAGATGCCGCAAACCGCCGCCGAGACGATCGGCTTCATCAAGAGCATCGCACCCGACTGTGCGGGGGCTTCGCTGGGCATCCGCGTCTATCCCGGCACGGGCATGGTGGACGCGCTGAAGCGGGAAGGCCCGCTCGACGCCAATCCGGGCCTCCGCCGCAAGTACATCGGCCCGATTGACCTCTTCCAGCCGACGTTTTACATCTCGCCTGCCCTCGGTCCCGAGCCTGCCAAGCTCATCAAGGACCTCATCGCAGGTGACAAGAGGTTCTTCGAACCGATGGCCGAACAGCCCGATGCCGCAGCTACCGACCATAACTACAACGACAATACCGAGCTCGTCGAAGCTATCCGCCAGGGGGCCCGAGGCGCCTATTGGGATATCCTCCGGCAACTCCGCGGCGGCCCACACGAATAGCCCATAGGTTCCCCGGAGACGGAGCAGTTAAAAGACGCGGGGATCGGTTGCGGTTGCGCGGCTCGTTTCGTCGAGCGGTTGCGTCGGACATGGCTCGCGCCGGCTCCCGCACAACGCCACCGAAACGAGCCGCACAACCGTCCCACGTTTGGCCAAATGCCGGGCGCTAGCCGCACTCTCCCACGGAACACCTCTGACGGATTCGGCATCTTCTACGGGGATGATGTGCCGGCGTCGAATTCAAATTCCCGCTTGGGCCGGATTTTGGTTTATCCACCGGTTCGGTGGGGATACAATAGGAGTGCATCCCCGCCGTACGTGCGGAGATCGGACCCATAGGGCAAGAATTGAGGGTGTCAGGTTCCGGGAGTGGGTTGCCATGCGAACGAAAAGAGCCTTCACACTGATCGAGCTTCTCGTCGTCATCTCCATTATTGCCTTGCTGATGGCGGTCCTGATGCCGGCGCTGCTGCGAGCCAAAGAGCTGGGCAAGCGGATGACCTGCATCAGTCACGTCCGGAGCCTGGGGATGGCCAGCGTCCTGTACGCCGACGGGGCGGACGGTTGGTACGTGCCCATCATCTACCGCCCTCAGGGCGCCGGCAGCACCAGCCAGATCACTTGGCCCTCGAACCCGCTCTTCCGAAAGCTGCTGGGCTACAAGGATAAACAGGGCGAAGGGGAAAGCGGCTGGCATGCCCCCAAGGAGTTTCGCTGCCCGAGCGACTTGGTGGGGACGCAGGAACGCCTCGATCGGCTCTACACCAACTTCATCAGTTACGGCGCCAACCTCACGGATTGGTACTACTCGAACTGGTATGACTTCGGCTATGCCGGGCACAAGAATACGACGGTCCGTGCGCCCGCCTCCGAGCTCTTTTTCACCGAGAGCAACGACTGGTGGCTCTGGTGGAGGGGGGCCAACTATGTCAAAGGCTGGGACGTCCTCGGCCACAACACGATCATGCCCTACAAGGACGTCGGCTGCGACGGCCCCACCCTGTACCGCCACAGCGAGGGGGTCAACCTAGCCTTCTACGACGGCCATGTCGAATACCAGAAGAAGGAGAAGGTCTGGAACGAGGACGACTACGGCGCCGGCAAGGCCGGCATGTGGTCCACCTTTACCCACTGGCCCCCGACCGCCGCCGAGCAGAAGCGCCTGCCGCACCCGTGAGGGGGGCTGGCCGTCTTCCTGTGATTCACTAAGCCACACGACTGGCAGGAAGAGCCACCGGGTGTCCCCATTGCCTGGCTCGAAGGCAAGCTCCTGTTCCCTGTCTCTCCAGACTCGAATTCCCCAGATCGCGGCCGATGATCTCTAAAACGATCCCGTCGCCAATAGTTCAGCCGGTGTGAGTACAGGCAGCTCGGATTGCGGGAATGCGTGATCATCCCGACTGACAATGCAGTCTGCCTCTGCGCGGACGGCGCTGAAATATTGAATCGCGTCCTCCAAGTCGTCGAAACCGGAGTCGATGGCCTGATCGAGGATCTGTTTGTCGAGCGATACGGGCGTGAACGTGTCGCGCAGGAGCACCATCATCCGGTTTGCTGTCTGACGTGTGCGCAGGCGACGAATCACATCGTAGATGTTATTGAAGCTGATCACGGAAATGAGGCCCTTGATTTGGCCCTGCTCGGCCAGAGTCCAAACGCGTACGCTGTCCGCGTAGAACGGCTCGCGTCTCGCCAACACATCGATAAGCACGTTCGTATCGATGAACACGTTCCTGCTCATAGCCTGTACTTGTCCTTGAGTGCGTCTGCCAGGACCTCTTTGTGGTTACGCCCTTTGAGGTCGATTACCCCCGAGGCGCGGCGTGCGAGCCTGCCCAGCGGTTGCCGCCGATCCTTTCCATTTGCCAACACCCGGATGAATCGGCTGAACATGGCTGAAACACTCGTATTACGCTCGGCCGCCAGTCGCTTCGCCTGCTCGATCACCTCCCGATCCGCATTCAACGTCAGTTTTGCCATCATTCTGCTCCTGTACGTAACACTCTCTGTGTGATTATACGTACATCGGGCCGATGGTGTCAAATCATGCGAGGTCTTCTTGTCAACGCGACTGACTGGACAAAGCCACACATGATCTTGGACGACGGTTGCCGGAGTGTCCATTTCCTGGTAGAATCATGGCGTCGGGTCGACAACAGATATGGAGAACACCATGGCGGAACCAATGAGGAAAGATGAGGCCCACGAACTGGTGAACCGGATGCCGGAGAACGCCACGTGGGACGATCTGATCGATGAGATCTACGTTCGGCAGGTGATCGAGCGGGGTCTGGCCGA
>CAYHAJ010000409.1:0-1625 GCA_964354535.1 uncultured Pirellulales bacterium
CCAGCCCCCACGGGCTAAACGCCTTGGTTCCGTGCCATCGGATTTCATCATCCACACTTCTTCGTCCGCCAACAGGCGGTGTTGATACCTGCGTTCGGCGGTAGCGAACTCGGACAGGCGAAGAATCTGGCAATCCCGAACGAAGGCGATATACCGTCCATCCGGCGACCAGACGGGGTCCTTGCCGGGGACGATCAGCAGATCGGTTTCCTTCGTGGCGGGATCGAAGATCGCCACCCCGCTGTAACCGTGCACGCCCAGGCTGAAGGCCAGCTTGCTCCCATCCGGCGACCAATTTGCCGTAAAGCCATCGGTGACGACACGCTTGGCCTTGGCCGAGAGTCCACGGTACGTCTCCTCCGCTTCCAGCAGGGACAAAAAGGCTGCTCCCGCAGGCTCCCGGCCCGGTGGATGCCATAATCGCCCGGCCTCCAGCGTGTCGAAGACGTATTTCATCGACCAATCCTGGAATTCGTTTCGAGACGTGGGGGTACGGCGAACGATCTGTCCAAATATGGCATTGGCCTTTTCGTATTCGCCCAGGGTGGTCAGAGCACAGAACACGTGGTATTGTCGGGGCGAAAGATTTTTCGCCCCGACCGGGGCCTCCGCAATGACACGCTCGTAATCGCCCATTCGCAGGAGCGTCTCGCTCCGTTGGACCGATACATCGGCGTACTCCGGGCTGTCTTGAGCCGTGAGAGCCAGCGCGCTGTCATACTCCGCAATCGCGTCTCGATAACGGCCCAACTCGCGTCGCGCAACCGCACGGAGAGAGTAGCCGAGTGGATCGCGCGGTCGCAATATAGTCATCACCAGCGCATCATCGTGCAACGGGTCGTACTTCCTGGACGCGTAGTACGTGAAGGCCCGCAGCCGGCGGGACTCGTAGTGGCCGGGATCAAGCTGCAAAGCCTTGTCCAGAGAAACAAGCTGTTCCTTGACCGTGACGGCGGTCATGGCGCGCAGGAAGTAGGCCTCGGCGGTCTCCGGGAGCAACGCCTCCGCTTGCCGACGGTGCTCCTCCATTTCCTTGAGCTTCTCGGCATCCACCGACTCGCTCTCCCACAGGATACGGGCCAATAGCGCGTGGGCCGCGCCGGCGATTTCCGGTCGGCCACTGAGTAGATCATTCAGCGTCGTCGCGGCCTCTTTGAAGCGGCGGTTGTCCACCCTGATGCCGGCCTGCAAAAGCTGAGCTTCCGGTCCAACATACTCGCTCTGCAGAATGGGTTTGATTGTCTCCAGGGCGGCTTCGCGCTCGGCCTTGGCGTACTGCTCGCGGGCCTGGGACAAGATGCCCCGATCCCGGAAGTCTTTGGCCTCGGCCAGTTGGAGCCGGTCCCGATTCCACATCGACAGTACGACTGTGACAAGGGCAATCAGGACCCCCACTGTCAAACCGACAAGGGCCTGAGATCGGTGTCTGCGGAGGAACTTGTGCAGGCGATACGTCGTGTTGGGGCCTCTGGCTTGGACCGGCTCATGTTCGAGATGCCGACGGATGTCTTCCGCCAACCCATTGGCGGTCTCGTACCGCCGGGCCCGGTCCTTTTCCAAGGACTTCATCACGATCCAGTCCAGGTCGCCGCGGACCTGCTGGTAGGGTGTGCTCCGCCCCGTGG
>CAYHAJ010000410.1:0-2867 GCA_964354535.1 uncultured Pirellulales bacterium
GCAGGCCAAGGACCTGACGCAGGGCTTCTTTCACGAGGTGGTGCTCAATCGAAAGCTCGTCGAGCGGGCGGACCCCTCCAAAGGGCGTTTTCGATCCTTTCTGCTCCATGCACTGAATCAGTATCTCATCGATGAGCAACGTCGAGACGCGGCCCAGAAGCGCATTCCCCCATCCAAGCTGGTCCCGCTGGACATCGCCGACCCGCCGTCGTTGCCGGAGACCACGCAGGAGCTTGACCCCGAGGCGTGCTTCAACTATGCCTGGAAGGTGGACCTGCTGGACCGGGTCCTGACGGAGTTGAGGGAATGGTATGTGGGACAGGGAATGGAGACTCACTGGCATCTCTTCCGGGATCGCCTGGTGCAACCGAGCCTGGAGGACACGGAAGCACCTTCTTTGCCCCAGTTGTGTCAGCAGTACGGCATAGAGAATGAGACCAAGGCCTCCAACATACTCGGGACCGCCAAGAGACAGTTTCAGGGCGTATTGAAGAGGCACATACTCCAGACCGTCGTTTCGGGCGAAGCGGCCGAGGAGGAACTGCGGGAAATGTTCAAGTTCTTTGAGAAATAGAGCAGGGTCGTGAGTTTCTTACGGATATGGTCTTGGTGCGACCGCCATTGAGGTGGTCACGGCCGAAGACATGGGCATCTGAACAGCTTTTCTTCGAAGGCCACATGAAGGGCAAGGACTCGATATTCGGCGCGTCTCCTGAAGGACTGGATCGCCTGGTTTCCAGGGTCCTGGAGCGTGTCGAGCCGGTCAAACCGGCTGAGCCGACGATCTCCCTGGAGGCGTGGACGGCGCAACCCGGCGGGCGGATCGGCGACTACAAGCTTCTCGATATCCTGGGCGAAGGCGGCATGGGGGTGGTGTACCGTGCCGAGCAAGAGGTCCCCCTGAGGCGCCAGGTGGCGTTGAAGGTCATCAAGCCGGGGATGGACACCAAGCAAGTGATTGCCCGCTTCGAGGCGGAGCGGCAGGCACTGGCGCTCCTCGATCATCCCAACATCGCCCGCGTCTATCACGCCGGAACGACCGAGGGAGGCCGGCCCTATTTTGTCATGGAGCTCGTGGCCGGCGTGCCCATCACCGAGCACTGCGACCGGCACAAGCTGAGCATCAAGGAACGGCTGGAGCTGTTCCTCCAGGTCTGTGACGCCGTGCAACATGCGCATCAGAAAGGCATCATTCATCGTGATATCAAGCCTTCGAATATCCTGGTTTCCATGCAAGACCAGCATGCCGTGCCCAAGATCATTGACTTTGGCATCGCCAAGGCCACGACGCAGCCCCTCACGGAGCGAACGCTGTACACCGAGCAAGGCCAGTTCGTGGGCACGCCGGAATACATGAGTCCCGAGCAGGCCGAACCGACCCCACAAGGCATTGACACGCGAACCGATATCTATTCGCTGGGTGTGGTCCTGTACGAGCTGCTGGCGGGGGTACTTCCCTTTGATGCCGAGAGACTGCGGGAGGGAGGGCCTGAGCACATCCGACGGATTATCCGTGAGGAAGATCCGAAGACGCCCAGCACGCGTTTGCACAGGATTTCCGGAGAAACGTCGACCAAGGTCGCAGCCCTGCGTCGTACGGATGTCCGAACCCTGGGGCGAAGACTGCGTGGAGATCTGGATTGGATCACGCTCAAGGCCATGGAGAAAGATCCGAACCGGCGTTATGCCACGGCCCATGCCCTGGCCGAAGATATTCAGCGGCACCTCCACGATGAGCCGGTCACGGCAGGATCGCCCGGGGTGATCTACCGTGTGCAGAAATTCCAGCGTAGACACCGGCGAAAGCTGGCGGCCGTGCTCGGTTTCGCGATCCTGGTCACCGGGCTCATGGTAAGCCTTGCCATCTTGCGGAGGGGTTTGGACCACTCACGACACGCAGAAATCATCAGGCATGAAAACCTGCTGTCCGAGGCTGCGGCACTGGGTGAACAAGGCGAGTATGAAGACGCCTTGTCTACCGTGGGAACCATCCTGGACAGCGCCCACGTTGGGCCGCGCGCACGTCTGCTGCACGCGAGGCTTCTCATGCTGGACCTGCAATCCTCTTCCCAGGTCGTCGTGGCGAATGATGCGCGATGGGTCCAGGTCATGGAGGAGCTCAAGGGATTGCTCGGAGAGTCAGATGAGATCGCCGGGCAAGCTCACTTTCTCCTGGCCACCATCTATTACGAGAGTGACTCCGAGGCGCCCGACAGCGCCAGAGACTATGGAGCCCGGTGGGCGTATCATAAGCAGAAGGCAGATGAGCTGCTCCCGGAGACCGCGGATTCCTACCTGCTGCGTGCGATCAGTGCCGCCACGGTGCCGCAGGCCTTGGCATTCCTCGATAAGGCCCTCGAACTCGACCCGAGGCACTTCGAATCCGTCAAGACCCGGGCCTACATTCATTATACCAACTTCAACTATCGCCAGATGGCCCTTGACGCCGCCCGAATGAAGACCATCAAACCGGACGATCCTCTGGGCTATTCGCTCAGTGCCGTTGCGGAGCGGGGATTAGGCTGGTTTGCCGAGGCGATTGGCGATCATGACCGGGCGATTCAACGGTCGCCTGACGATGCCGTCTTGTTCGATGAACGTCGTCAGACCTATCTGCGCATGGGCGACTGCCAACGGGCGCTGGCGGATACGAGGGAGTGTGTTCGGTTGGAGCCCTCCGTGAACCTTTATCGGATGCGTGTCTTTTTTGCCCTGGTTGCCCTGGGACAGTATGAGCAGGCCACAACCGCCCACAAAGAGCTGAGCGCCGCCTATGACTTCGACAAATTCGAGTTTGACGATTGGGCCGCCCGACATGTTTTTGATACGCTGGAGGCTGGGTTGTCGTGGTATCCCTCCGGCGACAT
>CAYHAJ010000411.1:0-3297 GCA_964354535.1 uncultured Pirellulales bacterium
GGGAGGTTTCCATCCGGCGATAGGCGATGATAAAGGTTTCCTGAGCCAAATCATCGACCCATGCTTCGTCCGCCCCTAGCGCCCGAATAAATGCGCGTAAGCCTGCCTGGTGCTCGCGCACCCAGCCTTCGAATTCCTGGACAGAGTATGATTCCACTGAGTTCGTATTAGGTGCCATCACAATACAATGTCGCAAGTCTGCAGGGTGTGACTCGAAATTCTCGGCGTAGCTTCAAGTTGTGTAATCGCACCCCATCCGGCCCAAGGCCTGCCGAGAAGGCCTTCATGGGCAAACACACCTGCACCTCTTGGCCAGACTCAGCGGCTCCGGTGGCCGTCTTAGAAACTATCTCAAAACGATGAATGTCATTGCGAGGAGCGCAGCGACGAAGCAATCTCAAGCCCACGCGTGGGAGAGATTGCTTCGCTACGCTCGCAATGACATGCCACGGGGCGGTTTTGAGATGGTTTCCTAAGGGCCGTCTGGAGCCCGTGTCCTCTTGTGAATAGACCTGCACCGATCTGGGCAACCGCTGAGAGGCGGCGGACTACTTGACGTTGTAGCAGAACAGCACATCCTGATCGCGCACGTATAGTTTTCCGTTGGCAACGACCGGGTGAGCCCAGGCCGGCAGGTTGGTGCGGTCGGGCTGTTGGAAACGGCTGCGTTCGGTGTACTGTTTCGGGTCAGGCTCGATCAGGACGATGGTGCCGTCCTCCATGCGATAGTAGAGCAGGCCGTCGGCGAAAGCCAGCGAGCCTTTCGCACGACGTTGGCCGTCTTGGCGCTGATCCCACATGACTTTGCCGGTCTTGAAGTCGAGACAGGCCAGTGCGCCGCCCTCATTGCCGCCGCTGGCGCCGTACAGATAACCATCAAGGAGGATCATGCCGCCGTGATGGTTCTGCATGTCCGTGGTGGCATAGAGTTCCTCGGCCTGGACAGTACCATTCGCATCCTTGCTCAGCTTGACCAACCCGGCGCCTGCGCCATAGGCGGAGGAGGCGAACACCATCCCATCGTGGTACAGCGCCGTCGAACAGTTGAGACCCATGCGGTTGGCGGGTTTGTCATATCGCCAGAGAAACTTGCCGTCCGATGCCGCGACTGCGATGAGCGCTCTTGCGGTCAGTTGCACGTACTGGCGCTGCCCGTCGAAGTCGATGGCGATCGGCGAGGCGTAGGCCGCTCCACCACCACCGCCAAAACCGCCGAAGCCGCCGGGACCGCCTCGACCGCCGCCAAAGCCGCCTGCACCACCTTGACCACCGCCGGGAAAACCGCCAAAGCCGCCAGCGCCGGCTCCTGAACCGCTGGCCATCGGGTTGGTCATGCCTCCCTCAAATCCTTGATCCGGCTGCCAGACATTGCCGCTCGAATCCGTGAATGTCGCAGCCGAACCGGCCTTGATTCGGACGGTCGTGGAGGGAGACGCCGCACCCTCTGCCTGTGGGAGGATCTCAATCGCCTTAATGGCCGGGTTTTCGACCTTGGGCGTGAAGACAATGCGAAACTCTCCATTGGTCACTTCCACGGGCACAGTCTCGACATAGGCGCGGTTGGGACCGCCGGCCTTCACCCAAACGTCAAAATCCTGGAAATCCCGCCCTTGGACACTGAAGGAGAAAACGCGCTGGCCGGGGCCGGTGATGCCTTGGTACGTCTCCGCAAAGTAGAGCTTCGCGAGATACTTGCCGTTGGGAATCTTGCAGGAGAAAGCGGTCATCGAAAAATGCTCGCTGGAGAACAAGCCCGGATCTTTGGTTCCGGTGATCCCCGCAGCCGAACCCGCGCCGGCTCCGCCGGAACCGCCTCGACCACCACCGGGTCCACCGGCACTACCCGGACCGCCGACGCCCCCTCGACCACCGCCGGAGCCGCCGGGGGCTCCAGAAGCACCGGCCGGGCTGTCGGGCATCTTGGCCTTCCAGATCGTCACGCCGGTCAGCTTGTTCAGAGCCACCAGGATCGCATCTGCCCCGCCGGGGGTGACGATGACTTTGTCGCCATCGACCAGCGGCGATTCGCGGTAGCTCCACATCGGTCTGCGCCCGCCAAAATCCTCTGTCAGGCTGCGCTGCCAGACGATCTTGCCATCTTGGACCTGCAGACAAACCACATTCCCCCCCAAGCCCTCGACATAGAGCCGTTCGCCATCGACCGTCGGCGTGCACGACGGCCCCTCTCTTCCCTGCGAGGGCTGCTGCCGAAAGGCCAGCCCCAGGGGCGTTACCCAGATTTCACTTCCGTCCTTCTCGGACAGGGCCCAGACGACTTCCTTATCGCCGCGATTGCCCATACCGAAGATCCGCCCGGCGGCAATGGCCGGAGCACAGTCGCCCCCGCCGAGCTGGTCGACTCTCCAGACCAGTGGTGGCCCCTTTTCAGGCCATTGCTTGAGGAGGCCCGTGTCCGCGGATTTGCCGTCCCGGTTCGGTCCGCGCCATTGCGGCCAATCGGCAGCCAGGCTGCTGCAGGCGACGGCCATCCAGACTATTGCTGTGACAGTCACTCTGACTTTCATTATCTACTCCTGTGATTGATGTGGACATTCTTGGGAATCATTGAGCGACTTTAACGCACTTCATCTTCGTCTGGTCTCGGATAAGAAGCTTGCCCTCAGAAAGTGCCAACGGCGCCCAGTTCTGAGTTGAACCTCCCACTCTTGAAGCCAAAGGATCATTTTCTGATCCTGTTCCTCCTTCTCCAAGCACCTCGGCGGATGCAAGCGGCTTGAACCCAGAGGGATCAGGCTCTATAAGATACAGAGTCTTCCTACCGTCGGTAGCCAGAAGCAGACCGTCGACGAGAATCATACTGCCTTTGTTGAACTGGGGGGAACGTCTCGTCTTCCACAGGATCTTGCCATCCAGGCTCATGCACGCCAGGCCGTCACTGCGGTTATTGGTTCCGTACTGAGCATAGAAATAACCATTATGTAATACTGGCGGTTTTGTTTGATCGCCAAATTCTTCGGTGGTGAAGAGTTCGGTGGTGCCGTAACCACCATCGGCCTTTTTCTCGACCTTTAGCATTGTGGCGCCCAGCTCATATCCGCCTACCACAAGGACTTTGTTGTCACCGGCATCCACGGCACTCGGCACCGAAATGTGACACCGCCACTTGTCATATTTCCAGAGAATCTCTCCCGTCAGGGGTTCTATTCCAACAATATTGCCCAGAGTCTGAGGCAATCCTCGATTTCCAATAGGATTGGTAGATGAAATAACCATTACGACATGGTCCTTTCCGTCTATTTTCACAATTGAAGGACTGGCATATGATTCATTGCCAAG
>CAYHAJ010000412.1:0-8034 GCA_964354535.1 uncultured Pirellulales bacterium
TTGGTGCTTGTTTCGGATTTCGATATTCGGATTTCGAATTTGGACGACACCGGCAAGAGTCAAAACGGCAAAAGCCTTCTGCGGACCTGCATAGATAAGGAGCCACATGATGTCTGATTTGAAACAACGCATTCTCAAGATCCTGCAACGGCCACAACTGGCCGGCCTGGCGACGATCACCCAGGACGGTAAGCCCTGGGTCCGCTATGTCATGGTGGTGGCCTCGGAAGATATGACCATCCGCTGCGCCACGTTCGTCAGCGCCCGCAAGGTCAAGCAGATCAAGAAAGACCCCGAGGTCCACCTGACCTGCGGCGTCCCGGACCTGCAACACATGGCGCCCTACCTCCAGATTCAGGGCCGCGCGACCCTCAACACGAGCCGGGACGCCCGTCACGGCTTCTGGAGCGACATGCTGGCGCCTATCTTCAGCGGCCCGGACGATCCCAATTACGCGGTCCTCGAAATCAAGCCTTACTACATTGAATATACGTCGCCCGGCGTCCACGAGCCGGAGATCTGGAACGCCCCATGAGAGTGCAGAAGGGAAGGACAGTCCCATGGTCTATGGAGCAGAAGCAGGCGCGGTCGGAGCGGAGAACGCCATCGCCGATGCGATCAAGGCTTCCGGGGCGATTGTCAGCGTCGAGCCCGGCGACTTCGAGGCGATTCTCGAAAAGACCGAAGCGCCGCTCGTCGTCACCGCCCAAGGCGGCGTGTTCACTACGAAGTACTACTACCTCACCGCCTACAAAGGGCTGATCTTCTACACCAAGACTCCCGTGCCGCTGGCCCTGCCGCCAAAAGCCGAGTTGGTCAACGCCAGAAAGATCTGGGTGCCGGGCTAAGAGCGAACTAAGCGGCGACGCTGTTCGGAGTACCGCCTTCAGGCGGGAAAGACCAGTCCAACCCGCGTAAACGCGGTACTCCGAACTACTCGATCCGCTTGCGGTACAGCCGCGTCTGGAGCGCGCCTTGCCAGGCGGTCCAGTTGGATTCGCTCAGATCCTCGGTGATGGCCGAGGTCACCTGGTTCATCTTGGCATCGAGGTCGTCGATGTAGTAGACCATGAAGGCCTCGGCGGTCGCCGGCAGCTTGGGCGAGCCGAATTCATAGGCCCCGTGGTGCGAAAGGATGATGTGACTGAGCGCGTCGAGAACTTCGGGACCGATCACAGCGCCCTTCGCACGGAGGGCCTCGGCCTTGCGGTGGATCATCAGCAGGCTCTTGCTGATGTGCCCGATCAACTGGCCGGAATCCGTGTACGAGAAAGCCATGTCGTAGGCCAGTTCCTCGGTCTTGCCCATGTCGTGCAGAAAGACGCCGGCCAGGACCAGGTCCGCTTGCACCTGCGGGTACAGTGGCAGGATGGTCTTGGCGACGCGGAGCATGTCATGCGTGTGTTCCAGGAGCCCGCCGATGCAGTCGTGGTGCATCTTCATGCCGCCGGGGGCGGTGCAGAAGCTCTTCATCAGAGGCTCGTCCGCCAGGAACGCGGCGGTCACGGCCGCGAGCTGCGGCTGCTTGATCGTGCCGACGATCTCCTTCACCTCCTTGAACATCACGCCGCAGTCTCTGGAGGTGCGGGCCAGGTAGTCCTCGACCTTGACCTTGCCCGGGTCGATGGCGGCGATGTTGTTGACCACGATCTGCAGGTTGTTCTGATACAACTCGCTGCGGCCCTGCACGTGCACGAACCCCGGCTTGGGCAGGGACTTGTAGACCACTTCCGACGCCTGCCACATCCGCCCGTTCAACTGCCCCGTGCGGTCGCACAGGAACATCGCGATATACAGGTCCCCGCGGGAGGTGCTGCGCAAAATTGGATCGCGCACGACATAGATCGAGTTGATCGTCTCTCCCGCCCCAATGGTATTGATGAACTTATGTGCCGGTGGTTGTCCTTGTGCCATCATCGACTCCCGTACTCAGTGTTACCTCTTGGAAACCGGCGGCTATCTTAGTGGCCCAATCCCCTCATGGCAAGAACTGATTCCGCAAAAGCTTGGTTGAAGATTCCTGTTGGCCGTTGCTGAGCTTGGATAAATCCTTGCCAGACAGAGCTTTAGCCCAGATCCGCACGGACCTCTGCCTCAGGAAGGACCTTACGCGTTCGGTTCTCTGGCACTTCCTCCCTTATCCCGCCTCTCTTTCGAGCCGATAGAAAGCGCAATAGCGGAGTCTCGCATCTTTGATAGGGCCACCAGGGCGTTGATTGCGGACGATTTGCGGAGACGGCATGGGCTGGCACGGCCTGCACGATTGGAGGATTGACAATGGAAAAACCGCCATACAGATTCCAGATCATTACGTACTTCTCCGTTGGGGATGCAGAGAAATATGACCCCAGGTTTGAGGAGATCAAGAAGCTCACCCTGGAAATTGGGTCGAAGATTCCAGCTGGCAAGTATCCGCTCGTCCTCGTCAAACCATTCCCTCCTTTCGGCAGACCAGACGGGGAACTGGACCGGCTTGCGTCTCTGCACACTGAGGATATCGAATCCATCTGGGCTTTTCGCAAACCTGACGATGGCGAATGGGCCCGCATCGAAATCCGCGGCAAGGCCCCTGGTACGACCATTTTCGTCTACTGCGAGCGAATCGAGGGCGTACCCGGAATTCAAGAATAGCCGATATTCGCTGTAGCAATTTGGAGGACAAACCATGAGAAGA
The DNA here is from genome assembly GCA_964354535.1 of uncultured Pirellulales bacterium. GTDB lineage: Bacteria > Planctomycetota > Phycisphaerae > Sedimentisphaerales > Anaerobacaceae > PLanc-01. The sequence continues at coordinate 2,675 of CAYHAJ010000412.1, forward strand.
AAAGCCGAATTGTTGCTCGTTATCGTGGCAGCCCTATTGGCCGGGTATATGCTGAGGAGGCCCCCGATCCCCGCCCCGGCGAGTAACATGGAGACCACGGTGCCGATCCCAGCCCCGCGGCCGGTCGAGGATGCGGCCCCTGAGCCTCAGCCGGTCGTTACCCCGCTTGTCGAATCGATGATGCCGACAGTCGAGGACTTCTGGCCCCAATCGGCACCAACCCCCATCCCCGCCTCCCCAGTGGTCGCGCTGGTTCCCGACTCCGCTGTGCCCAAAATCGGTGCCGAGGCTGTGACCCCCGCCGAGGAAGAGGAACTGCGCGCGATCGACACGTACGCCGCACAGGAACGTCAGAGGATCGAGACGTGGTACTCGAATGAATTGGCCGGATTGAAGGCACAGCTTGAACAGAGGCTACAGAAACTCGCGGAGAAAGACAAGCTGGCTTGGGCACAGTTCTATCAGCGAGCAAATGAAACCTGGTCAACGACAAGTGGCTACGAAGACGTGTCGGTGCATGATTATGGTTACGGGTCCGCTCATGGCTACGGTTCTCGTGTTGAGACTACCACGACATCCGTGATAGGAAACCCGGCCGGAGAGTATGCCGCGATCTCGGCTTGGATCAAAGAATCCAAGCAAGCGACTCAGGATGACTTTGTAAAGGCGCAGGAAGGGCTTGCTTGGATGCGGAGATACAAATTGGCCACAATACAAGAAGAAGTGGACAGACGGAAAGCGGTAATGGCCTTTCGGAAGTCCCGTGGTCAAGCGGAGGCCGCACGGAGATTGTCGGGGGATCAGACCCCAAGAGTCGAAGCCGTTACCGCGATCACCGCCAATCGGTTCTGCGCCATGATCGGGGATGCCTTTGTGTCTGAGGGGGATACAGTGAAGGGCTACCGCGTGCGGAAGATACGCCCCGATAGCGTTGAGTTCGAGAAGGACGGCAAGGCATGGGTACAGAAAGTAAACTGAGGCCGCACCTTAGCGGCGTCGTGATTGCAGGTCTGATGCCGCTCGCGGCCCCGAGATACCCGGGGACATTACGTTCGGGGGACGTATGAATGCGGGACGGACATGGGTGAGGTATCTTTGGAATAGAGGTATCTTTGGAATACCCTGATTTGCGAGGATAGACAGTGAACATTGGGACCATACTAAGCGACATCAAGGGCAAGGTTCTTGACGCGGCTCACTTTGACCGGCTGAAACATGCCTACGATCTGCAAAGTGACAATATTGAACAACTCAGCAGAAATAATGCGGCCTTCAAGGAAGGGAATGAACTCCTCCTTAAGCAAGTGGCTGAGCTCAAAGAGGCGAATGACTCGCTGACGCAGACTGTCGCGCAACTCAGGCAGAGGTTAGCCAAGCTCGACGATGAGCCCACCCTTTCGCGGCTTTCAGAGGTGGCACTTGCCGTTCTGCATCTCTATCAGCAAGCCGACTCAACGAGACTCTACAAGGAAACCGACATCCTTGCCACCCTGTCTTTCACCAGGATTCAGATCGAATCGGCCATAGATGAACTCAAAAAAGCCGATATGATCAAAGATCGGTCCATTCATCCAACGCGTGGCATCTGCTATTCACTCACAGAGCGAGCCAAGAGGCACCTGGCACAGAAGTGATCAGAATTCCGGGGGTATCTGAGGGAAGGAGAGGGTCCACATGGACAAGCTGATCGACGCCACGACAGACAAATGGTTCCAGGAGACGGTAGGGAGAATCAATCGTGACGTGAAGCCCGACACACCGGAGAACAACCTGTTGTTCAGCATTCTCCCGGTGGCGTCCAACTACTGCAAATCTGTATTCCTTCTGGCTGATAGCGATCACAAACTCCCCGCAATGGCCCTTCTTCGCGTCCTCGCTGAACTCACACTTCGAGTCATGTGGTGCCTGTACGAAGACAATCCGAAGAGGGAAACCCCCTCGGCACGCACCATGCGGTGGTGCAAGGCGGCATACGAGGAGGAAATCAAGTATTTGAAAAGGATGCTCCCGTCCGCAGGCCCACAGGAGGCCGCGCGCATGAAGCATGCGATGGCACGTTTTCAGGATGAGATCGGCAAGAACCCGCATCCGTCTGCGGGCGGATTGTACAAGTGCCTGGATGAACTACCGCGCCAAATCAAGGACGACATCTATCCCCTGCTATACAGTGCGTTCAATCAAGCAATACACCCGAATCCTTGGCTGTTCGCCGATCTTATCAAGCAGGAAGCCAATGAACGAATGTTCCTTCCTGACTCGAAGAAACCAAGTGCAGGCGCGCTCAAGATATGCGCCATGACTGATGCATACAACCTCCTCGCAGTCATGCATTTCCATTACGGGTGGGATCACATACAGATGGAGAGCGAGTTTCTCAAGATCAAGGAAGACTTCGCGAATCGGGCGGGAGAATGATGGTGGTCAACCGGCGAGTCTGACACCGTGGTTGAGGACCCAGGCGGCGAAGCTGGCCTTGTGGTGGCGCTGGAGTGCCTCGGCGGGAAAGAAGTGAAGCTCGATGTCATCGCCAGCCTCCTTCTGGACTTGTGCGGCGATCCGCGCCCGGTCGTGGATATCCCAAGCCTCCAGACCTTCAACAAAAACTGCCAGGTCAATATCGCTCCACTGATCCGCCCGCCCCTCGACCTGCGAGCCAAAGAGGTATGCGGCCGTGACGGTAGCGAATCGGGACAGGCACGCAACGGCCGTTCGCGCCCGCTGCTCTACTGCAACATCGACCTGAGCCATTGCATGAACTCCCTGGACTGGCTGAGAACCTCCCGAGCTTTTGCGGCTTTCGCGTCGAGGGCCAGATCAGCGACTTCCTCGGGGCAACCGGTCGATCCAATAGTCAGGCTCGCGGTGAAGATGGGCGATGGCGAGAATAAGGATGAGATCGTTCTCCCGGACATAGACGATTCCGTATGGGAAACGCCGCATCAGGCATCTTCTCGCGTCTTCATAGAAGATCGGCCACGCCTCGGGAAACTGCTTGATCCGATCTATCGCGAAGAAGACCTCCCAGAGAAACTCATAGCCGAGGCCCGGCTTTTCCTGGTTGTAATACTCAACCGCATCGTCAAGCTCGGTCCTTGCGACTTGGAGGAATCGCACCTTCATTTGGCTCTGTATTCCGCGAGAATGTCATCCGCCGACAGCGTGGCGGCAGTGCCTGCCCGGTAAGCCCGGAGTCTGGCAGCGATCTCCTTTCGCCACGCTCTGTCGATGGACTCGTCCGGCTTGTCGAGGCTGGTGAGGAGTCGGTCAACAAGGGCTGCTCTCTCTACCGGCGGCAGTTCCAGTGCTTCCTTGAGCAGTTCTTCCGATTTGGGCTTCATACCGCATCTCCAATCCAACACCGTACTATGACAGATGATTGTACCGGCGGACCCTCTGTGTATCAAGAGCCGGCAGATTTGCCGATGGCGGCTTGCAGCAAACGACCATTTCGGCTATAAGAACGGGGTCTTTCGGAGTCTTGGTGGTCCGGATGGAAATCGCTTTGTGAGGATGACATGAAATACAGCCAGTTGCTGATTCCGACGGTGAAAGAGGTGCCGGCGGAGGCGGAAATCACCAGTCATAAGCTGATGATCCGGGCGGGGTTGATCCGCAAGGTCGCCAGCGGGACCTATACCTATCTGCCGCTCGGGTGGCGGACGCTCAAGAAGATCATCAACATCGTCCGCGAGGAGATGGACCGGGCCGGGGCCCAGGAGATCATTGTGCCCTGCCTGCAACCGATGGAATTGTGGCAGCAGACCGGCCGCGACCAGGACTATGGCGAGACCATGTTCCGGGTCAAGGACCGTCATGAGCGATGGAATGTCCTTGGACCAACCGCTGAAGAGGTATTCACGTTCCACGCCGCCGCGGAGATCAACTCGTATAAGCAGTTACCCATCAACCTTTACCAGATCACGCCCAAATTCCGGGACGAGTTCCGGCCGCGATTTGGCGTGCTGCGGTCGCGCGAGTTCATCATGAAGGACGCCTACAGCTTTGACGCGACGCCGGAGAGCCTGCACAAGTCGTACATGGCGATGTACAACGCCTATTGCCGCGTTTTCAAACGCTGCGGCGTGCAGTACGTCATCGTCGAGGCCGAGTCCGGCGAGATGGGCGGCACCGGCTCGCACCAGTTCACCATCCCCTGCGAGTCCGGCGAGGACACGATTGTCTACACCGCCGACGGCTCCTACGCGGCGAACCTGGAGAAGGCAGCGGTCGATCCCCTGCCCAAGGAACCGGCTCGCGGTGCGATCCCCCCTGCCGAGAACGTGTTCACACCCAATGTCGGCACCATCGAGGCGGTCTGCGCTTTTCTCAAGACCCGGCCACAGGACATGGTCAAGACGCTCATCTTCGATGCGCGCGGCGAGCCGGTGGCGGCCCTCGTCCGGGGCGACCACGAGCTCAACCCGGAGAAGCTCACGCAGGCGCTCGGCGGGGCCCACGTCGAGTTGGCCACTCCTGAGGTCATTGAGCGGGTCACCGGGGCGAAGGTGGGATTCGCGGGACCGGTGGGACTCGCGAGCCGGGTGTCCAAGTTGGTTATCGACCATGCAGTGGCCGGGATGGCGGTTGGGGTCACCGGGGCCAACAAGACTGACCATCACACGAGAAATGTCGTCCCCGGCCGGGATTTCCCGCTCGACGGAGATAACGTCGTCGTGGCCGATATCCGCCTGGCCCAGCCGGGGGATACGCACAATGGCGTGCCCGTGCTGTTCAAGAAAGGTATCGAGGTCGGGCAGGTCTTCAAGCTCGGCACCAAGTACAGCAAGAAGCTCGGGGCCAACTTCAAGGACGAAGCCGGCGAGTTGCAGCCCTGTCTCATGGGCTGCTACGGCATTGGGATCAACCGGATCATGGCGTCCGCCATCGAGTTGTACAACGATGAGAACGGCATCATCTGGCCCATCGCGATTGCGCCGTTCGAAGTGATCGTCACGCCTGTAAACCAGGACGACCCCGATGTGGTTCGCGCCTCCGAGGAGATCTACGGCAAGCTCATGGAAGCCGGCATCGAGGTCCTGCTGGACGACCGCGATCTGCGGGGCGGGATCAAGTTCAAGGATGCCGACCTGATCGGCATTCCGATCCGCATCACGGTGGGCAAGAAGTCGGTGGTCGAGGGCAACGTCGAAGTCAAGCTGCGGGCCGAGCCTCAGAGCGAAAAGGTCACGATCGGAGAGGCCGCCCGAAAGGTGATTGAGATCGTCAACCGTCTTAAGAAGCAATTGGAGGTTTGAGAAATTGGCGTTCCCCCGTGGCGAGGGCGTCCCGCCCTTGTTTCTTTGGACGCTGAGCGCATTTTGGCTTGTCCGAGCAAGGCCAGGATGGCCTCGCGACGCAAG
>CAYHAJ010000413.1:0-6362 GCA_964354535.1 uncultured Pirellulales bacterium
CTCATCGCCAGAAATTTGCGCAGGAAAACGAGATTTGAACAAGTAGTAATACGGAGATCGGACGGACGACGGAGGACCGACGACCGCAGGTCGCCGGCCGGAGGGGCGAGGGAGCTTGCGCCCGTCCAGCCCGCAGGGCGACAGAGGATAGCCCAGCAGTCCACTGCTGGGGACCGGGACAAGAAGACCATCGAAGTCCCGGCAGGGACGAAAGAACGGGCGTTGCTCCGGAGCGGATCATGCAAACGGATGGCAGGCCGGCGGGGCCCCTTCGCACCCTTCACACCCCGTGACCCTTCAGACTCTGCGGCGTAGCCGCTCCCGCCTACCGCCTTTGAACCGCGAAATACGCGAACCACGCGAAAAAAACCTGTAGGACCTCCGCCCCCGACTGTCACAACAACCGACTACCGGCAACTGCTCCTCAGGCTGTAGGATGGGCTTTAGCCCATGCGGATTGAAAAAGCCTCGCGCCAAGCCGCCAAGACCGCCAAGAAGAGCCAAACCGGGGACAGAGAGGACGGCCGCCTCCCGCTTGAAGCCTGATTCTCAACCGACGATGAACGGGGAACCGCGCTTCTCGCCGCCTCTGCCCTCGTCAAGTCTCGCTAAAGCTTAAAATAAGGGCGGACCCGAATGGCACTGATAGTGTCCTAATTTGAGATTTTCGATTCATGCCACCCATCCGGCCAAGCCGATAACATTGTCATGCCGGGCACCTCGGATAATCCACACTATTTCTACTTCGACTTGGACCGTGCCATTGGGGTGCAGGTCGTGGAGAAGCTCGAGAGCAGCCCGATCCTGCCTTTGTGCAAAGGAGTCGGACCAGCCGAGAGCGGAATCTACGCCCTCTACCACAAGGACAGGCTCGTCTACGTCGGCAAGGCGTCCAAGGGTACTACCAAGAGCAAGCGGACGCTGCGAGGACGCTTGGCCGAACACGTTAGCAAGATCAGCACTCGCCAGAACATCTGCTCGGACGATATGCAATGCCGGTTTCTCGTGTTCGATAGCGAATGGTGGGTCTTCGCGGCTGAATTTGCCCTGATAGTTCACTACCGCCCCGAATGGAACGAAAGCGGATTTGGAAGTAAGATGCCGGGGAGGGGCCGCCCCGGCACACATCGAGTCAGCCGGTGGGACGAGCAATTCCCCAAACGTTAACGCTCGCACCGGTCGCTATTCCGCCACGCGATCCAGAAGCGGCGACGCTTGTGGGCATGATGCGTCCCTTTCCACTTGTTCGACAGACTCACACCGCAAGAGTCCTTCGAGGAGGTCTTGGCACGGCTCGACCGGTTCCTGAAACCGGGGGACCGACCATGTGCGGATTCTCGAACGATCTGCTCACTTAGACAGACGCAGCTCGACGGCTGTCTCATAGAGGTGCGTTGGCACCTCGGTAACGTCGACCCGCACGGAGGAGTTCACAATGCTCGATCCCGTCCGTTTGCTGCGCACTCGGTGCATCTTCTGAAGCTGAAAACCGTAGGAGGCAGCGATTTCCGCTAGGAATCGGTCCGTCTCAATGTGAACGCCTTGCACGATGTTGTTACCGATTACCACCACGGCCAGACCGCCCGGCTTCATGGCACGCCGTGTGACTTCGAAGAACCGTGCGCAATCATTGAAGTAGGTTGCCGCGTAGTTCGCCCATCCACTGCCCCCGTAAACGCCCCTGTCCGGGTTCCGCTCTCGAATTATGTCGAGGAGCTGTTTCAGTTCCGGCAGTCTAAAGGAGAGTTCTACCGGCGGGCCACTTCGAACGGTTTGCCAGAACCGCCCGAAGTTGTCCTCCTCCAGCTTCCTCAGGCTCCCGTTTCCATCCGTCAGCCCCAGCCAATAAAGCTGCGGACGCGTGTTGCGCACGTAGTGATAGTTATTGAGATAGGGCGGCGACGTCACCAGCACGTCGACCGTCCCCGGCTCCAGCACGTCGCGGCTTTGCAGATACGACCGCTGGTAGACCTTCGCCTTCGGCCGCCGCTTGAATCGTCTCAATTGCTGCTGCAACAAGCCCATGTCAGCCTCGATCTCGCACAATTTGTCGCGGAAGATGCGAAAGACATCTGCATCGTCGATCAAGGGCTTTCCGGCCGCCGAACGAGTGCTGAGGCTTGGCTCGTAGGAGTAGTTCGAGAAGCTAACCATGACGGTTCCAAGCGTCAGTCTCAGGGCTTTTTGGACAAAGGGGTCTTTCTGCTCGCCAGTGAAATCCTGCAGCAGTAGGACATTGCGTTCGACCGCCGGGCTGAAGAAAGGGATTCTGCTCTTGAACGTCTTCGGTGGACGTGATTTCGGCTCGATGTCTTTATCTGCCAAGCGCCGGGAAAAGTCCTCCAGCTTGTTAAGCGCTTCGGCGAGCGGCTTGAGTCTCTGTCGGGCACAGGATATCTTGACTTCGCACGCTAGAGCGGCATACGGATTGATTTCGAACCCGACGACGCTGCAGCCTCGCTTGAGACCCTCGATCAGCGTGGTTCCTACGCCTGCGAATGGGTCGAGGACGGTGACGTTGGCGGGATCACCCGAAACGATGGCGTCCAGAACCTCTTGAACGAAAGCCGCCGAGAAGCCGGCGATCCACGGTACCCACCGATGGAGCGGCTCTTGCCGATTCCGGGTGAATGCCGTGTCTCCAAAGTCGGGCCGCGCATTCTCTTCAATAGACTGATTCACGTCCGGGATAAGCATCGCCTGTTCGTCTTGGCTCTGACGCTTGGCTGTTTGGCTCTTCTGATCGCCGTTTCTGAACGGATAGACGCGATAGGTAAAGGAGTCCTGACGCTCAATCGCAACGACGTCTCCCGCGCTAAGTCGATGGATCTTGTAGAACTCACCAACCCAATCACGTTTGCGGAAGAAATTCCTGGGACGCCCGTTGCCATTGGCCTTGGCGATGTCGGTCTCGACGGCATTCGGCAAGCCTTCCACGAGGAGTCTGAGCTTGCATCGTATGCCCTTCCTGGCGTCGGATGGGCCGTAACACTCTTCGGGGAAGAAGTCGTGGTGCCCGGTGATGTAAAGATGGTGGTTCCGAAGGTTCCCTTCGGTGATAGATATCAGCCTCATCCTGTTTTCGGCTCTATGACCCACTCTTGAGTCCCTTCACTGCAACCCAAACCGCGCCTATTCTATCAACGGTTGGCGGAAACACAAATGAAAGTAGCGCAGTAATCTTGGGACAGCATAGGGGGACCTGCGGCCGGAAGGGCGGGGTCAGGCCCGGAGTTGAGCTTTAGCGGCCCAAGGGGAGAATTAAAGGTACGCGGTCCATTTTCCAGGGAGAATCCGTGTCAAGAGCCAAACAGGGTCTTCTCGACTTCTCGATCAATGCCGAAAACAGCGGCTCCGGTTGCCCACGGGGGCGAACATGACGGTGTCCGGTACATTTTTCGGAGGAAATCCGTGTTCGTCCCGGGAGAAATTAAAGGTGTCAGGTACTTTTTCCGGGGGGCTTCCGGGGAGAAATTAAAGGTGTCAGGTACTTTTTCCGGGGGGCTTCCGGGGTCAGGCACCAAGTTAAGCTTTAGCGGCCCAAGGGAAGCACCTGCCAGGGCGAATCCGTGTCCAGAGCCAACCAGGGTTTTCTCGACTTCTCGATCAATGCCGAAAAAGGCGGCTCCGGCGAACGTGACGGTGTCCGGTACATTTTTCGGAGGAAATCCGTGTTCGTCCCGCGTGAATCCGTGTCGCAGAAGCCGTTTGCAGTTGTCAGTCCCCGCCCCGGATCAGAGTCCGGGGTGACAAGGTTTTCAGTTGGAAATCTGTGAAAATCGGCGAAATCTGTGGCTGAAAGAAGGGTTCTCGGTGGTCCGTTGGCGTGACAGCCGAGGGCGCCTGGGTTCCCGCCTGCGCGGGAATGACAACGCTGTCCTACGTGTTTTGTTCGCGTGGTTGGCGTCGTTCGCGGTTCAGAAGAACTGGATTCCGGCCTTCGCCTGGAGCATTTTTCCGACCGGACGCAAGAATTTTTCCATTTTTCTTGCACAAAGGCCGAAGTAGGACTATATTACTCATACTTAGCACGCCTGAATGTATGTAGTACCGAGTTCAAGGGCGAAGGCAGGTATGGATATTTTGCGGCGCAATACCGATTACGCCCTCCGGCTGATGGTGGGCCTGGCACGGCATCCGGAGAACAACGGCTCCGTGTCGACCCGGCTGCTGGCCCAGGAGCAGGACGTCTCCTACCAACTGGCCTGCAAGCTGATGCAGCAGTTGCACGAGGCCAAGTTGGTGGCGAGTTGCATGGGGCCCAAAGGCGGATTTCGGTTAAACCGCCCCCCGGCCCAGATCAGCCTGCTGGAGATTATCGAGGTGGTGCAGGGGCCCTTGAATCTGAATCGGTGTCTGCCTAAAGCCGCGGCGTGTCCGCGGGCCGGCATCTGCCCGATCTGCGGGAAAATCAGCGTATTACAGGACCGTATGGGAGAGTACCTCGGCGGTGTTACGCTGGAGGAGTTGGCGTCGGATCGAGGGACAAAAGGGACATGGGGAGAACGAACATGACGGACAAGCGTACTAAGGCAAGCGTCCTGGAGGCGTGCGTGGCCCAGCCGCAGAATCTGGACGGCCTGATCGATTACGCCGCAGACTCCATCGTGAGCAAGACGATCCTGGACAAGCCGGTAGGGACGATTACGCTCTTCGCCTTCGACGAGGGCCAAAAGCTCAGCGAGCATACCGCCCCGTATGACGCCGTGGTCCAGGTGATCGATGGTCGGGGACAATTGACGATCGGCGGCCGGCAGGTCACGGTGTCGGCAGGGGAGCTGGTCATTATGCCGGGAAACGTGCCGCACTCGGTCACGGCCGAGGAGCGGTTCAAGATGCTTCTCACGATGATTCGTGCCTGAGAGAAAATGGACCCTGTCACTGACATACTGATCCGGGACATGCGGGAGGTCTTCGGCGCGGACCAGAGGCGGATCGATCATGCCCTGGCCGTGCTGAGGCATGCCGAGCAGATCCGCTCCGTCGAAGGGGGTGATCCGCTGGTGATCCAAGCGGCGGCAATCCTGCACGATATCGGCATCCACGAAGCCGAGCGCAAATACCATTCCGCCGCCGGCCGGTATCAGGAACTCGAAGGGCCTCCTATTGCCGAGAGAATCCTGCGGCACCGGCAGGTCGATGAGAGCCGCGTCACGCACGTGAGACGCATCGTCGCGAATCACCACAGCGCTCGGGATATTGACTCGCTGGAATTTCGGGTCCTCTGGGACGCCGACTGGCTGGTGAATTGGCCCGAGATGTTCCCGCGGACGTCCGGGCTCGGGGCGCAGACCAGAATTCACAGGCTTTTCAAGACCAACACGGGCCGGGAGACGGTGCTGCGTCTCTTTGTCGGCTCATCATATTCGCACGGTGAATGAAAGGAGATCTATCGGATGACCATGTTCTGTTATCAATGTGAACAGACCGCCAAGGGGACGGGATGTACGCTGACGGGTGCCTGCGGCAAGGACGCACAGACCGCCGCCCTGCAGGATCTGCTGGTCTACGCGGTCAAGGACATCTCGCGTTACGCCCACCGGGCCGCCCAATTGGGAGCGAGAGACCGTGACGTGGACGTATTCACAGTCAAGGCCCTGTTCAGTACGCTGACCAATGTCAATTTCGATCCGCCGCGCTTTGCGGAATTCATGGACGAAGCGGTCGAACTGAGGGGCCGGGCGCAGAAGCTCTATGAGAAAGCGGCGATCAAGGCCGGCCAGACCCTGGAACGGCTGGACTGCCCCGTTCGTTGGTGCGAGGGACGGGACGATCTCGATACGCTGATCCACAAGGGCCGCGAGGTCGGCATTGACAAACGTGCGGCCAAGCTGGGCGCGACGGTCGCCGGGCTGCAAGAGTTGATCACGTACGGGCTCAAGGGCGTTGCGGCGTACACCGATCACGCCCAGATCCTGGGCCGGGAGGACCCGCAGCACTACGCCGCGATCCACGAGATGCTCGACTACCTGACGCGCAAGCCGACTGATACGGGCGAATTGCTGGGACGGGCCCTGAAGGTGGGCGAGATCAACCTGAAGGCCATGGAACTGTTGGACGCTGCCAACACGCAGACCTACGGCCATCCGGAGCCGACGCAGGTCCGTATTACGCCGGTCAAGGGCAAGTGCATCGTCGTCTCCGGCCACGACCTGAAGGACCTCGAAGAATTGCTCAAGCAGACGCAGGGCAAGGGCATCAACGTCTACACCCACGGCGAGATGCTGCCGTGTCACGCCTATCCCGGCCTCAAGAAATATGAGCACCTCGTCGGCAACTACGGCGGGGCCTGGCAGAACCAGCGCACGGAGTTCGACGAGTTCCCCGGCGCGATCCTGATGACAACGAATTGCCTACAGAAA
>CAYHAJ010000414.1:0-24149 GCA_964354535.1 uncultured Pirellulales bacterium
GTACCCACCGTTGAAACGGTGGGCTATTGTCGGTCGTCCCTACGGGACTATCTTGTGGACCGCCGCCTCAGCCCAAAGGGCGAAAGAGAATAGCCCAGCGATTGATCGCTGGGTAACAGAAGCACGGAAACCAGAGGAGTCCCATTAGGGACGAAAGAACGTATCTGTTGCGTGAATACGGAGATGACCATGAGTGGGAAGAGAGTCTCGCGTCGTGATTTCATCAAGGCGTCGGCGGCCTCGCTGGCGCTGGCGGGTGTGGCGGGCCGGATGTATGCGGCGGGCTCGGACACGATCCGGGTCGGCATCATCGGCTGCGGCGGGCAGGGGACCCGCGACCTGGTCAGTTGCGTCCAAAGCGCCCCCGGCGTGCAGATCGTCGCGATGGGGGATATGTTCAAGGATCGCTTGCAGGAGTCGCTCCAGAAGCTCAAGACCGATGTACCCAGCGCGGTGAAGGTCACGCCGGACAAGTGCTTTGTCGGTTGGGATGCCGCCAAGAAGGTAGTGGGGACCGATATCCACATGGTCCTCCTGACGACGCCGCCTCATTTCCGGGCGATGTACCTCCAAGCCGCTATTGAGGCGGGCAAGCATGTGTTCATGGAGAAGCCCGCTGGCGTGGACCCCAGGCAGATGCGCTCCATTATCAAGACGGCGGAGCTGGCCCAGCAGAAGAAGCTCTCCATTGTCGCCGGTACCCAGCGCCGCCATAGCAAGAAGTACCAGGAGACGATCCGGCGAATTCACGACGGCCAGATCGGCGAGATCGTCGCCGCCCAGGCGTACTGGAACGGCGGCGATATGCTCGGCTACTGGAAGTGGTGGGACCAGGGAGACCTCTCCGACGTCGAGTGGCAATTGCGCAGTTGGCCTTGGTTCACCTGGACCAGCGGCGACCACATCGTCGAGCAGCATGTCCATAATCTGGATGTCATCAACTGGGCCCTCCAGACGCATCCGGAGCAGTGTATGGGCATGGGCGGCCGGGCGGTTCGCACCTTGGGCAACATCTGGGACCATTTCGCGGTCGAGTTCGAATATCCCAGGGGTGTGCGGGTTGAAAGCCTGTGCCGCCAGATCAACGGCTGCACCGATCGGATCGCCGAACGCGTCGTCGGCACGAAGGGCTATGCCGACGTCGATCGCGGCGTGATCGAAGGCGAGAAACCGTTCAAGTACACTGGTCCCGACCCCGACCACTACGTCCAGGAGTTTGCCGACCTGATCGCGAGTATCCGCACCGGCACGCCGATCAACGAGGGCAGGCAAGTGGCCGAGAGCACGATGGACGCGATCATGGGGCGTATGAGCGCCTACTCGGGCCGGGCCTTGAAATGGGATTGGGCCATGGTCGCGTCGAAGCTCGACCTGACCCCGCCGAAGTACGATTTTGTGGCGTTCCCACCGGACCCGGTGGCCATCCCCGGTAAGACGCCGCTCGTTTGATCCATCAGGGATCAGGGATAGCTCGTAGAGCCAAATTCGAAATCCGAATATCGAAATCCGAAACAAGCTCGAATGTTCGAAATCCAAAATTCGAAATGGACCCAGGCTGGGCGACAGCGTTTCGGTCATTAGAGTTTGGAGCATTTGGATTTGTTTCGGATTTGGGATTTCGTGCTTCGGATTTCGGGAGGCAGGTTCCTCCTTTGGGGTCAGATTGTGCTTTAGCGATGGACGTGACACCCGATATTCCAGATTACGATTGAGGTGGGAAAATGAACGAGCAGGGCAGGCACGAGGGGGTTTCGAGACGGGGTTTTATGGCACAGGCGGCGGCCGGGGCGGTTTCGCTGGCGGCGGCTTCTACCTTCCATCCGCGGGCCTTCGCGGCAGGCAGTGACAAGGTCAAGCTGGGCTTGATCGGCTGCGGCGGACGAGGGACCTATGACGCCGGCAATTGCCTGACCGCCATCGAAGGGGTCGAGCTCGTCGCGATGGGGGATACCTTCCAAGACCGGCTGGATCAGAGCCGGCGGACGCTTTCCAAGAAGCTGCCGGACAAAGTGAAGGTCACGGACGAGACGTGTTTCGTCGGCTGGGAGGCCCACAAGAGAGTCCTGGCGACGAACGTGGATATGGTGATCCTGACGCAGCCGCCGCACTTTCGCCCCGCCCATCTGAAAGCAGCCATCGAGGCGGGCAAGCACGTGTTCATGGAAAAGCCCGTGGCCGTGGACCCGGTCGGCGTGCGGTCGGTGATCCAGTCGTCGGAACTGGCGGACCAGAAGGGTCTGACCATCGTCGCGGGCACGCAAATGCGGAGAATCTCGCACCTTGTGGAAGCGGCCCAAAGGATTCACGACGGCGCGATCGGGGAGATCCTCGGCGGCCAGTGCGTGCGGCTTGGCGACGGCATGCTGAAGTGGGGGCCCCAGCAGCGGGAGCCCGGCTGGTCGGACATGGAATGGCAACTGCGCCGCTGGCTGTTCATGAGCTGGCTCAGCGGCGATTTCATCGTGGAGATGCACGTTCACAACCTGGATGTGATGAACTGGCTGATCGGCGCCCACCCGGTGCAATGCCTCGGCATGGGCGGCCGGCAGGTGCGGACCGCGCCCGAGTACGGCGATTCCTTCGACCATTTCGCCGTGGAGTACGAGTACCCGAACGGGCTGCGGATCGAGTACCTGGGCTCGCAGATCGACGGCATGCACAATCGGCAGGATCAAAGACTGGTCGGCACGAAGGGTTTGATGTATACTGACTCCGGTCGGGTCGTGATCGAAAACCCGACGAAGTCCGAGATCGCTTGGGATCAGAATGATCCGTGCCTTAAACAGCACGCCGATCAGATAGAGGCGATTCGCCGGGATCAGCGGTTAAATGAGGGCCGGCGAGTCGCTGAAAGCACCCTGACCTGCATTATGGGTCGGATGAGCGCATATACGGGCCGGGCGTTGAAATGGGATTGGGCCATGACCGCCTCGAAGCTGGACCTGACGCCGCCGGCGTATGAGTTCGGTAATCTGCCGATGCCGCCGGTGGCCGTGCCCGGCAAGACGCCACTCATCTAATCGATGATCGATGATTATTCAGTACAAGGGGAGGAATATCCATGAGACACACGACGACTATCGTTGTTGGAGTGCTGTTGGGTATCGCACTGGTTGCACCAATTGCGGCCGTTGAAGATGTCAAGCCGGTGGTGCCGCGCGAAAAGACCGTGCTCTGGAACGGCACGGATTACACCGGCTGGATACGCTTCCTGCGGGATGCCTCAGCGAATGTCGACCAGACCTGGTCCATCGAAAACGGCTTGCTGCGCTGCACGGGCAAACCGGCGGGCTATATGCGCACCGAGACCTTGTACGCGGACTACCATCTGCACGTCGAGTGGCGCTGGACCGCCAAGCCCGGCAACAACGGCGTGCTGGTCCACATGAGCGGCAAGGACATGGTTTGGCCCCGGAGTCTCGAGTGCCAATTGGCCTCGGGTAACGCGGGCGACTTCTGGGTCATCGAAGGCCTGGAGTTCGCCGAGCACGCCAAGGGCGGCCAGCGGGTCAATGGCCGGCGCACCGTCAAGCTTCACGAGAGCAGCGAAAAGCCGGCCGGAGAGTGGAACCAGTACGACATTATCTGCAAGGACGATTGGGTCGTGGTCTCCGTCAACGGCACATTGCAGAATGTCGCGACGAAATGCTCGGATCGGTCGGGCAAGATCTGTCTGCAGAGCGAAGGCGCCCCGATCGAATACCGCAACCTCTGGATCGAGCCGCTGGAATAAGAGATCGGCCGTGATCAGTTCGGGCTCGTACTCAACGTCGGAGTCAGGCCGGCACGTTGTTTGATTTGCTCGACGTTGAGATCGCGGAGGTAGTTGACGACGTTCTGGTAGCCGCGATTGAAGCGAAAGCCCCCCTGGGTCATCTCGGCGATGGCCTCATCCTTGGTCCAGTCCTGGATGGCGATGCGATAGACGGCGCACACCAAACCGGTGCGGTCCGCCCCGCGCTGGCAGTGGACGAAGACTGGGGCGTGACCGGGAGTGCCGACGATCCGTAAGAATTGCACAACCTCATCGTCGTGCACAGACCAGGCCGTCATGGGGATAGGCTGATAGGCCAGGCCCAACTCGGCCAGCGTGGTCTGCTCGCCGTTGGTTTCCCGCAGGTTGACTACGGTCTTGATTCCCAGCTTCTGCAGTTCTTGAAACCCTTGCGTCGTTGGTTGGGCGCCCCGGTAGAGGTCCGCCGAGACGCGATACAGATTCGGCAGGCCCGGCCTCTGCACCGCCTCGGCCCACTGGGCCGACGCCTGATGGTCGGTTACCCTCGTGTTGTTCGTCGAGGCGAAAAGCAGCACGTTGGGTGCCTGCCGGCACGCCGTACCGGCGAGCGTCAAGAAGACGACGCCCACCCGCGCTCCGCGGATCAGCCAATCCCGCAGCAGCGGTAGACCATTCCCTGCAGTCATGTACACCTCGTGTTTTCCTTGTGGTGAAACCATTGTACCAACACCTCAATCCTATGAGCTACTGTGCCGGTCGGACGGTTGTTCAGGATCCCTTCTCGGCGGGTGGTCTCTTTCCGGATCTCAACTCCTGGGCGAGCAGAAGAAACTGCCGGGCCATACTGCGGCAGACCCGGCCGAAGGAGAACTTCACCGGGATCAGCTTCGCCGGCTCAAAACCGGGGCAGGGCGTCGCCGGCAGAGCATCGCCGACGACCTCGATTTGCCGCAAGTCAGAGCAGCCGAAGCCGGTTCGCTGGGCCGCTCGGAGGATGGGCAGTTGCTCGGACTCGATGCCGACGAGCCGACTGCACACGACCTCGCACGCGATGGGGTCGATCCCGCCGATGAGCCAGCCCAGGGATTTGCTCTTGCCTCGAATGGGCCCTTGCCCGTGCATGGCTACGATTCCGTCGATGATTGTCAGGGCAGGCTTGAGATACCGGCAGACGCCGAGGAGCATCTCCGCGAACTCGTCCGCCGTGTTTCCCTTACGAAAATGCCAGAGGGCTTTGGATTTGCCGCTGACGCACCCGAACATGTTCTTGACCGCGAACGTGGCGACCAGTTGCTGATGAGTTTTGAATTTCGGGAGGTTGATGATCACGTCGGCGTCGAGCGCCGCCGTGCTGATTCCGATGTTCGGCCCGCTGGGACTGAGCCGGCATTTCCGGGGTGAATTCAGTTGCCGAAGCGGGACCCCCAAGCGGCGCAGCGGTTCCGTCAACTCCAGCATCCGGGCGCAGACCGCCACGTTGGTCCAAGCGGGCGAGTCGGCGACAAGCGGCTTGGCGTCATGATCTCTGACCAGCCTGGCTACTTCGAGGATGACGGCCGGGTGCGTCTGGGCGGCACTGTGGCGGTGCGAGCGGGGGGCGATGAAATTCGGCTTGAGCAGGACCGTATCGCCGCGCTTGACGAAAGCCTCCAGGCCCCCGAGCAGCTCGAATTGCCGTCGCACGGCGGCAGCGACTCGCGGCGGCTCGTAGTTCTCACAATGAACAAGGGCGACTTTGGCACAGGGCACAGGTCCACCGCCTGATTTGTGAATTGTAATTCATGATTTGCCGGCACGTGGCAGTCCGAAGGACCGCGCAGCGACAAACTACACGTGATAAATCATAAATCGTAATTCATAAATCATAAATCTCTTTAGTCATTGACTTGTGTACACAACAGAATGTAGACGCGGACGGCGGGTTTTCGTTCCGGCGGCTTGGACTTGCCGGGATTGAAGAACAGGGTCTGATCCGGCTTGTTGAAAAAGAGGCCGCCCAGCGTGACGCGCTCGCCGGTGTACTTCTCCGGGCCCAGGACCAGCAGATCGCCCGCCCCCATCTGGCAGGCGAACGCGGCCGACTCGAAACGGAATTCGCGCTTCCGCAGCTGCTCCTGGAGTTCGGGAATCGCTCCGCGGGTCGGCAGCGTGTACAGCGGAAAACCGACGATCTTGCGGACACCCCGGGCCGAGGGGATCGGGTCCGCCACCAGGCGCAGCGCCAGGATGCCCGGCCCGACATTGGCGCTCTGCCGCGACAGGTCGGTGCCGACGAAGGCGATCGGCCGGGCCGCCGGGATCTCCGCGATCGGCAAGTCAGTCCAGTCGTTGACGGCCACGGTCAAGGAGACGGTGGTGACCGGCTGGACCTCCGCTTCCGCCAACAAGGCCTGGATCCTCTGCCACATCTCGATCTTGCCGAACAGGAGGCGGAAGGAGTTCTCCGAGAAGGCATTGTAGCTCATCAGCCGGATCGGGCTGGCCGACAGGATCTGCCACAGCGCCTGGAGCTTATCGACATTATCGGCCGGAAGCTCCATGATATGAATGTCCAGAGCCACGGTCACAAGATACTGGGGTGGCGGGGGCCTGTCCCCGGGCGGCGGCGCGAGCTCCGGGATCGTTACGCCCGCCGCGACCGGGTCCGGCGGCTTAGAACGGGTCTGGCAGCCCGACCAGCCGAGCACCAGACCGAGGATTAATGTCGCAACCAAAGGAAAGCGAACCATGAAACCAGACTAACAAGTATGCCGCCCTTTGTCAACGCGGCCCGAGAGGGAGGTGTGGTGGACACGCTTGGGATCGTGATGTATCATGAGGGCCGGATATCGCAGGATTTCTGCTGTTCGGAGGTTATGCACATGCCGAGACGAGTGAGTCTGGTCGTTGGGGTCTTTCTGGTAGTTGCCGGTCTGGCCGTGGTTGGTCCGGCCGCTGCGAGCGAGACACTGAGTCCCTCTGTCACACTCAGTCCCGGAGCGATCAACGGGGTCTGCATCGAGCGAAACGGGCATAGGCTCGTGGTCTATGGCGATCCGCAGGAGCTTTGGAAAACGGCCGACCTGGTTCTTTTCACTCACAGCCGCCGGGATGTCGTCTGGGCGGGCCGGGCACTGGTGGAATCCGGCGCCCAGTCCGTCGTGCCGGCGCGGGAGGCGGAGCAATTCACGAAGGTCGAGGACTTCTGGGCGAAGTTCTGGGACAAGCGATTTCACGACTACGCGCAGCAGAGCACGCGGATCCTCGCCGCACCGTTGCAGGTGGACCAGACCGTGCAGGAAGGCACGGAGTTGGCGTGGCAGGGCCTGAAGGTGCAGGTGCTGGAGACGCCGGGATACACGCGCGGCGCGGTCTCGTATTTCGTCGAGGTCGATGGCCGCAGGTACGGATTCGTGGGCGACTTGATCTATGGCGACGGCCGTCTGCTGGACTTATACAGCTTGCAGGATGCCGTGACGCCAGCGAAGATCGGCGGCTATCACGGTTATGCGGGCCGGATCGGCGACCTGATCGCAAGTCTGCGCAAGGTGGCTGCTCAGAAGCCTGACATCCTCGTACCGGCGCGCGGTCCCGTGATACGAGAGCCGAAGGCGGCTATCGACCGGCTGATCGGCAGGCTCCAGGCCGCATACGAGAACTACCTGTCCATCAACGCGGGCCACTGGTACTTCAGGGAGCGATATAACGTCCTGGCGGAAAGGGCCTTGGGTAGTGCCGATCGGGTACACTGGATGCCGTACGCCCGCACCGTCGAGAAGAAGCCGCCGGACTGGGTCGTGCCCATTCAGAACAGCCGCCTTATCCTGTCGCGCGACGGCTCGGGCTTTCTGATCGACTGCGGGTCGCGCGCGATCCTCGACCAGATCCGCAAGCTGAAGGAGCAGGGAAAGCTGGCCTCGCTCGACGGTCTCTTCATCACGCACTATCACGACGACCATACGGACAAGGTAAGCGAGCTTGTGCAGGAGTATCATTGCCCCGTCTATACGACGCCGATCCAGGCAGACATACTCAGGCGGCCGGGCACCTATCGGCTGCCGTGCCTGACGATGAACGCCATCGAGCCGCTGGAAGTCGTCTCGGATGGCCACCGCCGGACGTGGAAGGAATTCACGCTGACGTTCTACGACTTCCCCGGCCAGACGATCTACCATGACGCCGTGCTCGTCGAGCGGGACACCGGCGAGAAGATCTTCTTCCTCGGCGATTCCTTCACGCCCTCCGGCATGGACGACTACTGCCTGCAGAACCGCAATTTCCTGCGTGACGGCACCGGCTACTCTTATTGCCTCGACCTTCTGACGAGCAAGATCCCGCGCGCAGCGCTCCTCATCAACCAACACGTCGTCGAGCCGTTCCGCTTCGACGCCGACCAATTGCAGCACCTGAAGAAGACCTTCGCCCAACGCCAGGAACTACTTCATGCTCTCTTCCCCTGGGACGACCCCGACTACGGCATCGACGAGCAGTGGGCCCGAATTCACCCCTACGCGCAGGAAATCCCGCCGGAGCGCTGGACGCCGCTGACGGTGAAGCTGCTCAACCACTCGAGCACACCGAACACATACACCGTCACCATGAATGTACCGGCCGGCTTCGAGATCGAGCCCCAGAAGACCTCGGTGACCGTCCCGCCGGGACGGGAAGCAGAGGCTAAATTCCGCGTCAGGACCGTGCGCCGGCCCGCGCGTCCGATCCAGGTCGTGACAGCCGATATTCAAGTCGGCCCTTGGGACTTGCGGCAGTGGTGCGAAGGGCTCATCAAGGTGCCGCCCTGAGTCCCGGCAACAGCGAGAGGAACATAACTGAGCGAAGGAGACATGAAAATGCATGGTACTTGGCTCCCCGGTGCTATGGCTCTGTTCGTCCTGACCGCACAAGCATGGGCGGGAGACTCCGATCTGCGGCTGGAATTGGAATCCAACGTCCGCACCTTACGGCTGGGCCAGGAGACCACGCTGAGACTGCGTATCGTGGGGCCAGGGGTTCGTCGCCTCACGGAAAAGTCCGAAGGGGTCAGCCCCAAGGACCCCGCGGCCAGCGCGTTTGTCCATGAGTTGGGATTCAAGCCGCCGCGCGAGGGTAGCTTCACGTTCGGTCCCTATCAGTTGTCGTTCAACAGCCAGGAACTGACGTCGAATCCTGTCTCGATCTTCGTGTTACCCGCCTGGGATGGGAGGTATGGGACCTTCTTCAGAATCGACAGCAACAGCATTACACTGGGCGAGAGCATCGAACTCGTCATGGAGACTTGGAGTAAGACGTACGAGTCCAAACACTGTCTTCTGAAGAGAGACGAGGCGTTCACCTTCACCCAAGGCGCAGCCGTCATGTCCGGCACGGCGTCCGACAAAGGCACCTGGGTCTATGCGCGATCCGTATGGTTTGTTACGCCCAAGAAGGCGGGCGAATTCAGGATTACGGGAGACTTGTTCCTGAGCTTTCCCGAAGGGGTGGAGCCTCCCGACCTTACCGTGATCGTGAAGGAGAGAGACCTACCCCCAGAGCCAGGCGACCAGGAACCGTGAGATGTGAAGGAGGCGCCATGCGTGCTAAGCCCATGTTGCTGATTGCGTTTCTGTTTGTTCTGGCCATTCCCAGCCTCACGGCTCGCACCTTTGGCACGGAGGTTACGGTGGATGGGGCCAGGCGATACCAGACGATCGAAGGCTTCGGCACCTGCCTGATCGCCTGGGTCGAACGGTTTCGCAGTCTCTATCGCACGGAGGAGTTCCAGAAGATCTATGTCGAGGGCGTCGGCTGCAACCTGCTCCGCGTGAACATGTGGGGCCCCACCTTTGAAAAGCCGACGGAGGACTGGACGAAGATCCGTTGCGAGGATTTCGACATGAGCGCCGACCGGGGCCGGCCCCAGATCTTTCTCGACTTCGGCCAGGCCATCCGTAAGCGCGATCCGAACCTCAAGATCATCGGGACCGTCTGGAGCCCGCCGGCCTGGATGAAAGTGAACCAGTCCATCACGGATACCAAGTCCAGTGCCATCCGTGCGGGCGGCTACGGCAGCAACAACAACCGCGTGGACCCGAAGTACTTCCGGCATTTCTGCAAATGGATGGTGGAGTACGTGAAGCTCCACAACCGGCAAGGCGTGCCCTTTTATGCCGTCAGTCCCGGCAACGAGGTGCAGTTCTCGCAGTCGTTCGAGAGCTGCGTCTGGGACGGCAAGGACTTCGCTGCTATCGTCGTCATGCTTCGCGAGATGCTCGATGCCGAAGGTTACGGCCACGTGAAGATCTTCGGGCCGGAGACCATGACCAGCCACATGTATGAAGGGGGGACGGGTTCCTACATCAAAGCTATACGCGACAATCCCAAGGCCCTGGACGTCCTCGGCGTCTTCGCGACCCACGGCTACGAAGACGGGGTCAAAGCCGAGATGTCCGCCAACTCGTCCCGCCGGTTCTGGGACCTCATCCAGGATACGGGAAAGCCCTTCTGGATTACGGAGGGCGGCACCGGCGGCCACGACTGGCCCGCCCCCATTCAAAAGGGGATTGGCAATGCCCTTCACAACGCCTTGGTGGCCGGCAACTGCTCGGCCTTTGTCCCCTGGCAAATCACGGAAGGTAACAAGAGCATTCATGCCCTGATGGTGATGAGCACGTACACGCCGAAGACGTACACGGCCATGCACTACACCAGGTTTATCCGGCCGGGGGCGCGGCGCATTGAGGCTCAGCCCGGTTTCGGCGCCGTGCAGGTGGGCGCCTTCCGGCATGAGAAGGACGGCGACCTAACCCTGGTGGCCCTTAACTCCACCGACCAGGAGCAAGCCCTCCGTCTGACTTTCCGGAATCTCCAGGGCCTGGTCTCGCTGAAGGTGTATCGCACCTCGGCCTCCGAGAGCCTCAAGGACGTGGGGAACGTGGCAATCCAGGATAACCAGGCAGCTTTCCCCATGACGCCCCAGAGCATCGTCACCTTCTCCGGCAAAGTCGCTCCTTAAGGTGAGTCAAAGATCGTCTTGAGGGAATCCAACCGTTCTGGTAGGATCACGCCGATTTCGTGCTTACTATTTGAGATTTATCGTTGGGGTTGCGAAGCCCAATCATAAATCTCAAATCATAAATCACAAAATGCCAGAAGGTGTGGCCATGGATGTACTGCTGATCGGCAGCGGGGGACGTGAACATGCGATTGCGTGGAAGCTCAAGCAATCCAAGCAGCTCGGCAAGCTCTACATCGCGCCCGGCAACGCCGGCACCGCCCAGTGCGGCGAAAATGTCGCGATCGAGGACCACGATATCCCTGCCCTCGTGGCCTTCGCCAAAGAGAAGAGAGTTGGCTTGGCCGTCGTGGGGCCGGAAGAGCCGCTGGCCAAGGGTGCGGTCGACGCCATGGAGGCCGCCGGGATCAAGGCGTTCGGGCCCAACGCCGCCGCGGCTCAGCTTGAGGCCGACAAAGCCTTTTCCAAGCAGTTAATGCGTTCCGGGGCGATCTCGGCCGCCGAGGGGCGGGTCTTCGATCGGTTCAGCGACGCCAAGGCCTACATTGCCAGCCGCGATGAGCCGGTGGTGATCAAGGCGGCGGGTCTGGCCAAGGGTAAGGGCGTGATCGTCTGCGACGACCCGGCCCAGGGCATTCTGGCGGCTGAGAGGGTCATGGTGGATCGCATCTTCGGGGCCGCCGGCGCGAGGATCGTCGTGGAAGACAAGCTATTAGGCGAGGAAGCCTCGATTCTGGCGTTTGTTGACGGCCATAGCATCTACGTGATGGAGTCCGCCCAGGACCACAAACCCATCGGCGATGGAGACACGGGCCCCAACACGGGCGGCATGGGCGCCTATTGCCCCGCTCCGATCGTTACCGACGATATGATGGTTCGCATCACCCGTGAAGTCTTTGTGCCCACGGTGGACGCGATGAACCGGAACGGTACGCCGTTCAAGGGGGTCCTGTATGCGGGCCTGATGATGACCAGCGGCGGGCCCCGGGTGCTCGAATTCAACGTTCGCTTCGGCGACCCGGAGACGCAACCGATCCTGGTGCGCCTCAAGAGCGACCTGCTGGAGGTTTTTCTGGCGGTCTGCGAGGCGCGGCTGGAGGACGTCTTTCTCAAGTGGGACCCGCGGCCGGCGGTTTGCGTCGTCATGGCCTCGGGTGGATACCCCGGCGACTATGAGAAGGGCAAAGTAATCAGTGGTCTGAAAGAAGCCGAAGAACTGAGTGACGTGGTCGTCTTCCACGCCGGCACCAGGCAACAGAACGGCACGGTCGTGACCAATGGCGGTCGTGTGCTGGGCGTGACGGCGCTGGGGGCGAACATCACGGCGGCCAAGGCCCGAGCCTATGAGGCGGTCAGTCGCATCCGGTTCGAAGGCGCCTACTACCGCCGGGATATTGCGGATAAAGCAATCCAGCGGAAACGCTAAAAGATTTATGATTTACGATTTATGATTTATGATTTGCGACGCAAGCCCTGGGATCGGCTGGGCATTGTTCAATCATAAATCCTAAATCTGAAATCTCGAATAGCCAATCTCGTATGAGACGATCGACATCTCTGGCTATGGGTAGGGGGCCCGACCGGGCGCGGCGGCGCCGTCGGATTCTCGTTCGTTTGCTGATCGTCCTGGGCATCCTCGGAGTGCTGGTAGTCGGGGCGGCGGCTTGGCTGCACCAGGCTCTCCCACGGATTGCCGCGACCGAGATCGGGCGTCTGATGAATGCCCGCGTCGAGATGGGGGCGATCGCTCTCCGTCGGGATGGGTCGGTTTCGGTGGCGGGTCTCGTGGTCCGGCCCACACAGACCGAACCGCTCTACGACAACACGATTTTACGCGCCGAGAACGTCTCTGCGAAATTCAGCCGGCGCAGCCTCCTCTCTCTGTCGCCACGGGTAACGGATATCCGTGTCGAAGATTTCTTTCTGGATGTGCAATGGAACCTCAACACCGCCCGCTGGAACGTCGGCACGCTGCGTTTCAACGCCGCTGGCGGCGGCGACGGCGGTCTTCCCACGATCTGTTTGCAGCGGGGCAAGCTGCGGTACTGCAAGATCTCCGGCGTCCAGCAGGAAGTCGTCATGTCCATTCCCATCGAGGCGCGATTCGGGCGCGATTTCGAGAACGACCCGAGTTACAGCTTTGAGATCAAAACCGCCAAGCTCTCCGGCGGCTATGGCGACAGCCGCCTGAGCGGCCGCTGGCGGCCTGCTTCGATCCTGACGGGGCCCGGCTACGCCCTGACGCACTCGGCGGAACTCACCCTCGCCGGGGGCTTGTCGTCGACCGACATTCCTTCTCTCGAACGGGCATGGGCGATCGATGTCCTGGCCGGCGAACTCAAGTATGATCGAGACGGGAGCTACTCCCTGACGCTCAATCTGAGCGATCTGCATGGCAAGCACGCGCCCGAGGTGGACACGCTGCGGTTCCTCACCCCGACCGCCGCGGGAACAGAGCCGCTGCGGAGCCTGCAGGAGTTCTTCACGGAGTACCAGCCGACCGGGACGGTGGGGTCCCTTGCTCTCAAGGCCCACGGTAACAGCAATCGCTGGAACGAAAGTCAGATCGAAGGCAAGGTCGTGTGCAAGGACATCTCCGTGTGCGACCGCGATTTCCCCTACCCGCTCGATCATCTCAGCGGCGAGGTGGAATTCACGCAGTCTACGGTGCGCGTCAAGCGGCTCGTGGGCCGGCACGGACCGGTCGACGTCTGCATCGATGGTTGGACGAGAGGGTTCGGCCCCGACCGGCAGTATCAATATCAAATCACCAGCCCCAACATGGTTCTGGACCAGGCCCTCCATGCGGCTCTCAGTCCGGCGCAAAAACGTTTCTGGGATGCCGTCCACCCGACCGGCACGGTTTCCGCGGATTACCGGCAGACCCGAACCTCGCCCACGGATCGGCGCTGGACTCTGTCGGTGGACCTGAAGGACGTGGCTGCTGCCTTCCAGGGCTTCCCCTATCCGCTCCTGGGGCTGACCGGGACCCTGTTTTTCGATCGCAAGAGCATTCTTCTCTCCGATGTTGTCTCCCGCACGGGCGACAAGCAGATCCGAGTCAACGGCAAAGTGACGGAGCCTTCCGGCGGGATGCCGGCCTACTACCTCTCTGTCGACGCCCAGGACATCCCCCTGGATGCGACGTTACGGGAGGCCTTGCCGGCCCAGCATCGCGAGCTCTTCCAACGGTTCGATGTCAACGGGCTGGCGAATGTCCGGGCCCGCGTATTCAGCTTGCCCGCGGCGGCACCTGGCCTCGCGAACGATGCGAACTCGATCGCTTTGACCCGGCTCGGCGCGCCTGCCCCGACGAGGCAGGATCTTGGTCGCGCGGGAATCCGTACCCCCGCAATCACCGCCTCCGCGTCCGGAGGCACGGACCAGACCGGCTCCGTCGATTCCGCGACCCCCCAGCGTGTCAGCTTCCTGGCCGATGTCTCCTGCCGGAACAGTTCTTTGAAGCTGCCTTGCCCTGGTCGCGAGCCGGCTGGACAGACGGCGAGTCCCGTGACACCGAAGTTACCGGCCGGGAGCGGGCGCCCGGAGGGACGACCACTGGTTCTGTCGGATATCACGGCCGTGGCGACGGTGACGCCGGATTCGCTGAGTGTTCAACGGCTCGAAGGCCGGTATGATCAGAGCCCCGTA
This sequence comes from uncultured Pirellulales bacterium, assembly GCA_964354535.1. Classification (GTDB taxonomy): domain Bacteria; phylum Planctomycetota; class Phycisphaerae; order Sedimentisphaerales; family Anaerobacaceae; genus PLanc-01. The sequence continues at coordinate 14,355 of CAYHAJ010000414.1, forward strand.
ACCATAACCGGCAGTCTCCGCTTCGGGACCGGCGACAAGCTCCGTGAGTGTCACATGAAGATCATAGGTCAGAAGGTGGCCGTGGACGAGACGATGCTCAGCCTGTTGCCGTCCGACCTGGCGCCGCAGATCGCCGCCTTTCATCCCGTCGGGGATGTGGGCCTGGTCGTGGAGCTGCAGAAGTCCGACAGCGATGAGCCGCTGGGGTGCGCGGTCGTCTTGGATTGCCTGGGAGGTGGAATCCAGCACGAGCATTTCCCCTATCCTCTGCACGATGTTCGTGGCACGATCTCGTTTGCGAAAAGCCAGATTGTCTTGAAGAACGTTACGGCCAGGCCGGAAGATGGACCAGGTGCGGATTCCGGAGCGCCGGAGACCCGCGGTGCGAATCCGCCGTCGGGACGGTCCTCGATCATCCGCGTGGATGGCTCCCTGATCTTGGGCCCAGGGGCCCAGGCGCAGAAGACCGCATCTGCCCGCGGCTCTTTCACACTCCAGGCGACGGACCTGCGGTTCACGGAGAGCCTCGGTCGTGCCTTGCCGGAGGCGCTGGCGGGTCTGTATCGTGAGCTGTCGCCCCAGGGGCCGTTCGATTTGGACCTGACCACGTTGAAGCTGTCCCCGGGGAGGGATGCGGATACCCTCGTGGAACTCAGCGGCAAGGCTACTCTTGGCTCCCAACCCCTATCCATCACCGCGGGAGGCTCGCCCAGCCCTTGCACGCTGAGGGTCTCCGGTGCTGCCCTGGAATTCTCCGGCATCCTGACGGCGGGGATCTCCTACAGCACCAAAGGCAGGTTGGACAAAGGGTGGGCACAACTGGCTGCCGACCGGCTCGTGGTCCAGGGCAAGACGGTCACTCAGGTGGATCTCGATGCGATCTATGATCCCAATGCCAGGAAATGGACAGCGGCCAATTTCGTCGGCAACTGCTATGGTGGAAAGCTCTTGGGAAGCCTGGAAATCGGTGTCCCAGAGGAGAGAGGACAGAAGACCCAGGACCGAGAGCCGCCGTCCTCCGCTCTCCGCTCTCTGTCCTCCGGCCTGGAGTACCAGTTCCAGATGGCGCTGCATGCCGTGGATTTGCAGCAGTTCCTCCTGGCTGGCAAGCCGGGGGACGGAACCGAGAAGACCGACGACAGAGGACAGAAGACAGAGGGCAGGGACTCTCCGTCCTCGAGTTTATCCGCCGCTTCCAGCGGCGCGATGGATGCCTCTCTGAGTCTGCGGGCCCGGATCGGGGGCTCCCGGCAGGAGGCGTCACCTCCGGCGCTGCCAGAGGTGCGGCCCGCGGTGCGCGGCCCCGACGGGAAAGAGGACCGCTCAGGAAGGTTGGGGCGGCAGGGGGTCTGCCGCGTCGATATCGCGAACATGCAGGTGGGAAGGGTCTCGCCTTTGGGCAACGTGCTCTCGGTGCTGCGTCTGAGCGAGCCGACGGATTACCGGTTCGAGCGGATGCTGATCGATTCCTACATCCGCGGCGACACGCTGCTGGTTTCGAAGCTGGATCTGTCCGGCCGGAACGCCGCTTTCGCCGGCGCGGGCACGATGGACCTGCCTACAGATGAACTCAATCTGACGTTGACCGGGCGCAGCCAGCGCCTGGCGGCGGGCGCACCTTCCGTGCCGGGGTCCCCGAATCCGATCCATCGGATTTGGGAGCCCCTGCAGTCCCTCACGGAGGGGCTCAGTGGCGCCGTCGTGCGCATCGAGGTCACCGGCAAGGTGGACAGCCCCCACGTCCAGACGAAGGCGCTGCCGGTGATCGAGGACTCCCTGAAGATCCTCGGTATGCCGGAAGACAGCCAGAAGGGGAAGAAGTGAGAAGGGTGTGGAGGGGGAGAAAGTTGGAAGGGTAATCATGATGAGTGTCAATGGGAGATTGAACCGCAGGACGTTCTTGCAGGCGACCGTGGGTTCCGTGGCGTGTCTGATCGCAGACGCGGCTCGCGGTGCCAATCTGCAATCCGCCACCCGCAATCCGAAATCGAGTGTTCCCAATTTCCTTTGGATTAGCACGGAAGACATCAATCCGGATCTGGGATGCTATGGGGACAAGTACGCGGTCACGCCGAATATCGACCGGCTGGCCACGCAGGGAGTGCGGTACAACAACGTCTTTTCTCACTCGGGCGTCTGCGCGCCGACGCGGTCGGGCATCATCACCGGGATGTATCCCACGACGATCGGCACACACCACATGCGCTGCCAAGGCGTTCCGCCGGCCCACGTCAAGTGCTTCCCGGAATACCTGCGGGCGGCCGGCTACTACTGCACAAACAATGTCAAGACCGACTACCAGTTCAACCCGCCCTTCACGGCCTGGGATGAGTGCAGCAACAAAGCGCACTGGCGCAATCGGCCGAAGGACCAACCCTTCTTCGCCGTGTTCAACTTCACCCTGACGCACGAGAGTCAGATTCGCAATCGCACGCCGCAAATGTTGAAGCGGCTCGGCAGCCTGGGGTCAGGGGAGCGGCACGATCCGGCCCAGGCCCAGTTGCCGCCGTACTACCCCGACACCCCAGCCGTCCGGCAGGACTGGGCCCAGTACTATGACCTGATTACCCTCATGGATAAACAGGTTCAGGACATGTTGGACCAATTGGAGGCCGACGGTCTGGCCGAAGAGACGATCGTCTGGTTCTGGGGTGACAACGGCCGGGGTCTGCCGCGCGGCAAACGTTGGCTGTACGATTCCGGCACCCGCGTTCCGCTGATCATCCGGGTCCCCGAGAAATGGCGCCGACTTGCCATGCCAAGCCATCCTGACGCGGTCAAGCCGGGGACGGTCAACGACGATCTCCTGGCCTTCCTGGATTTCGCGCCCACGATGCTGTCCCTGGCCGGGATCGACCTCCCCAAACACCTCCAAGGCCGGGCGTTCCTGGGCCGTCAGAAGGCGGCGCCCCGGGAGTATGTCTTCGGCGCCCGCGACCGGATGGATGAGGCCTATGATCTGATTCGATACGTTCGCGACAAGCGTTTCAAATATCTTCGCAACTACCTGTGGCACCTCTGGCGCGGGCAGGACATCAACTACATGAACCAGATGCCGACGATGCGGGAGATGCGTCGGTTGAACGCGGAAGGCAAGCTCCAGGGAGCGCAGAAGCAGTACTTCGAGCCGACGAAGCCCGTGGAGGAGCTCTACGATATCGTGGCCGATCCGCACGAGGTGAACAACTTGGCGGGCGACCCCCGGCACAAAGACGTGCTGGAGCGGATGCGCAAGGTCCACCACGAATGGTACCGCGACACGATGGATATCGGCTTGATCCCCGAGCCCATGTTCGACGAGATGAAATGGTCCCAGGGCAAGCCCGAGAAGACGGCGGAGCCGGTCTTCACTCGGCAGGCTGGCGATCCGGGCGGCGAGGCCGTCACGATCGCCTGTGCGACGCAGGGCGCCTCGATCGCCTGGCGGATCGGCGGCGAGGCCCAGAGCAACACAGGCTGGGAGCTTTACACCAAGGCCGTGCGAGTCCAGCCGCAGGAAGTGCTGTACGCCAAGGCCTGCCGGATCGGTTTCCAGGACAGTAACGTCGTGACGTTCAAGCTGGGCGATCCCGTCAAGGCGAAGCCGGAGACGACGCAGACCCGGCACTGGCGCGAGGAGATCGAGAGCGCCGGCTTGCGCCAGCGCCTCGCGAAGGTCAAGGAGGCCGATTACCAGGGGCCGAACGCGACCCCGGCCTATCTGGCTTGCTTGAAGGACGGCAAGCCCGCCGTCCGCTACTGGGGAGTGGTCGGCCTGCACGCGTCGGTAAAGTATGCCCCCGACCTGAGCTTGGCCAAGCCCGCACTGACGACCTTGTTGCAGGATCCGTCCGTGGTTGTGCGGATTGCGGCGGCTCACGCTCTGTGCGATTGGGGCGATGAAAAGGCCGCGTTGCCGGTTCTGATCGAGGCCCTGAAGCACCCGACGGACAAGACGCGGTTGTTCGCCGTGATCGCCTTGGACAGGCTTGGCGAGAAAGCCCGTCCGGCCCTCACCCAAATCCAGGCCCTCACGAAGGACCGCGATGAATACGTCAAACGCGTGGCCACGACAGTATTGGATCGATTGAAGGGGAAGTAGTGCCTTGCCTCCAGATCGTCCGAACGACGTTGCAGGAGCGTGCTGCGGCGGCAGGGATTGATTTGCGCCTTCGACACCAGGCAAAGGAGACATGATGCGGCAGCGAAATGGAACCAGATCGTTGTGGCTCCTCGCAATTCTGGCCGTGGCACAGGCAAGCATCGGACAAACGCAGCCCCGGGAGTTGCTGGTCAACGCAACATTTGAGACCGCAAGCGGACGGTTGCTGCCGGAGGGCTGGTCGGTGTGGAAGCCGCCGTGGGAGCAGGCGGCCTGTTCCGTGCGGGGTGCTGAGGGCGGGCTGCTGATCGAATCGGGCGGCGATCCGTATGCGGTTGGCGGGATGACGCAGGCCATCCGCGGGATTCAGGCCGGCCGGACCTACCGCGTCCAGGCGGTCTGTGACGTATGCGGAATCGAATCGCCCTTTCGGTCGGTGATCGTACGGCTCGGTTGGCTCAAAGGAGACCAGCCCCATCATGTCGCCGGCCTGCTGGTGCGCGGACCGACGGTGGCCGGGGGGACGGCACAGTTTTCGGATGTGCTGGTCGCGCCCGAGGGCGTGGATGCCGCAAGGATCACGCTTGAAGTGAAATGGCCGGGGAAGGGAGCGGTGCTCTGGAAGAAAGTGAGCGTGCAGGAGACAGCCAATCCGGGGCCCAGGAAGGTCAAGATCGGGACGGTGTATCTTCGGCCGCGACAGAGCACGCCGCAGAAGAACCTGAAACTCTGGTGCGAGCAGATCGATGCCGCGGGCAAGCTCGGATTGGATATCGTGTGCTTGGGCGAGACGATCACCCGCGTAGGAACGAATGCATCGCTGCAGGATGTCGCCGAGCCGATTCCGGGACCGTCAACCGAACCGCTGGGCGAGGCCGCCAGAAGGAACAAGATCTGGGTGGTGGCCGGGCTGAACGAACGCGTCGGCGACGTGGTCTACAATACCGCGGTCCTGCTCGACCGCCAGGGGCGGGTCGCGGGCACGTACCGCAAGACCCATCTGCCGCGTGAGGAATGGAAAGAGGGTGTTCGGCCGGGGGATAAATATCCGGTCTTCGATACAGATTTCGGCCGGGTCGCGATTCAGATCTGCTACGACTGGTTCTTCCCGGAGCCGGCGGCCCTCTTCGCCCTGCAAGGGGCCGAGATCATCCTGGCGCCGACCTGGGGCACCACGTTTCCGGATCGGGACGGCATGGCGGAGGGCGAAACGACATTCCGCGTTCGTGCTCGTGACAATGGGGTCTACATGGTGCCCTCCGTCTATGACGGCAGCAGCCTCGTGATCGATCCAAGGGGCCGGATTCTGGCCTCGAACGCGGGCCGCCCCGGGGTCTTCTGGGCGGAGGTGGACCTGAGCAAACGCGAGTGCCTCGACTGGGTGGGATACTGGCGCTCCATCGGCCCGCGCGACCGTATGCCGGAGACGTACGATGCCCTCAGCGGGACTCATCTGAATCCGGAGAATAGGTAGTCGAGGGCATAGTTGCGTGATTCGTCGAACGGTTGCGCGGCTCGTTTCGTCGATCGGTTGCGTCGAACGGCGCCGCTCCACTCGCTACGCAACCGATCCGAGCTTCACAACCGCAACCGCTCGGCAATCAATCACGATTCCCGCTTTCGAAAGGCAACGGTGTAAATCGGGCGGCTCTGCTTCACGTACTTTCGCTCGTAATTGGTGCCGGTCAATTCCCCCTCGCGCGCGCCCGCGGGACGCTGGAACGCGATCTCCTGCAAGGTTCCGCTGTAAGCGGAAGTCACCTGCCGGATCTGCTCGAAATAGTCTGCATGGTCGGTCGCGATGCGGATCTCGCCGCCCGGCTTGAGACAGCGGACCAGGATCTCCAGATTGTCGCTTTGCAGGAACCGCCTCTTGTGGTGACGTTTCTTGGGCCAGGGGTCGGGGAAGTAGAGATGGAAGCAGTCCACCGAATCCGCCGGCACGACGTCGCGGAGGAAGGTGGCGGCGTCAGCCCGCAGGATACGGACGTTGCGCAGGCCCCAGCGCCCGATTCGATCCACTGCGTGACGATAGAATTTGCGCGCCCACTCGATCCCGAGGAAATTCACGTCCGGCTGCCCCTTGGCCTGGGTCACGAGAAACGTTCCCTTGCCCGATCCGATCTCGATATGGACCGGGCCGGAACGTCCGAAAATCCGGGCAAAATCGATCGGAACGCCCAAGTCTTCCGACGCGAGCGCGACCTCCGCGTATTCCTTCAATTCTCGTTTCATCGTTCCCGTACCCTGAAGAACAACCGGCCCCATGGCGCAGAGCCGAGTGCGTAAGGGCCATTGTATGAGAAGCCCCAAATTCCGGGAAGTTCTTGCAGAAATTTCCCCGCCCGATGTTGCTAAAGTCCCTTTATATGGCACACGATTTAAGAGGAGGGTGTGAGAGTCCTCGAAAAGGCGATCGATCGCCTCGGGGACCCGAACCCGTCGGACGGGTCACGCGTATCCTCGGTTGGTGGGGTCGCTGGCGCCCGGAAAGGTAGGGCTGGGATGATGATGCAATTAGTCAGGGCGAAGCGCAAACAAGTCATCGTGGACGTCAACACGCAACGGGATTACTTCCTGGCGGACGGCACCGTCTGTATCCGCAATCACCGGCGGGTGCTGTCGCACATTCGGCGGCTGATGGCTTGGGCTCGGAGGCGGGACATTCCCGTCATTTCCACCTGTGAGGTTTATCCCGACCGCAACGGTCATAACGGCGATTCCTACTGCGTCGATGGCACGGCGGGACAGATGAAGATCAGTTATACTCTGATGAACGACCGGATCAGTTTCGCGGCGGATGGCAACACCGATCTGCCCCGGGACTTGTTGCGGCGCTACCAGCAGGTGATTCTCCACAAGCGGTGCACCGACCCGTTCGACGAGCCGCGGATCGACCGTGTCCTGAGCGAGGTCTCGGCGGCGGAATTCCTTGTGATCGGGGCCTGTGCCGAAGGAGCGGTCAAAGCCGCCGCCCTCGGACTTTTGCAGCGTGACAAGAGGGTCTGCGTCGTCATCGACGCGGTCGGCTACCATGACAACCACGAAGCGAAAATGGCCTTCCGCAAGATGGAGGCGAAAGGGGCCAAGCTGATCGAAACCCGCCGGCTCGCGGGCATCTCGCACCTGCGCACGGTCGGCATCTGTGCTTGCGAGACCTGCCAGCGCCTCTATCAAAAAGCCACCGTCGGCGCCCCGGACGACGAGTAGTCCGGTCCCCCTGTTTTCGTGGTGGTCCGACGATTGCACAACTCGCCTCTTCGTAGGGCGAGCGTCCCGCTCGCCTGAAGACGCTGTGTGAGGACGCACGACCTACGAGATCCCGGTGGATTGACGCCTCCTGCACAGGCGGCTATAGTGCCTCCTCGTGTACGCCAAATCGCGCAATCAAAGGATTTCCATCTGCCCATGGGAGGGACACGACATGGACTATCCATTTCTGCCCCGCGTTCTCAAGACGATTGTCGCTCTCGGATTGCTGATCCTGCCCGGCGCGTGCTTGGGTGCCGCTGCCAATGCTCCGGCGGGGAGAGCGGGGCGATCCATTGCGATCGATGCCAACTACCCCGGCGGCAACATCGTCGTCGAGCGGATCGAGGGGGACACCGTCTCCCTGCGTCCGGACCTGCGGGACACCCAGGGTTGGTGGTTCTATTGGAGTTTCCGTGTTCGGGGCGCTGAAGGGCGGACGCTGACCTTCAACTTCTCCGGGTCCAATCCCATCGGGGTGCGCGGACCGGCCGTCAGCACCGACCAGGGGCGGACCTGGTCCTGGCTCGGTGCCGAGGCGACGCAGGGGGCCTCGTTCAAGTACACCTTTGCCGCCGACGCCGCAGATGTGCGGTTCAGCTTCGGGATCCCTTACCAAGAGCAAAACCTCAAGGAGTTCTTGGCCCAGTACAAAGGCAATCCGCACGTGGCTCTGCGGGAGCTATGCAAGAGCAAGCACGGCCGGAGCGTCGAGCGTCTGCATGTGGGCCGGCTGGATGGTGATGTGCAGTACCGGGTCCTCGTGACGGCCCGGCACCATGCCTGCGAGGCGATGGCGGACTACGTGATGGAGGCACTGCTGGAGAGTATCCTGGCCGACCATGAAGACGGGTACTGGTTCCGGCGCAACGTCGAGGTCCTGGCGCTTCCGTTCATGGACAAGGACGGCGTGGAGGAAGGCGATCAGGGCAAAAACCGCAAGCCTCACGATCACAATCGAGATTACCTCGGTAAGAGCGTGCACGCCTCCGTCGCGGCTCTCCGGACGTTCGTGCCGAACTGGTCGAACGGCAAGCTGAAGGCCGCCTTCGACCTGCACTGTCCGCACATCCGCGGCCCGCACAACGAGGTGATCTATATCGTGGGCAGTGAGGACGAGCAGATGTGGCAGCGGCAGAGCGAGTTCGGCCGCCTTCTCGAAACGGTCCAGAGCGGCCCTCTCGTCTACCGGGTCTCCGACAACCTGCCGTACGGAAAGGCTTGGAACACAGGCTCCAACACCGGCAGCAATATGAGCTTTGGCCGATGGGCCGGTGATCTGGAAGGCATCCGGTTGTCGGCCTCGTTTGAGTTCCCCTATGCCAATGCGGGCGGACAGACCGTGACGGAGGACGGCGCCCGTGCCTTCGGGCGGAGTCTGGCCAGGGCCTTGCGCGGCTATCTGGAGCACATGGGAAAAGAGGAAGAGGCCGCAAAAGTGGCCCCGGCGGCGGTGCCCATCAATGGCGTGTTTCCGAAGCTGACGGTCATGGCAAAGGGTGTCGGCAGCACCAGCGAGGCGGGGATCGGCGCCTTGATCCCCTGGGGACAGAAGCTGTGGGCCGTCGGCTATGTGGCACACATCGCCGGCCAGGGTCTGGGCCTTTACGAGATCAGCGACGACATGACGATGCGGCGGCATCCGGCCTCCGTGACCGGGACCTTTGCGAATCGGTATCCCCATTGGCCGAGCGGCCAAGCCTTCATTGGGCCGTATGCGATTGACGCCGACGGCCACGTTCGCGTCATCGAGGATCTTAAGGGGGTTCGCCTGGCCGCGACCTGTGAGCATCTGCTCGATCCGGCCAACAAGGTCTACATCCTGGGCATGGAAGGGCGGTTCTGGGAAGTAGATGTCCAGACCCTGAAAGCGAAGGAGCTGTTCAATCTCGTCAAGGAACTGGAAATCGTCGCCGCCACGCCGCATTTCAAGAGCGCCTTCTCCGCGCAGGGCCGTGTGGTCGTCGCCAACAACACGTATAACGAGCGGGAGTTCCTTGAGAAGCGCGCCGCCGGCCGGCTGGCCGAGTGGGATGGCAAGAGCGCGAAATGGACGATCGTCGAGCGCAATCCCTTCGTCGAGGTCCACGCCTCCGGAGGCGACGCCTCCTATGGAGGCAATACGCTCTACGCCGTGGGTTGGACGAAGTCCAGTGTGGTGCTGCGGGCACTCGTCAACGGCCAATGGCAGCGGTACTTGTTGCCCGAGGCGAGTCACACCTGGGACCACGCCTGGAATACGGAATGGACGCGGATTCGCCACGCGGTGACCGAGCGGCTGCTGATGGATGCCCACGGCATGTTCTACGAGCTGCCGGCCTTTGCCTATGGCGGCCACCTTTGGGGCGTTCGGCCCATCTGCTCGCACCTGCGGGTCGTGCCGGACTTCTGCTACTGGCGCGGGATGTTCGTCATGTCCTCGGACCAGATCGACCACGACCAGGGCCAGCCGCAATCGGGCCTCT
>CAYHAJ010000415.1:0-11606 GCA_964354535.1 uncultured Pirellulales bacterium
AAACACGGTTTCTGACGCCAAAAATGAGGCTTTCGGGTGTCACATGGCATTTAGTCTGCCTTCTTTGTGCGATCAAACGGCCTTTTCGGGGCCGAGAACGTAGATTGGCCCGCTAAACAGATACCTCTTTTTTTGTCGAACAAGTTCGCCCCAGCTAACTTTGGCAGGATCGGGTTGCGACCGAGTGAGTGACAAACCATGACAAAGCCGAAAGTAGTTCTGGTGGGCAATCCAAACGTCGGTAAGAGCGTCATGTTCAACAACCTGACGGGCTCGTATGTCACCGTATCGAACTACCCCGGCACGACGGTGGAAGTCTCCCGGGGCACCGGCAGGATCGGCGACACTGAGTTTGAGGTGATTGACACCCCTGGCATGTATTCGCTCCTGCCGATCACCGAAGAGGAACGGGTCGCCCGGAACATCATCCTGGAGGAAAGCCCGTCTGTCGTACTTCACATCGCTGATGCCAAGAATCTGGAGCGAATGCTGGGCCTGACCGTGCAGTTGGTGGAGGCCGGCCTGCCGACGATTCTCGTGCTGAATATGATGGATGAGCTCCGGACACTCGGCAAACGGGTGAATATCGACCTGTTGCAGACGCGACTCCAGATACCCGTTGTGCCCGCCGTTGCCACTGCACGCGAGGGGACAGACTTGATAGCACAAAGGATTCGCGATTATGTCCGTAAGGTTTGACGTGGCGACACCGCCTTCCGGCAGTCCGGTATTCGCGCTCGATCACGCCGTGGAGCAGATCGGTAGCTTCCTGAAAAGCAACTACGGCCTCTCCAAACGGGCGATAGCCTTGCTGCTGCTCCAAGACGACGCCCAGATCCAGCAGCTCGTGAAAGCGCGGGATCCGCAGGGGTATGACCGGATCGTACAGACCATCACTACCGCTCGCCGTGGGTTCTCCGACCCGTTGGACTACCTCATCGCGATGCGCCGTCAGCAGCAGGTCAACGAGCTTCTCCAGGGGGTGGTGGAGCCTGCCGGGACTCCGCGACGCAGCTTGGCTGAATCCCTGAGCCGGTTGACCATGCATCCGGTCACCGGGACCGTGATTTTGCTCCTCGTGCTCTACCTCGGATTGTACAAGTTCGTCGGGCAGTTCGGAGCGGGCACGCTGGTGCACTTCCTGGAGAGCACCGTCTTTGAGCAGCATATCAATCCGTTCGTGACGGGGATCTTCGAGAGGCTGATCGGCTGGCCGGTGCTCCGGGACCTGTTTGTGGGCGAATACGGCGTGCTGACGCTCGGTCTCCGGTACTCCATGGCGATCATCCTGCCGATCGTGTCGGTTTTCTTCCTGGTGTTTTCCATCATCGAGGACACCGGATACCTGCCGCGACTGGCGATGCTGATCGACCGGCTCTTCAAGAAGATCGGCTTGAGTGGCCGGGCGGTCATTCCGATGGTCCTGGGGTTGGGCTGCGACACGATGGCGACTATGGTGACCCGAACGCTGCCCACCAAACGCGAGCGTTTCATCGCGACGTTGTTGCTGGCTTTGGCCGTGCCTTGTTCGGCGCAATTGGGCGTCATCATGGCCCTTCTTCACGACCGGCCGCTGGCCCTTGCCATCTGGGCCGGCGTGATCATCGGGGTGTTCCTGCTCGTCGGGTATCTTGGCTCGAAGCTGTTGCCGGGAAGCCGGCCGATCTTCTACATGGAGATCCCGCCCCTGCGCTTCCCCAAGTTGTCCAACCTACTCGTGAAGACGTACACACGAGTGGTGTGGTACCTCAAGGAGATTGTCCCGATTTTCCTGGTGGCCAGCGCGTTGATCTGGATCGGGCAGGTGAGCGGGCTGTTCGATGCGTGCATCCGGTTGTTCCGGTATCCGGTGGGACTGCTGGGACTTCCGCCGGATGCCGCCAGTGTGTTTCTTCTGGGCTTTTTCCGAAGAGATTATGGGGCCGCGGGGCTGTATGACCTGAACAAGTCCGGCGCCCTCACGGGTGTTCAGGTGGTGGTGGCGTGTGTCGCTCTCACGCTCTTCCTGCCCTGCATTGCCCAATTCCTGATGAACATCAAGGAACGAGGACTTCGGATCGGCCTGCTGATCTCGGCCATCACGCTGGTGTTCTCTTTTGTGGTGGCTTTTGCCCTCAACGTGGTTCTGACGGCGACGGGGGTGGTGTTGTGAAGTGCGCCCTGTGCGGATATGAATTCGACGAGCGGCAGGCTCACAATGCCTGTGCCAAATGTCCTATGACCAAAGGATGCAAGCTGGTTCGTTGTCCCAATTGCGGCTACGAGACGGCGCCCACGCCCGAGTGGCTCAAAAAGATTGTCGATAGGAGAACGCATGGTAATACTTAGCGAGAGGGCGGAAGAAATCCTGGAAACGCTCTGGCTGGAGACCGTAGAAAACAGCCGGACTCCCGATCTGTCCTTGTTCCGCAACGATACGGCCTTCAAGGAACTCCTCGACCAGAGTTACGTTACCTCCGGCCCCGGCGGCAGGTTGACTACCAAAGGGACCGAGGAGGGCAGACAGTGTGTCCGGAGGCATCGGCTGGCGGAAAGGTTGTTTGCGGATGTCCTCCAAGTCAAGCCCGGGCTCGTGCACGAGGCCGGCTGCCGGCTGGAGCACATGCTGCACAAGGGGATTGAGGACAACATCTGCATTCTCCTGGGTCATCCGAAGACGTGTCCGCACGGCAAACCGATCCCCGCTGGGACATGCTGTACGGAAAGAAGGCGGAAATTCGAGAGCGTCGTCATGCCGCTGGGGGAGATGAGAAAGGGACAGAAAGGCAAGATCGCCTACGTCCACACCAACGACAGGGAGATGTTGCGAAAGATCATGGCGATGGGTGCTCTACCAGGCTTGGCCGTGACGTTGCTGCAGCAGTTCCCTTCGCCCGTCTTTCAGATCGGAGAGAGCCAGTTCGCCGTGGACAAGGAGTTGGCCGACAAGATCCGGGTCTGGGTCAGAGACCGGGGTTAGCAGGCCTGCACGATGTGACTTCTCGGCGTCAGCCGGGATGCTCGGCGCGTCCGAAGCCCCAATGGAGGGACAGGTGGGGACGACGTCGTAATATTCGCGTCATGTACTCAAGGACTCTGGAAAAGGACGATTGGGGTGTTCTCTTGGTGCGGGGTCGTCGCCGACGGGCTGTCGGGCGGGCGGTCTCGGCGGCTTTCTCGGGGCCATTCATCGCGACCAGCAGGGCACCGGCCGAGGCCCCGGCGGAATAACTCACGGCCAGCAGCCAGTTGTTAGTCCGGACGAAATTCGACAGTACCCACAACCCCAAGAGATTTTCGATAAAGACAATGCAGACGAGGACCGTCTTCTCCCCCCGCGCGCACGCTAAGGTACGCCGCAAGGCGAGATACCATTCGCCGCAGCCGACTGCCAGGTAAAGGAGCATCGTCGGGAGGAGGTTCATACTCGTCCTCCTTCCCGATGCCCCACCAGACCACGATGTTCTGCGTCGTCTCCATAGTCTCAATGTAACAAATCGCCGGTTCAGATGCAAGACCGGCTTCAGCAGATTGACCGTAACTTTCGCTGCCGACGCGACTTACGATATACACCAAACTATGTCGCGGCTCCGTGCCGTAGACGGATTCGTCCCCGGACCGGGACGATCGCCGTCCTGCCATTCTACGACGCACGAGCACGATGGGTTCTTCGCGGGAAGGGAGCCTTCTTTCGGGCACTGGCCGCCGGGTCCCGTCAGGAGATGTGCGAGGAAAAGACTGTATCCCCGCCGGAATTCGCGTAACATTCTGGTGGCTCGATCACCTTTCCTAATAGCCGAATGAGTGAATCCAAAGACCACATTCCGTTGGTGCGACAGGCACAACAGGGACACCCCGAGGCGCGGGGCGACCTGCTCCGGATCGTCGAGCCTCGGCTCACGGAGTACGTCGGACGCCTGACCCTGGATCGGGACCTGACCACCGACATCGTCCAGGAAAGTATCACCGAAATGCTCAAGATCTTCGACACCCTCAAGGACCCGGAACGATTCTGGTGCTGGCTGTACACGATTACGCTGAACAAGCTGCGCACGCACTACCGGCAGCGCTGGAAGCGGAAAGAGGCGGCGCGGTCCGCCGTGCAGGAGGACTGGGCCCGGGCCCGCAGTCAGGACGTGCTGGCGGAACTGGTGACAAAGGAGTTGAAAGAGATCGTGGTGAGAGCGATCGGCCAATTGGAGCCGCGGCAACGGGCAGTCCTGACGATGCGGTGCTACGATCAGATGTCGTATGCCCAGATCAGTATCGTCATGGGCTGTTCCCAACTCGGGGCCCGGGCTCTGTTCTATCGGGCGAAGAAGAGCATGACGAGCCTGCTACGGTCGTGCGGGATTGACAAGGGGGCGCTGCCGGTGGCCTTACTGGTCTTCGGCAAGTTCAGCGCCACCAGCGAGGCAGCCGCCGCGCAGGTGTCGATCTCTGCCGCGACACTGCGCGTTGGGCTCTGGGGGATTCTGGCGGGCACGGCGGCTCAGCCGGCGGCTATTCTACTGGGAACGCTACTGGTGGCGGCCGGAGGAGTCTATGTGGCCGGGACGGGCTTCGGGAACAGTGCCCCAGAACCAGTAGCCGTCGTGACGGACGTCGCGCCTACCCGGACGGCCGCTCCGGACGGCCCCTGCTGGTACTACTACCCGCCGGGCAGGGCGGATACCGTGATGATCCGGACCATCGATCCGGCCGTCGCCTACAGTCAATGGCTGCAGAAGGAGCAGGCCAACTACTATCGGCAGGGGGGCACCATATACATTCGCAATCATCGACAGTTCGCCTCTGATCTTTCCGTCCGGCGCCTGCCGACAGACCCTCCTGCCTTGCGGGCCTTTCTCCGGACGCAGGATCGGCATGACCTGGACCTGGAGCACGTGACGCCCAGCGCACGTGGATTGCTGGTGGCCGTGGCACAGGCGCAAGCAGGGCAACGCTGGCAGGCGACCTTGAACTACGACGTCTCGATGGAGGACTACTTCCGGCACGACTGGTCCCTGGAGGCCGCCGTCGTGGACCAGCGGGACCAGCCGCATCGCGCGGGATGGACATGCTTCACTATTCACGGGCACTTGGGCGGCCGGGTGATTCAGGGCTACGGACGGCTGCCCCTGGTGGCGGCCGCGGTGGTGGACCACAATCCCGCGCTGCAACTGGCGGTGGGGGACGACCTGATGCTTCTGGATTCACCTGGGGGGACACAGGTGCGCGACCGCTCCAACGCGGTCCTGGCCCGCTATCCGGGTGGCAGTCTCTTTCAGGGGCTGGGCCGGCCGTGGAGCGGCCTGCACACCATCGATACGATCCGTCGGGACGCAGCTCGGGCCGGCATTGCTTTCACTACCCAGCCCCTGCCAGATGGCCAACGTGCGGAGATCGTCCTCCACGGCTCCCAGATTCGCCTCACCTATGTCGCGCACCTGTTCCAGGATTGGATCGAGACCATCGTCTTCAGCAAACAGGATGTGACGATAGGAGAATGGACCTTCCGTTATCCCCAGCCCGACGAGGGGGAGGGGCCCCCAACGCGAAAAGAAGCGTTGGGGACCCCGGATCTGCACCGGTTGCCGGTCTCCTCGCCGCCGCGCGGCCGCAGTCCAACAGACGGGCCCGAGGGTCTGTGGCTGCTGCGCCTGGCAGAGGGATCTTTGGTACAATAGGAACGACGACTGTCAGGAGAGCAGCTATGAAAAGCGAATGGATAACCCTGTTGCTCATATCGGCCCTGTGTGCCGGGGCCCGCTCCGCTACGATCTACGTGGACGATGACGCCCCTGGCGATTCGGCGCCGTCCGATCCCAATGTCAGCGATCCCCAGGAGGACGGCTTCAGCAAGCACCCGTTTGACAACATTCAGGAGGCGATCGACGCGGCCGTCCGGGGGGATACCATCGTCGTGGCCCCCGGCCACTATCTCTCGCGCGACACCTGGGCCTACGCCGAACTCCAATTCAAGGGCAAGAGCGTCCGCCTGGTCAGTTCGGCACCCACGAATTTCACCGTGGCCGACCAGACCATCCTCTGCGGCGTGGTCATCTTCGACGGCACGGAAGATCCCAATTGCCTCCTGCAAGGTTTCAAGATTCAGAATTACGGTTATGGTGGTATCCTCGGCAACAAGACCGGGGCTTCCCTCAGCCACTGCATCATCAGCGGCAACGGCCCCTGCGGTGCCACCGTCCTCAAGGACATCTACGGCCGGATTTCCAACTGTCTGATCGTGGACAATACGACCTTCCACGACTGCGGCGTGCTGCCGGTCGTGTCCGGCTGCCGCGAACTGGTGAACTGCACCGTCGCCAACAACCTGTCGGGCGTTGAGATCACCAACGACGGCCTGCCGTCAGGCAGCCTGATCACTCTCCATAACTGTATCCTTTATGGCAATCAAGGTTCTTTCCAGCTGCTCGAGCGTTGGAACCGGGCGCTGTCGGTCGGAGCACAAATTGACTACTGCCTGATTGGGGACTGGAGCCCTGCGGGCAGGTCGGGGATCAATGTCTGGCCACGAAACACCGTATTGTCCAGTGACCCATGTTTTGTGCGACTGGGCTACTGGCAAGATGCTCCGACCCCGCCAGCGGGGCGAGAATCTGTCCCCCTCCGAGCAAGGAAGAAGGTCCTGGTGGAAGGTGACTATCATCTCCAAAGCGCTGGCTGGCGTTGGAGTCCCCAACCGGTGCATGGGTCGAACTGGTATTTCGATCCATCGACCAGTCCCGCCATCGATGCCGGCGACCCGATGGACAGTCTGGGCGAGGAGCTCGAACGGGCCCCCGACGATCCCGAGGGACAGTGGGGTGTCAATCACGCGATCGATCTCGGTGCTTACGGCGGCGCGGCGCAGGCGAGCCTGGCCCCGACGGACGGTGAGCCGCCAGGCGTCGGGGCTCTTGACTTGCGCGATTACTGGCCCTTGACCGCGGGTGACTTCAACCAATGGCTGGTGCACAACCCCCAGGGAACAGCGTCGGGGCTCACCGTGACGGGCCAACTGCTGGGCCCTGGCGGTGCGGTCTGCACCCTGACGACCCGCAGTGCTCCCGATTGGGCGGCGCGGCTCTACTACTGCCTGTACGTGGAGCGCACCTTGTACCTGACGCTGGACGTCCGCGCGTTGCATCTGCCGGTGGAGGTCCCCCAGCAGGTTCAGGCCCAATATCCTCAGTTTCTTGGCGTAGGCGCCACGATCGAGGCTCCTTATGATCCGTTCGCGAATGCGGCCGTGCAGTATCGGACCGTGTTCGTGACGCGTGGCGGGCTGGCGGAGGTGCTGGCGGGCACGGACGTGGACCCAAACCAGCTTCTGGTCGGCCCGTGGCTGGACGTGATCGCCTTGCGCCAGAAGAATGCGGACGGTACAGCCGGCGATCCCATTGCGGTTTTCGCCCGCGGGTTCGGGCCGTTGCTGATCGCAGGCCAACCGGTCGAGCAGGCCGGCGTTGATGGAAAGAGGTTCGGCGGTACGGCAGGGACTCCATCTGGCGCAAGGCCCGCGACGCGCGGGTAGATTTGTATAGGGTATCGAGGGAGAAATCTATACAGCAGATAAGGGCGACATGGCGAATCCGAACGGGGGGCATGACGTTGATCGAACTGCTTGTCGCGATCAGTGTCGTGACCCTTTTGGTGGGGATATTGTTGCCCGCCCTGAGCCAGGCCCGGCGTGCCGCCCGTGCGCTGGTGGGAGGCAGCCGCCAGCGCCAGGTCGTGCTGGCAGTCAGTCTTTACGCAGCCGACCATGAGGGCCGTTATCCTGAGTCCGTGGCGACCGCCGCGCTGCTGGGCCGCACCTGGCGCTGGCAGGAGCCGCGGATGCTCAAGGCCTGCCAGCCGCGGGCCGCTGGCTATCGCGCCTCCCTGGCCGGCTACCTGCACAGCTACCTCCCCAAGGCGGAGGTGCTGTCGTGTCCCAGTAGTCCCCGGCCTTATCCGTACCTGGAGGACGCTTGGCAAGCGGGTGAGCAGTGGGACAATCCCAACACCAGTTTCACAGATGACAGCGTACTGGGCAGCTACTGCCTCTATTGGAACTACGTGGGGCATCTCCCCGACCAGAACCGTCCTTTTCGCGGCCCGCAGACCGACGAGGGCCGATCCGGGTGCAGTCCCTTGTTGATCAGCGATTACTTCGGCTTCAACCACTGGCGCAGTCCCGACGCGTTTGGAAGCTGCGAGCGCTTGCCTGGTGCCGAGGTCACGCTCGAGACGCACGAAGCGACGGCCCACTGGTTCCGTCGTCCGCCGGGAGCGCCGGACCGGACCGGCGTGCCTCTCAAACTCCAAGCGGGTTTTACCGATGGGCATGTAGAAGCTTACCGGCCTGGTGAGACTGTCGCCCTGGAGGTGGCTGATGCCTTGGACGGTATCACGCCCGCTCTCAGCGGCTTCGGCTTGGGCGCGGGGCAGTTCTACATCCCTCAGAAGGCTGTACCTTCACGACCCTGATGCTCAGGTGCTCTGAGCCACGCGACAAAGCGGGCCAGGCCCGTGCGGATGTCCGTGGAGGGCTTGTAGCCGAGCTGGATTTCGGCCTTGGTGACGTCGGCGTAGGTCCGCTCGACGTCGCCCGGCTGGGGCGGCAGGTATTTCCTTATGGCCTTTTTGCCGAGGGCGTCTTCCAACTCCGCGATGAGGTCGGTGACGCTGATCGGCTGGGACTCGCCCAGGTTGTAGATCTGGTAATCGGTGCATTGGTCGATGGCCGCGACGACGCCATTGATGATATCGTCAATGTACGTGAAGTCCCGCATCATCGTGCCGTCCCCGAAGACTGGAATTGGTTTGCCTTCCTCGATGAGCCGGGCGAACTTATGGATAGCCAGGTCCGGCCGCTGGCGTGGGCCGTAGACGGTGAAGAATCGCAGGCAGTTGATCGCGATGCCGTAGAGATGATGATAGGTATGACAGATCAGCTCGCCGGCTTTCTTCGTCGCGGCGTACGGCGAGATCGGGAAATCGACGTTGTCTTCTTCGGAGAAAGGGACCTTTTCGTTGTTGCCGTAGACACTGGAGCTCGACGCGAAAATAAACCGGCCGATCTTCCGCTCTCGCGCGATCTCCAGCAGCGCGACGGTCCCATTGATATTGACATCCATGTACAACACCGGCTCGGCGATGGAGGGTCTGACCCCGGCCCGTGCGGCCAAGTGGACAATCACATCGGTATCGGTCCCAATGGCCTCTTCCATTGCGGCCTTGCTTCGAATATCCGCTTCGACGAGTCTAAAATTCGGATGGGACAGACACCCGGCGGCATTGCACCGCTTGACCTGGGGGTCATAGAACGCATCGAAATTATCCACGCCCGTCACGGTCCAGCCGTCCCGCAGCAGCCGCTCGCTGAGATGAGAACCAATGAACCCCGCGGCCCCGGTCACTACTGCCTTCATGACATCTCCCTTGCCAGTTGCTTGATGAACTGCCGCAGATCATCGGCCATGTCGCTGCGCTTCAGGGCGAATTCGATATTCGTGCGGATGAATCCCTCCTTATTGCCGATGTCACAGCGTTTGCCGTCGAGCTTCAATCCGTACACCGGCCGGCTGTGCGCCAGGGCCTTCAGGGCTTCCGTGAGTTGGATCTCGCCGTCCGGGCTGGGCGTCGTTCTCTCGATGAATCCGAAGATATCCGGCGTCAGCAGGTAGCGGCCGGCAATGACGAGATTGGAGGGGGCTTTTTCCGGCTTGGGCTTCTCGACGAAATCACGGATGCGATAGACGCCGGGCCGGACCTCCTCCCCGTCAATGACACCGTAAAGACTCACCTTTTTGGGTTCCACCTGCTCCAGGAGGATGATGGGCTGCTGCAACTCGTCGAACAGCTCGACCATTTGGGCCGCCGCCGCTCGGGCGGAATCGATGACGGTATCGCCGAGCAGAATAACGAACGGCTCCTCGTGAATGTGGTAGCGGGCGCAGTAGACGGCATCGCCGAGGCCGAGCATCTCCTTTTGCCAGACAAAGTGAATGTCGGCCAAATCCGAGATTTGGCGCATCGCCTGCAACTCAGCCGTCTTGCCCTTCGCTTCCAGTTGTGCTTCGAGCTGAAAACTGCGGTCGAAATGCTCCTCGATGGAGCGTTTGCCCGTGCCGATGATCATGAGCAGATCGGTGATGCCCGCCTGGACGGCCTCCTCGACGACGTATTGGATCACCGGCGTATCGACGATGGGCAGCATCTCTTTCGGCTGCGACTTCGTGGCCGGCAGGAAGCGGGTCCCGAATCCGGCGGCGGGAATGACGGCTTTGCGAATCATGCTTTGGTATTTCCAGTCCCGGCAACAATTCTCGGCTTGAGCACCATGACGTTGAGGCGGCCCAGTTTTCGGCGCAGCTCGGTAAACATGCGCTCGTCCTTATAGGTGCCGACGATGGCGCCGCCGGAGCCGGTGAACGTGGCGCTGGCGCCGGTGGAACGGGCAGTTTCGACCATCCTAATATTGTCACTGCTGATACGATAGATCTGCCTCCGCTTGTCGAAACCGGCATTGAGCAGGCCGTCGATCTTGTCAAGATGTCCGTCGAGCAGACAACGTCTGACTTTGTCCGTGAGGTCGGCCCAGTAACGCATCGCATTGACGACTTCTCGTTCCCCGCGCTCAAAGCGCTGACGAATGTCGTTGTGAAAGACCTCCGTCGGCTCACTCAAGTCGTCGCGGTAGGCGACGTACAACTTGGGCAGCGATTGAGGATCCAGGGGCTCATAGTTGCCATATCCCTGCTTCTCCATGATCGCCTTGGCGAAATCCATGTAGACCACGCCTTCGTAGACTTGAATGACGCGGTCCTGGAGTCCGGCGGGAATCCGCAATTCGCCGGCCTCGGCAGCGAGCACCAAGTTGGCCTGCACGTACTTCGGAATGCTGACGCCGTAGAAGGCCATCAGGGCCCGCAGACAGGCGGTGATGATGGCGCTGGAGCCGGCCAGACCGACACCATGCGGGATGTCCGAGTTGTACCGGATCGTGAAGTTCTTGCTGTGCAGCTCGATCTGGTTTTCCTGGCCGTAGTCGTAGAATTTCCGGACCGTGGCCTTCAGGAGGCGGACGCCGCCGTAATAGCCGTGCAGACGCACGTCTTTCACGAGGGCGGCGATGTTGTCAAAGCAGGAACGGTCCTTCTCGCTGGGCAGGATCTCCAGCTCCGGTGTCTCATACAAGACGACCTCCGCGCGGAAATTGCTGAAGGCGAAAGAGATTGTCTTGCCGTAGTACCCATCCGAGGGGTTGCCCACCAGTCCGGCTCTCGGATAAGCCTTGGTTCGAATGATCACGCCAGAGCCCTCACGCTACCTTTGACGTTGGCCGCTCCGCGGGGGCCATACACTGGCCGCGCGGACCTGAAATCGGCTGATTTCCAGCCACAGTTTATGGGAGCCATTCGACTCGTGCAAGGGCTTAGGAGGGACTCCCTGGCCCTTGCGGCGACGCGCTGGATGGCCCCTCCACCGGCTCGATCATGTCGATGTCGATCTCGACACTGGCCGCTTGGCCCAGCAGATTGATCTGGAGCACCAGGCGGGTGTCGCCTTTGGTCTGCACGATGATCCCTTCCAGTCCGAGCAGGGGACCGGCGATGACGCGGCACCATTGACCCTTGTGGAGATATTTATAGGGC
>CAYHAJ010000416.1:0-19217 GCA_964354535.1 uncultured Pirellulales bacterium
CCGGCGAAGCCGGGATAAGTTCATTGTATAGGAATTTGCTTTTGTGGATAACTCCTGTGGTTCTGGGAATACTGGGGATAATGGGTAAGTGCGTGATTTGTGGAAAACCCAAAAAGTCCCCGGCGAAGCCGGGATAAGTTCATCCCCCTCGCGTGGCCCCCGCTTGGCGGGGCTTTCGCTGTCGCGCGGACCTTGCTCATTGGTCCAGGCCGCCGCCATCAACAATGCCGGAACAATGATCCAGGCTTTCATCCGTTCCTCCTATCACCGGAAGTCTGGTGACCGGCGTCATTTCGAGCGTCGCTTTGTCGGTCCGGTCTCTTTCGGTCCCTTTCTCGGCCGGCCCACGGGCAACGGCCGCACCCGCCGGCCCAGCAGGGTCTCCAGCTTGGAGAGAAATCTGTCGCTGCCCAGCGGCCGGCCCGTGTGCGTCCGCAGTCGAATGCGCGCCGCTTCATCGTCCGTCAATCCTTCGGTCAGTTCCTTACGCCATTCCTCAGCGGAAATCTGCTTGTACCAATGGCCCAGGTTCAACAATTCCGACTCCGCTTTCCCGTCCACATGGGCGGCGGCACTGGACCAGGCGTACCGCCAGGCCCGCCGGCACAGCTTCGCCCGCACCGGGTTCAATTCCACGTACTTGAGCACCGGCCGCAGGTGCCGCCCATCCAACGCACAGGAATGGAACCGTCCCTGCCACAAATGCCCGCTGCGGTGATGGAGGCGGTTGATGTACTGTGTGTAGCGAAGGTGGGTCTGGCCGACGGCCAGGGCCAGCGCCTCCTC
Organism: uncultured Pirellulales bacterium; assembly: GCA_964354535.1. Lineage (GTDB taxonomy): Bacteria > Planctomycetota > Phycisphaerae > Sedimentisphaerales > Anaerobacaceae > PLanc-01. The sequence goes on from CAYHAJ010000416.1 coordinate 787, forward strand.
CTCATGCGGAACCGCCACGAGATGGATGTGGTTGTCCATGAGGCAGTAGGCCAGGATCTCCAGGCCGTACTTCCCGGCCTGCTCCTGCAGAAACTCCAAGTACACCCGCCGGTCGTCATCGACGAAGAACACCGGCTGGCGGTTGTTCCCGCGCTGCGTGACATGGTGGGCGCACCCAACGGCTATGGTTCGGGCTAATCTGGCCATGCCGCCAATCTACAGCCCTGCGCCGGCCTGCGTCAACAGAAAAAACAATGGCTGTCCCCCGTATTACCCCCTGGCTCTCTTGCGCCGGAAGAGGCCCAGGTAAACACCCAGGCACAGACCCAGGGAGACCGAGAGGAGCAGGGCGAGCCTGTAGCCGAACACGTCGTCACGTAGCGTGAGACCCACGGCGGCCAGGACCGGCGCCACGGCCACATAACGGGACACGGCGGCGGCCGTACCACCCAGACGCCTCAACACGGCTGCCTCCAGGCGGAGAGCGACCAGGGCCGCAGCGAAGGCTACCGCCACGTAGAAGAGCACGGCATCCAGGTACGCAAGAATCGTCGCGTTTCGCCAGTTGTCCCTCTGTTGCTGAATGGTGGGGGACGACAGATAGACCGGCGGGGTGCGGAAACCCAGCAGCCGGAGTCCGATGGGCGGCGCCCAGATCGGCCACCGTATTAGCACCCTGTTATCTTCGAACCGGCGCAGAGACAGATCCGCCTCAGTCGCCAGGAGTTGCGCGATCGATTGGATCGTCACGTCCTTCTGCGACACGGTCCAAGTCAGTAGATTCTCGAACTCCGCGAGACTCCAGCGGCCCAGGACGGCGTCCCCCTCGCGAAAATCATAGGCATGGAACAGGACCACGATGATCGGGGACGCATCCTGACTTTGCCGTGCCCATTGTACCGCGTCCCGGAGCTCGGCCAGACCGCACACCGACGGCAGGAACTTGAGAGCGTTGGCGGGCGACGCATCGGTCGGCCCCCCTCGGCCGGCGGCCAGACACTGGAATCCCGCCTCCCGCAGGACCTGCAGCGTGGTACGATCATACGTATTGTGCGCCGGGATAAACGTGGTCACTCGCGTGCCGAGCAGGGCACCGAGCAGGTCGCGTCCCTGGCGGACCCTGCGGGCCTGCTCGTCATAAGCCAGACCGGCAAACTCGGTCCAGCGGCCGGTCCACCGATGGGAATAGCTGTGCATCGCCACATCCACGCTGCCCCGCCCCATGGCCTCCCGGAGAATCGCAGCTTTCTCGACGGGGAGCGGGGCGACGTCCCGCCCCGGGTTCTGCCCGGCGTTGAAGGCATACGGGATGACGCCGAAGGTGCAGCAGACGCCGCTCCTCGTGAAGACGTCGAGGAGCCTGATTTCCAAGGCGGTGTTGCTGTGCGCGGAGTAGTCGTCGAACCGGAAGACGACGGTGATCTGCCCGCCGTGGGCCTCGTCCCAGCCCAGACAGAACACGACCAGGCTCAACAGAAGGATGCTTGGTATCCGACGCTTCCCGGTCCCGTGTGTCCTCCCCGCGCCCGCCACCGTATTTTCCTCTCACTCCGGTCCGTTTTGGGGCTCGCGGGGTTCCGCGGCCCTCGCTCACATCCCCGGGGAACTCGACCCGCTCCATGCAACTTCCTCGGGGCACTATTCTGTACCACGACAGACTATTATTATAGCAGAGGGAGGCCCCCCTACGCAAGAGAAAAACGGTCAGAACGCCAAGAACGCATTTCGGGGTGCGTCAATGCTTTCGGGGATAATGGAGAGCCAACCAACGGATATCGACGTTGTCGGGGTCACTCAGGCCCGTCATATCCGGATAGCGGATGCCATCCCGGATCTCATTGGACCAGCGCTGCGTGCGCGGATCGTCCCAGGTCTTTTTCGCCGCATGGCCGTCCGCATACCCCAACATCGTCACATTGTTGTGGAAGACCGCGATGGTGTCGATCAGGATGAACTTGTACGGGTCAAACGCCCAGGCGTCCATATTGTAGTCCCGGTTGTCGTTTTCCTCGACCAGGATGTAGGTGGAACCAGGATTCTTCACCTGCGTGATCCGGACCAGACGGTCGGCCCCCGCGGCGGCCCCGTACCGGCTGGTCAGCTCGGCCGTCGGGGCGTTCAGATGGTAGGGCAACGAGTAGGTTCGGTAGCCGCCCGTGCCGCCGTAGCCGGGATACGTCGGCGCTCGGACCGAACGCTTGTCCGTCGGACAGTTCATCAGCTTCGCATTTTTGTAGTACGGGAACAAGGTGCCTGTTTCAATCCCGCGAATTTCCTCCTCCGCGATAAAGTTGGAGGTTTTCACGGCGTCCGTCATCCGGTCGCGGGGCGGTCCCACCCAATCATACCTCGGCGGGCCGGGAATGCCCGTCATCGGACCGCACAGGAGGTAGTCATTGTTCTCGGCATACATCATCCAGGCCACCACCAACTGCTTCTCGTTGCTCAGGCACACGGCCGAACCCGCCTGCTGCTTGGCGATGTTCAAGGCCGGGATCAGGATCGCCGTCAGCAGGGCGATCATCGCAATGACCACTAACAATTCAATGAGTGTGAATCCGCTCTTTGATTTCATACCCTTGATCCCTGCCGTGGCTCCGGTACGTTTCGTCGCTTGCAGACGAAGATCTTGCTATGCTACTCCCGGAGAAGCCAGAATTACAGGGAATTCCGTCTCCGGCATTCGCTTGTGGCACTTCGCATGTCAAGGTGCCTTGACAAAATGCGGGAATTGTCGTACAATATTGCAGAAGAAAGAAAATAGAGAGAGAGGCCTTTGTGAAGAATGCCATGAAGGGGTGCGCAAGAGGAGGAATTGCGCCATCCTCGCCTTACGGAGGATCGAGGTATCCGATCTCTCTTCTCTGGGGCCTGCAAAATGTGGAGGTCGAGCAGCCATGGAATACGGTGATCCAACCGCGGGCGTGGTGTTCTCATCTTATGCCGCCGCACAACCTACCTCGTTCGGCCGGTGGGCGGTGGAGAGGCTGAATCGCCTCTATGTGGAACTCATCGGCGCGGCCAGACTGCGCGGAGCCTGCGTCTGCGAGATTGGGCCGGGCCGTGGCTTGTTCGCGGAGCGGTGCCGGCAACTCGGAGCGCACTACATTGGGCTGGATACCTGTTCCCAGTTTGTGAGCAATCTCCAGCGTCGCGGTTTCGACGCTCATCTCCACAATGTTCCCCCTATCCCGCGACTCGTACCGTCGGGTTACGATGTGATTTTTGCCGGCGGGATGGTCGAGCATGTTCCCCAAATGCAGGTGGCGGAGTTGTTTCTGTCCGCCTATGACGCGCTGGCGGAGAATGGCAGTTTCTGTGTCGTCGCTCCCGACGCGATGGCGCAAGGGACCGACTTCTGGCTGGCCCATTACACGCACGTTTGGCCGACCACGAGACGCACGCTGAGGCAAGCGGCGCGAGACGCCGGATTTCAGGTCGTGCGCTGTCGACGGTTCAGTTTGATCCCGGGCGTCTGGCGTCTGTCCCGGTATCTTCCTCTCTGGTCTGAGCGAATCGAGACACTCCGGCTGTGCTTAGGTCCCCGCCTCTATCTGGAGGCTCGCAAGGGCTCTCGGTAAAGCCGGCGGCCGTCTCTACGCTCCCCGTCTCTTCAAGTCCCCTGATTCCGGACCCGCGTCAGGCGGTTCTCCGGATCGCAGGTGAGGTAGCGGCCTTCATGAGGCATCGTGCCGCGGCTGTCGGTGGCATCCTCTCCAGACGATTACCCCCAGAGTCAGGGTGGAGGTGCTATTGCGACTTCTCGCGGGGCAGCCCGAAGTCGTAGGGGGTAAGCTCCAGCGGCGGCATCTTGGCGGAATGACCGTCGATGAACAGACAGTTGATCCAGTTGACGTGACGATTGCGGGCCAGGCGCCGGGTGCTGTCTCCGGCCGATGGCAGATGGTTGCGATGCCAGACGTCGAGCGATTGCATCTTGGTCTTCATGGTGTCCGGCGGATCGTCCTTCAGGATGATCTTGATCTGGTCCACATTCGGAATGTATTCGTAGTCCGCCAGGTAGATCGTCGTCCCGTGGCGGGGAAAGTCATCGATCTTGCTGAACCCGAAAAACTCTGTCAACGAGCCCTTGAGGTCGAAGGCGTTGGTGCAATAATCGACGGTCTGTTCCCGGATCGGGTAGCTCGGGCAGTTGAAGACCTCCAATTGATAGTAGTGCTGGTAGGAACTGTGGGACCCCCCGAGATAGGGCATGAACAGGACCGGCCAGCGCATGTCGACCCCCGAATAGACGGCCACGCCCGGCCGCAGCTCCGCCCGGGGCACGCGATAATTGTAATCGGCGCCATAGGCGTGCATCGCGATGCCGATCTGTTTCAGATTGCTCAGGCACCGCGTTGCCTTGCCCTGCTCCCGGGCCCGGCCCAAGGCCGGCAGGAGAATGGCCATCAACAACGCGATCACCGCGATAACCACCAGCAGCTCGATGAGCGTGAATCCGCCGCGAACTTTCCGCAACGACATGATCGATCCTCCTACTGAAAATCAGGGAAAATCACCTGTTTTATCCTGCCATCATCTCGCCCCTATGCAGGCCGGGATACTGTGGAACTGCGTCCGGGAGTGTCATCCGGCGGCGTAGTCGGTTAGGACGATTCGTTGTGATGCCGTCGGCGCCCAGCGCTTGGAGGCGGGCAGCCTGAGCGGGATCGTCCACCGTCCAGATATAGAGCCGCAGACCGGCGGCCTTGACGGCGCGGGCGAAACGCCGTGTGACGCCCGACCAGTGGACGTCGAGGCCGTCCAAACCGCAGGCTTTCGCCTGCCCGGCCAGGGACCGGCCATACGATACGAAGACCCGCTTGTCGCAGAGCCAGCAGGCGGGGACCTGGGGCATCCGTTCCTTGGCCGCCTTCATCGTGTCGAGGTCGAACCCGAGGAGGACGGTCTGGGACTGCTTGCCACTGCGGACAATCGTCTCCATCAGCGGGGGCAGGATCGCCGGGCCGCACTTGATCTCCACGAAGAGTTGCCGGCCCGAAGGGATGGTCCCAAGCACCTCCTCCAGGAAAGGGATGCGCTCGCCGGCGAACCGGGGGTGCTTGTGGCGACCGACATCCAACCGGCGGAGGTGCGAGGATTGCGTCGCGGCGACCTCCAGGCACGTACCGGCGGTCCGCTCCGTTGTCTCGTCATGAATCGCCACGATTCGGCCGTCCCGCGTCAAGTGCACGTCCACTTCGACGGCGTCCGCTCCCTGCCGCCACGCCAGTTCCACGGCCGCCAGGGTATTCTCCGGCGCCAGGTGCGACGCCCCGCGATGGGCGATCACTTGGACGGGCTTGGCGGAATCGACCGGATCCGGACACCAACGCCGGAGGCGATCCGACGCCACCAGAAACGAAGCGTACATGGGGGCGAACAACGTCATAGATCGAGATCGAATACTCCGTCCTTAGGTTGCGTGTCCAGCATTACAGGCCGGACGTCCGAGGTTGCAAGCTATTCGGCAGCCGAGGCACACTCGAAACTCTAAGTTCGTAACAAATGAGATTCTACCGTGAAAGGTGACGGAAAGCACGCGCCAAACAGAGAATGGCATTGACACGAACCAACGGCGGGCTATACTTAGTATAGCCATTGGAGAATCAGTATGGTAACGAAAGTGCAGAAATGGGGAAATAGCCAGGGGTTGCGTCTGAGCCGCCAACTGCTGGAAGAAGCCCAGATCTCTGTGGGCGATGAGGTGAATGTCGCGGTTCACGAGGGGGCGATTGTCGTGGCCCCGATCAAACGCCTGCGGGGAAAGCACGGTCTGCCAGAACTAGTCCGACGAATCCCGAAGGGCTACCAGAGCGAAGAGATCGATTGGGGCGGACCCGTCGGCAAAGAGGTCTGGTGATGGCCGGATACGTCCCTCAAAGAGGCGATCTGATCGCGGTCACGTTTGACCCGCAGTCCGGCCACGAGCAAAAAGGTCGTCGGCCGGCCTTGGTGGTCAGTCATTATCTCTTCAATAAACACACGGGGCTCACCATCGTCTGCCCCATTACCACGGCGGAGCGAGGCTTCCCGTTTCACGTGGCCATTGTCGGGTGCCCCCAGGTCGTAGGTTTTGTGATGGTGGAGCAGGTCAAATCCATCGACTTTCGCGCCCGCAGCGCGAAACGCATCGCCAAGTCGCCACCTTCCGTGCTGGAAGAAGTCCTCTCTATTCTGGATGCGTGCCTTTACTGATGCGGATCGTCCTTCTGAAATCAAGCACGCCATCTCCCAAGGTGTACTTGTTGCCGTTGAGAGGGTTAGGCGTGAACTCAAAGCCGTCGTCTCCGGTGTGGGGCAGGTACGATGAAATCGGGAGGTAGATGTACTTGCCCTCCTCGATCCCCTCATGAATTCGCTGTACCACCACGATGTTGACCCGGTGCGTGTACACCTTAATGGGGCGCAGGGCTTTGATGGGATTCGCCCAACACTCGGGCGGGATGCCGCCTTCGTCGGGCGCTCCAGGAGCATTCCTGTATGTTAGCCAGGCAGCGTCAACGAGGCTATTGGCGGAGAGCGTGGCCTTCAAAGACGGTGCCTTTGCCTCCCCGGATGGTTTCTTGGTCGAACAACCCGAGAGAGTGCATAAGGGCACCATCCCTCCCAGCAGGATGATCCGCATGTACGATGGAGCGTTCATGCTGTCTACTCCTTCTCAAGCCACCAGGTTTAGAGAGCCGACGGTCAGCACGACCGCGGCAATCACCGCCGCTTTGCCGAGCGGCGTTCGGCCGGCGATGATCCCGAGCACGATGGCCGCAACCTGGAAAGAGAAAAAGACCAGATAGGCCGGCACATCCGCGTTCTGACCGGATCGTCTCGCCATGAGTCCAATGACCACGGCCAGGACGACACCGCCCAGACCCACGGCCAGGGCGAGTTCTCCGTAACGCTGTTTCATGTGTTCTGCCAGGTGATCGCTCTTCTGACGTTGCTCCCATAAATTCGCATTTCTCGACACCGACAGAGATCATCGCACAGGTCATGCCTGCTGGTCAAGTCGTGGCTTCGACGTGGTACATCTGGCAGAAGCGGCGGAGGGCCTTGGCGTAGTTGCCGTAGACCATGACCAGATGATGCCCCTTGAGCTCGGTGACGTCGGCCAATTCGTTGATCGTGGTCTCGGCATTGGTGCGGCAGCCGCCGGCCTGCGGCACGCTCGGACAGCCGACGATTTGACCCGAGTAGACGAGCATCTGCGGCTTCTCCGTGTCGGCCTTGACGGACAGGTACTTGGTGATCGTCACGTCCTGCCCGGGCGTAAAGAGCACACGGGGCACGCAGCCCCAGCCCGCTTCCGCGTGGTTCATCAGCATGTACGGCTCGGCCGGCGCGCCGGCCCCTTTCATCCTCGTCGCGCTCGTGCAGTGGGCGCAGAAGTAGTGATTCTTCTCCGTATCGACCGTCGGGTTGTGCTGGAAACCGGGCTTGTCGCAGAGGTACTGCAGGAGCATCATCGTCAGCGTCGCATCGAGGTCGGACTCACAGCCCGCGGGGACGCCCCGGTCCCGCAGATCCATGAATCCCATGCAGGGCGGCACGTGCTGATGCGGATGCTGCAGGCCGGGCAGACACTCCATCATCATGGCATCGACCTTCGCGGCCTCGACCACCCGCCGCAGGGCCACGCTCGCCCGGGCCGCATCGAGGATGTCTTCGTCGTTGGGCTGGAGGATCTTTGTGGCGCCGGTTTTGTATCTGGCGGCGAGTGCCTTAACCTCCTCCGTGGCCTCGGTCCGCTTATATTCCCCGAAGAATTCGGTGTTGGCGATGGTGTGGACCTTCGTTCCCAGGTGGGGGACCGTCCGATCCGCCGCGCTCTTTCGCGCGATGTTGAGGATCGTGCTTTGCTTCATCCACGAGGCGGTCCGGACCATCCGCAGGCCCTGCTCGACCGCGTCGAAATTATCGAGCGAGTTGATCATGTAGACGCCGGGCTTACGGTGGAGCTCGCGCACCATGGGGACCAGCAGCACGCCGAGGGTGGCGAGAACGACCGTCGGGAGCTTCGTTTCCTCGACGATCCGCGTGACGTGGGGCCAGTGCCCCTTCTTGAACGGCACGAGGAACAGGGCATCCGGCGGCTCGGCTTTCGCCTGACGGATGAATTGCGTGACGGCGGCCTCTTCATCGAGCGGCCTCGGCTCCGCGGACACGCGCAGGCCCAGTTGCGCTTCCAGCGCCTGCAGCTTGCCCAGATACTGCCTTTGGCGGCCCTCCGCGTCGAAGTTCGAGCCGGGCCAGCTATAGTAGCCCGCTTGGCGCAGGGATTCGGTGGGCGGATAGAAGAAGGCCGCCCGGATGACGGCGGCTTTCTTGGCCTGCCCGGCCGGTTGGGCCAGGGCCAGGCTGCCGAGCCAGCGCTGGGAACTCAATGACAGGGTCGCTGCCGTCCCGCCGGCGGCTTGCAGAAACATACGCCTGGAGAACCGATTGAAAGTCTGTGCCGCTCTCATCATAGCCCCTTTCCTTTGGATGCCACGGCTGACCCTGCCCGCTACGGCCCTCTTGAAGACCGGTGGCATGGTCGCGCCATGTGCCTTTGCCTTTACCGCATAGCATACCCGGGTTTGTGTTGTGAAGCGACAAGAATCATGCTACAGTGGGCCGGCGCATGGGTGGCTGAGTCAGCCCATGTCGACCATGGAAAGAAACCACTTGGTGGAGGTTTGAAATTCGATGGGTAGAGCGTTCCGCAGAGTCTCCATGCTGTTGGTGATCGTCGCCTGTGTAGGGGGCAGTCCGTCTTTCGCCGTGGATTGGCCGCAATGGCGCGGGACTAACCGCGCCGGCGTGTGGACCGAGACGGGGCTCGTCGAGCGCTTCGAGTCGGCACAGTTGCCCCTCAAGTGGCGGGTCCCGCTGGGCAGCGGTTATTGCGGCCCCACGGTCGCCGAGGGGCGGGTCTTCGTTATGGATCGCGTGCTCAAGCCCGCCCGGCAGGAACGGGTCCAATGCTTCGATGCCGAGACGGGCAAGCCGCTCTGGTCCTACGCCTACGACTGTGTCTATGAGCGGGTTCAATACGAAGCCGGGCCGCGGGCGTCCGTCACGATCGACAGCGGCCGGGCTTATTCGTTGGGCACGATGGGCCACCTGCATTGCTTCGACGCCCAGTCCGGCAAGGTGCTCTGGAACTGCGACTGTCGTACGGACTATGCCGCCCGGGTGCCGATCTGGGGGATCGCCGGAGCGCCGCTGGTCGAGGGTGACCTGGTGATCGTACCGGTCGGCGGCAAGGACAACGCCTGCCTGATGGCGTTCGACAAGGCGACCGGAAAGGAGAAGTGGCGGGCCCTGAAGGATGGGGTCTCCTACTCCGCACCGGTTGTCATCGAGCAGGCGAAGCAGCGCGTGCTCGTGTACATCACGGACCAGCGCGTCGTCGGTCTGGAGCCTCGGACCGGGCAGCTTTACTGGGAGCAGCCCTTCGTGCCGAAGGAGATGACGATCACGATCGCCACGCCGGTCTTTGACGGCCAGCACCTGGTTGCCACGAGCTTTTACGACGGCATGGTCGTACTGCAAGTGCACCAGGATGACCTCGGCGTGGAACGGCTCTGGCACCGGCGAGGAGCCAGCGAGTCGAAGACCGATGCCCTGCACTGCTGCATCTCGACACCGATTCTCCAGGGCGACTACGTCTACGGCGTAGACAGCTACGGCGAGTTGCGTTGCCTGGACCTCAAGACCGGCGACCGCGTCTGGGAGAACCTGACGGCGGTGCCGAAAGCTCGCTGGTCGAACATCCACATGGTCCGCAACGACGACCAGGTCTGGATGTTCAACGAGCGGGGCGAATTGCTCATTGCCCGCCTCGCGCCCGACGGCTTCCACGAGATCAGCCGGGCCAAGCTGCTCGATCCGACCGAGGACCAACTCGGCCAGCGTGGCGGCGTCTGCTGGTCCCACCCGGCTTTCGCGAACCAACGCATCTACGCCCGCAATGACAAGGAACTGGTCTGCGCCGACTTGGCGGCCAAACCATGACCGGATTCTCGTCGCGACCGCCGACAGAGGCGCTCCACGCCTCAGACGATCTCGGAATCTGAGCCAGGAGCTACCGGGAAAGCCTCTACTTTTTCGCCCAGACTATGTCCAGCGGTCCCGGCAGACGCCGCTGAAGCTCCTGGACACCCGCCTCCGTGACTTGGGTGTTTTGCAGGGATAACCACTGCAATCCCTCCAGGTCCTTGAGATGAGTCAGACCGGCATCTGTGATCTGGGTGTTGGCCACATTGAGCCACCCTAATTCGGACAGGCTCTTGAGGTGGGCCAGGCCAGCATCTGTGATCCGGGTCTGGGACAGATTCAACTGCTGCAATCCGCTTAAGCTCTCAAGATGAGCCAAGCCTGCATCCGTGACTTGCGTGCCGGCCAACCACAGCAACTGCAATCCGGACAGGCCCTTGAGATGCTCCAAGCCGAGGTCGGTGACCTTGGTATCTTGCAGCCAGAGCATGTGTAGTTCGGTTAAATCCTTGACGCTGCCAAGCCCCGCATCCGTGACGTGGGTGTATGCCAAACCCAACCAATCCAGTCGGGGCAGGTCCTTGAGATGGGCCAGACCCGTACCGTCTATCTTGGTGCCCCACAAGCACAACCACTGCAATCTCTTCAGGCCTCTGAGATGAACCAAGCCCGCATCCGTAACCGCGGTGTACTCCAAGTTCAACGACTGCAATCCGGCCAGGCCCTGCAGATGTTCCAGGCCTGCATCCGTGATGCGGTTGTTGTGCCCTAAGTCCAGCCTCTTCAATCCGGTCAGGTGTTGGAGATGGGCCAGCCCCGCATCCGTGATCTGGGTGCCATCCAGACCCAAGCTCTGCAAGGCGTTCAGGCCCTTGAGATGCTCCAAGCCAAGGTCGGTGACTCGGGCACCCATCAAATCCAGCCCCTGCAATCCCGTCAGACCCTTGAGGTGCGCCAAGCCCAAGTCGGTGACTTGGATACCTATCAAATACAGCCTCTGCAATCCCGTCAGATCCTTGAGATGGCCCAGTCCCGCATCGGTGATTTTAGTGTTCCACAAGAACACCTCCCGGAGTCCTGTCAGACCCTTGAGATGCTCCAAGCCTGCGTCGGTGACTTGGGTGTCCTCCAACCTCAGGGATTGTAATGCGCTCAGGCGCTTGAGGTCGGCAAGTCCCGCGTCCCCGACCTGGGTGCGCGACAAATTCAACCATTGCAGGCCCGTCAAACCGGCTAAGTGTTTCATGTCGGCATCCGTGACCGAATCCGATTTCGGACCAGGACGAGTGCCCCTCATATCGGCATTCGTGGCTAAATCCAATTTCAGGCCAGGAACCTTGTTCTCGTTTATCTCCCGAGCCAACAAGTCCCAGTCCTCCACGGGGGCTGAGGGTTGCACCCACCAGATATGGCAAGCCGGGATCGCCAGCGGAGTGGCACTGGGCGTACTTCCGATCAGCCTCGGGTTGAACGTGGCGTCCATCCCCACGACAACGACGTCGAACCCCATCTTGGAGTTGAAAGTCCGGGCGGCATAGCGAGGCTGCTCCGGTTTCTCACTGGCCGCGGCGGGCTTGTTCGGCGATTGGGCGGGCTGGCCCGTGGTCTGGCTTGCCGGTTGCGCTTGGCCTCTTTCTACGGTCAGGTTCGGCAGGCTCTGCTTGAGTTGTTGTATACCAGCGTCTGTGACCTGGGTCCCGGACAAATACAGAAGTCCTAATCCGGTCAGGCCCTTGAGATCCTCCAGACCGGCATCCGTTATCCTGGTGTTTTGCAGCCACAAACGCTGTAATCTGGTCAGGCCCGTGAGATGTGTCAGGCTTGCGTCTGTGATCTTGGTGTTCGACAAATCCAGCCGCTGCAGTCCTGTCAGGTCCTTGAGATGTTCCAGGCCCGTGTCGGTGATCGCGGTGCCCTGCAGATTCACGTACTGTAGTCGCGTCAGACCCTTGAGAGGCTCCAGGCCCGCGTCCGTGATCTTAGTCTGCCCCAAATCCAAGTTCTCCAATCCCGTAAGGCCCTTGAGATGTTGCAGACCTGCGTCCGTGAGCTGGGTATCCTCCAAGTATAGTTCCTGCAATCCCGGCAGACCCTTGAGATGCTGCAAGCCCGCGTCCGTGACTTTGCTACCGGACAAATACAGAATTCGCAGTCCCGTCAGGTCCTTGAGAGCCTCAATGCTCGCATCGGTAATGCGGGTGTTCTCCAACCCCACCGACCGTAATCCGGTCAAGCCCTTGAGGTGGACCAAACCGGCATTGGTTGTCTCGGTGCCCCACAGGTTCAAATCCTCCAATCCGGTCAGGCCCTTGAGATGGGTCAGGCCCGCGTCCGTGATCTTGGTCTGCCCCAGATTCAATGACTGTAGTCCCGTCAGGTCCTTGAGAGGCTCCAAGCCGGCATCTGTGATCTTGGTGCCGGACAAATCCAACCGCCGCAATTGGATCAGGCCCTTGAGGTGCTCCACACCCGCGTCTGTGATTTTGCTGCCGGGCAAATCAAGCCGCTGCAATCGAGTCATGCCCTCGAGGTGGGCCAGCCCTGCATCCGTAACTTGAGTGCCGGACAAACCCAACCACTCCAACTTCAACCCAGTCAGGTTCTTGAGGTAGGCCAAGCCTGTGTCCGTAAGCTCGGTGCCGCCCAAACCCAGGCCCAGCAATCCGGTCAAATCCGCCAAACGCTTCACATCAGAGTCTGCTGCAACACTCAGTCGCAGGCCGGGCACCTTATTCTGGGTTATCTCGCGGAGCAGCAGATCCCAATCTTTCACGGGGCCTGGGGTTTGCACCCACCAACACCAACATGCGGGGATTTCCAGAGGAGCGGCACTCGGCGTACGTCCGATTGACCTCCATCCGGATTGAGAAGTCCCCTGAGCAAAAACATCGAACGACGTCCTGGCGTTGAAGGTCCGCGCGGCATAACGCGGCTGTTCCACCTTCTCGTTGTCTACGGCGGCCCCACCAATTGGCTGGGGGCGCTGGCCCGTGCTCTGGGTCGTCGGCTGCGCTGAACCTCTTTCTACGATCAGCTTGGGCAGGCTCTGCTGAAGCCGCTGCACACCCGCGTCCGTGACTTGGGTCCGGGACAAATACAGATATCGCAGTTCCGTTAGACCTGTGAGATGCTCCAGACCTACGTCCGTGACCTGGGTCCCATCCAAGTCCAGGGTGTGCAGTTGCGTCAGGCCTCGGAGAAGCTGAAGGCCCGCGTCCGTGATGCGCGTGTTCAACAACAGCAGCTTCCGCAATTCGGTCAAGCCCTTGAGATGCTCGATCCCCCCATCCGTGATCCGCGTGCGATTCAGGTAGAGCACCTGCAACGTGGTTAGGCCCTTGAGGTGGGCCAAGCCCGCATCCGTGATTTGGGTGTCGAACAGTCGCAGCTCCTGCAGTGCGGTCAGGGTGCTGAGATATTTCAAGCCGTCATCGGTGATCTTGGTGCCTGCCAGACCCAGTAGCCGTAGCCCGGCGTGGTTTTTCAACTGCGCCAACCCCGCGTCCGTGACGGAGGATCCGCCCACCTGCAGTTCATGCAACTGGGTCAGACCCTTGAGATGCTCAAGGCCTGCGTCCGTAACCTGGGTCATGCCCACATTCAACCGGCGTAATCCAGCCAGACTCTGGAGATGAGCCAGACCCGCGTCAGTAATCTGCGTGTCCTGCAATTTGAGTCCTCGCAATCCAGCCAAGCCTGCAAGACCTTCCAGATCGGCGTCCGTGACCTTGGAAGCCGACAGATTCAGATCCTGCAAGGAAGTCAGGCGATTGAGGTGGGCCAGACCCGCGCCGGTGAATTGCGTCCCCTGCAAAAACAAAGATCGTAGCCGGGTCAGACGTTTGAAGTGTTCGAGGCCCGCATCTGTGATTTGGGTCTTCCACAACAGCAGGTCCTGCAACCCGGTCAGGCTGGTGAGGCGAGCCAGGCCCGCGTCGGTGATCGGGCAGTCGGTCAGATGGAGACATCGCAGTCCGGCCAGACTTCTGAGATGCTCTACGCTCGCATCCGCAATGTTTTTCGCCAGCCGCAACTCCTGCAGCGCTGTCAGACTCTGCAGGTACGCCAGACCTGCATCAGTGATTTGCGTGCTCCGCACAATCAACACCCGCAATCCGGTCAGGCCTTGGAGGTGTTTCATACCTGCATCCGTGATCTGCCGGCCGCCCAGGTACAAGTCCTGCAGCCCGGTCAGATTCGCCAGGTGTGTCAGATCGGAATCGGTAGGCGACGCCAATACCAGACTAGGGACCCTATTCTGGCTGATCTCCCGGACCAGCAGGTCCCAATCTCTCACCAGACCCGACGGCCGTACCCCCCAACTCCGACCCGCGGGGATTGCTAAAGGCGCGGCGCTCGGTGTTCGCCCAATCCACGTCCATTCATCGGGAGAGGTCTCCTGAACAAAAAAGACATCGAAGGCGGCCCTGGAGTTGAAGGTCCGGGCGGCAAAGCGGGGTAGCTCCGATTCTTCGCTGCTCGCGGTGGCGGCGGTGGGCGATGGGGCGGGACTCTTCGGGGAGGCCGCCGTGGCGCGGTCGCTGGGCTGGGCGGCGAGGCGAATGCTGCCGAACAAGAGGAATGCCGCCGCGACGGCGGCTGTGCAGATCGCTGCGACTCGCCCAGGCAATCTGGTCTGGCGGCTCCGCGAGGGGTCCAGGAGACTGCGAATTCTCGACAGCAGTTGACCCTCGAAGAGGGCTACCGTCTGAAGGTAGGGGGTATGTACGGCCTGTGTCCCGAGGTGGGAGAGCAACGTCGTGTAGTCGTCGGCCGACACGCCCTCGGCCAGGACGTGGTTGTCGCAGATTTCTTCACGCTGCTGGGTCAGTTGCCGGCTGGCCAGCCAGACGAGCGGATGGAAGAAATACACCGCTTCGACGAGCCGCTGGAACAGGTTGGCCCAGCAGTCCCGGCGTTCGATGTGGGCCAGCTCATGGGTCAAGACCATTCGGAGGTTCTCGCGACGGCTGGCCCGAACCATGTCCTGGGGCAGCAGGATGATCGGGCGGAACATGCCGAAGCACACCGGGCCCGGCAACTGGGAAGTCAGGCATAGCCGCAGGCTGGGACTGGCCCAGCCGGCGGGATACTCACTCTCTTCCAGGGGTACGGCCCCACGGCAGATTCGTCGCAGGCGCAGCCATCCGACCGCCAGTCTGGTGAGCATGATGAAGAAGCCTAAGAACCACAGGGCCGCGGCTGCCGCCTTCCAGGAAAGGACAGTCTCCTGACGTGCGGAGGGTGTCTCGGCCGTCAAGCGACGTGCCGGAGTCAACCCGGCGTCGCCCAAGGGCCCTTCCATGTCAGCCTCGGCCGCCGGCGATGCGAGGGTCGCGTGTGTCCCCGCTCTGGCCGGTAGAACGGCCAGTGTCAACTTGGGCCCATAGAGCCAGATCAGCGGTAGCCCCACGATACCCATCAGACAATAGAGCCAGACCATGTGCCGGTACACGGGCGTGCGGACACGTGCGGCCTTGAGGAAGGCCAAGGCCAACAAGACCAGGACCAGGGCGGCCACGGAGCCGACGGCCAGGTGACGCAACACGCCGTCGGTTAGGGTGTGTACCATCTCATTCATTTTGTTTCCTCCTTTTGCCGATGAGTCTCCGAATCTCGCGGAGCTCCTCCTCGGTCACCTTGTTCTGTTCGACGAGGCTGTTGACCAGCAACGAGGGCGATCCCTCAAAGACCCGCTCCAACAAGTCGGCCAGCAGGCTCTGTCGCACCTCCTGCCGGCTGACGGTCGCCCGGTAGACGTAGGTCCGCTCGTCCACGTCATGCTCCAGGTACCCCTTGGCCTCCAGCTTCCTCATCATCGTGAGGATCGTGGTATAGGCGGGGGTGCGGCCCCGGGAAATGGCCTCCTTCACGTCGTAGACTGTGGCCTTCCCCCGGTCCCAGACCACGTTCATGATCTGGAGTCCCAACCGGCCCAGACGAATCTCCAATGGCTTCTGCGGCATATTCAGCTCCTTCAACACGGTTGTTATGACAGGTAATACTATCAAGGTAATACTACCTGTCAACAAGAAAATCTGCAGCCAAGCAAGAATTTTTCTGGGGGAGGATGTGACCGTGGCGCCCAAGGCCCGCTGGTCCAACATCCACATGGTCCGCAACGACGACAAGGTCTGGATGTTCAACGAGCGGGGCGAATTGATTATCAGCCGCCTCGCGCCGGATGGCTTCCACGAGATCAGCCGGACCAAGCTGCTCGACCCGACCGAGGACCAGCTCGGTCAGCGTGGCGGCGTCTGCTGGTCCCGCCCGGCCTTCGCCAACCAGCGCATCCACGCCCGCAACGACAAAGAGTTGGTCTGTGCCGACTTGGCGGCCAAACCGTAGCTATACCTTCACCGCCACCGGCGACTGAGACGCTCCACGCCTCAGACGATCTCGGAATGTGAGGCAGGAGTTACCGGGAAAGCCTCTACTTTGCCGGGTCTCTCTTGATCGTCAGCATCGGAAGGCTCTGCTTGAGTTGTTGCACACCCGCATCCGTGACTTGAGTACCGGTCAACCACAGTTGCTGCAATCCAGTCAAGGTCTTGAGATGCTCCAGGCCCGCATCCGTGATCCGCGTGCCACTCAGATCCAGAATCGACAACCCGGTCAGGCTACCGAGGTGCACCAAGCCTGCATCCGTGATCTGAGCACTTGGCAGTTGCAGCATTTGCAGTCCGGTCAGACCCTTGAGGTATTCCAGGCTGGTGTCTGTTACTTGGGCGTTTTGCAGCCGCAATCGCTGCAACCCGGTCAAACCTTTGAGGGAGGCTACACCGGCATCCGTGATTTGGGCGTTCCATAATCCCAAATCCTGCAACGCGGTCATGCCTTTGAGATGCTGCACGCCCGCATCCGTAATCTTGCTGGACACCCACAGCAACTGCAACCCAGTCAGGCCCTTGAGATGTTCCAGGCCCGCGTCCGTGATCTGGGTGCCCCACAAGTTGATCTGCTGCAGGCCGGTCAGACCTTTAAGGTGTTCCAAGCCGGCGTCTGTGACCCGCGTGTCGGGCACATATAGTTGCTGTAGTGCTTTCAAGCCTTTGAGATGCTCCAAGCCCGCATCCGTGACCCGGGTGCCGCCGAGATTCAGGGTCACCAATGCGGTCAGGCCCTTGAGGTGCGCCAAACCAGCATCTGTGATTTGGATACCGGGCAACCACAGCGACTCCAATTCAATCAAGCCTTTGAGGTACTCCAAGCCTGAGTCCGCGATCTTTGTATTTGCCAGACTCACCACCCGAAGTCTGGTCAGGCCTTGGAGATGGGCCAGACCCATATCTGTGACTTGGGTGTTGTCCAACCCCAAGTCCTGCAATCTGATCAGGCCCTCAAGATGGGCTAATCCCGCTCCCGCGACTCGGGTCCCGGACAAATCCAGACGCTGCAACTGGGTCAGGCCCTTGAGATGCTCCAAGCCGCCGTCTGTAATCTTGGTGCCAGGCAAATCCAGACGCTGCAATCGAGTCATACTCTCGAGTTGGGCCAACCCTGCATCTGTAATCTGTGTGTCGGTTAGACCCAGCCACTCCAACCTCAATCCCGTCAAGTCTTTCAGGTAGCCCAAGCCTGTGTCCGTGACCTCGGTGCCACCCAAGCCCAGTCGCAGCAATCCTGTCAGACCCGCCAAACGCTTCACATCAGAATCCGTGGCCAGCTTCAATTCCAGGCCGGGGACCTTGTCTTGGGTTATCTCGCGGAGCAGCAGATCCCAATCCTTCACGGGCCCTGCGGTTTGCACCCACCAACACGAACAGGCAGGGATTGCCAGAGGAGCCGCGCTCGGCGTACGTCCAACTATCTTCCAGTGGGATGAAGGAGTCGCCTGAGCAAGAACGACAAACGAGGTCTGGGCGTTGAAGGTCCGCGCGGCAAAACGAGGTTGCTCGGGTTTCTGGCCGTCCGCCGCGGGTTTGTCCACGCTCTGGGCTGTCGGCTGCCCTTCGCCTCTGGCGGTCAATACGAGCGCGGTCGGGATGGTCACGAGGGCGGTGAGCAATGCGATGCTCGCGGCCACCAAACTCGGGCGCTTATGGAATTTCTTACCTGGTGTCAACATGGTTTTTATCCTTTCCTCGATGTCTTTGACGGAACCCACGATAGCTAATGAAGGGATACGATGAGCCGACCGACGCTCGGCTGCCAGCACGTCCACGATAGCGCCAGTGTAATGCTCGGGCGGTGTGTTGAGGTGAACGATGGCCATCTCATCACAGCATTTCTCGCGTTCCTGGCGGATTCTCCTGTTGCACCACCAGACGAGTGGATGGAACCAGTAGACCGCCTGAACCAGGATTTGCAGCAGGTTGACGCCCGCGTCGAAACGGGTGACGTGACTGAGCTCATGGGCCAGGACGCTTCGCTGCCGGTCCGAACCGCTCAAACCGGTGAACTCGGCCGGCAGGTAGACGCCTCCCCTAAGCACGCCCCATACAAAGGGCTGG